>JBGPYB010000010.1:0-54348 GCA_041493035.1 Vicinamibacteria bacterium | reverse complement strand
GAAGAGCATGTGGTCGTGGACCCCAGGTACTTCCGGCCGGCCGAGGTCGATATGCTTCTCGGCGATCCGTCGAAGGCTTTCACGGAACTGGGCTGGAAGGCGAGAGTCAGCTTCGAGGAACTCGTCCGCCTGATGGTCGACGCGGATCTCGCGGGCCAGGGGCGCTAAGGCCGTCGAAATCGCGATCTAGCTCTAGCAGCCTCATGAGCTGACTACGGCCGTTCTTGCCTCGATCAGGGCATCGAGCTCCTGACGCAGCCGCCCCAGGATTTCGTCGTAGGTATAGGCTCCCACGCTCTCCGTCTTCTTCTTCAGATTGACATGGGTCGGACCGCACCAGAGGCCAAGGTCGGCGTCGTCTGTCTCTCCAGGCCCATTGACCCGACAGCCCATCACCGCGATCGTCAGGGCGTGGCGTTCGGCGTACGTGGACATCTGCTTCACGGCTTCGGCCAGTTCGACGAAGCGCTCGTTCTCGACCCGGGAACAGGAGGGGCACGAGATGATATTGAGCTTGTCCTCGTCGAAGACCGGGACGGATCGGAAGCGCCCTGCCGCGATATCGCCGAGAATCTGCCGGCCAACGGTGATCTCTTCGTGCTTGCGCGGATTGGGGAGCGTCAGGCTCACTCGGAGCGTGTCGCCCACGCCTCGAGACAGCAGTTGTTCGAAGGCCACGCGCGTCTTGATGATCCCATCGGGGGGGATTCCCGCCTCGGTGACGCCGAGGTGAAGGGGTACGTCGGGCCGCTCGGTGGCGAAGCGAAGGTTCGCGTCGATGACCTTGAGAGGATGGGAGTCCTTCAAGCTCACGACGTAGCGATCGAAGCCGAGGTCATCGAGGATCCGGCAGTGCTGAAGAGCCGACGCCACCATGGCCGCGACGTCGTCGCTTGGGTGCAAGGCCTTCGTCTCGGGGTCGACGCTGCCGCAGTTGACACCCACTCGGAGGGCGCAGTCGTGGTCTCGAGCCACCTGAACGAGGAATCGGACCTTCTCCTCGACCGACTTCTCTCGCTCGTGGTGGTAGAGGTGCCCCGGGTTGTAACGGATCTTGTCGACGTGAGGGGCCACCTGTGACGCCAGCCTGTAGTTTTCCTGGAGATCGACCACCAGGTTGGCCGGCGTCTGTCGCCGAACCACAGCCAGCGCCTCCACGTCCTTCGCGTTGTCGACGGCCACGCGGACGATGTCGCCGCCCGCCTTCCGGATCGCTTCCGCCTGCTCGACGGTGGCGTCGATATCCTGGGTGCGGGTGGCGCACATGCTCTGAACGGCGACCGGATTTCCCGCTCCGAGGGTCGCATCGCCGACCCTCACAGCCCGAGTGGCATTTCGCTTCATCAGTTTCGATCGTAGCAGAGGCGACCCGCCGGCACCAACCTCAGCGACTCAGTCCCCGAGCGCCTCCAGGGCCAGGATTCCCTTTCGCATTGGCGCGAGGAAGGCGACGAGCGCGAGCGCCATGGCCGAGAGAAAAGACGCGCTCATCGCGACGAAATGAACGGGGCGCAGGGGGATCTCGTGGTAGTCGTGCCACAGATAGACCGAACAGGGCCAGGCCAGAAGGCCGATCTCGATCAGGATGAACAGGACGGCGAGAATCATGTACGCGATGCCGCCGTATGAACCGGAAACCTGGGTGACGTTCTCCGCCGCGAAGCGCGGGTACTGTGCTCCCATGCCCGCCGCCATGCCCAGCAAACCCAGCGTGAGGAAGGGCACCGCAAGGCCACAGACGAGCTTGAGAAAAAGCGCAACCCCCAGAAACTCGTTGGACGCAATCGTGAGGGCCTCGGCCATCAGGAGCACGGGGAGCAGCGCGGTCCACAACTTCGACCACAGAAAGAGCCTCATATCGACAGGCGACGTGCGCACGATCCAGAACGCGGGCCCTTCGATCGAGACGCCGGGAAAAACGAAGCGGACGGCCACCGCGGAGACGACAAAGGCGGCGAGAGAGAGATTCACGAAGGCATAGGCATTCTTGATGACACCGCTCATGTAGGGGATCCGGTCCAGGTCGAGGACGCGGAAGTTGTAGAGATAGATGAAAGCCAGGGCCACGAGCAGCAACAGTTGCGACCACTGGGCGGTATCCCGGAGAAAGACCTTCAGGTCCTTGACCAGAAGGCCACGGCCGGCGGCCGGGCCGGGAAGCAGGCGGGAGAGTCGGTCGAGAACCCGGAGGCGGGTGAAGCGAGCCTTGCGGGCTTCCTGCGCCTTGCTCCACCCGTCGAAGTAGTAGCGGCTGAAGAGGGTCCGAGCGACGACAACGGAGGCAAGCGCGGTGGTCCAGAGGGCCGCGACGTGGAGCCCGTCGACTGTTCCCTGGAGCGCCGAGAAGAGGGTCTCGCCGGCCCAGAACGAGGGGAGCAGCGGGGTCACCGGAGACTGAAGGGTGGCGAAGAAGGCCGTCACGTCGGGAATGGACTCGACCGAAACAAGACGTTCCGGGCGCAAAAAGCGGAGAAGCAGCACCAGGCCGACGGCGAAGAGAAGGCCCATCAACATGAGCACGTCCCGCGCCCGTCGAGCGGGAAAGATGTTGACCAGGAGGAGGGTCACGATGCTGCCCGCGGAGGCCGGGATGAGGATGAAGGGAAGCAGCGTGAAGGGGACGGCTGCCCAGTAGAGCGGACCGGCGCAGCGAACGACGCCGATGGCCAGGAGAACGGGAAAGAGGAACGTGACCACCATCCAAGACGCTTGACTCGTGGTCCGCACGAAGCGTGAGTAGAAGAAGGGATCGGGATGGATGGGCGTGGCGAGCAGGAGCCTCAGATCCTCGGAGAGAAAGAACGTAGAGAGGGCCGTGACGACGCCGCTGAACGCGAGAAAGGAGAGAAACGTCAGGAAGAGCCAGGAGAGGCCGAGGCGAAGCAGGTACTCGCCCAATTCCTCGTAGTCGAGGAGCTGCCATGTCAACCAGAAGACGATGGCGAAAATGGCCAGAAATACGGCCACACCGATGGCTGCGAAGAGCGCCGCGCGAGCACCGTCCCCCGCCTCACGCCGCCTGACGCGATTGCGCGCAGCCCAGAGGGAGGGACGAAGGAGCCACACGAGCTCCGTCATCGCCAGGTCCCGTCAAACCGCGCCATCGATCTCCTGGAGCCCGCTGCCGCCCGTCAGACGCAAGAAGACCGACGTGAGCTGTTCATCGGTCCCACCCGCGAGGGCCTGAAGCTCAGGGACCGTTCCACGGGCGATGATCTTCCCGTGCTGAATGATGCTGATCCGGTCGCACATCTCCTGGGCCACCTCGAGGGTATGAGTGCTCATCAGGATCGCGACGCCTTTACGGCTCATGGCCCGAAAGACGTCCTTGATGAGTCGCGCACCCCGCGGGTCGAGCCCCACCATGGGTTCGTCGACCAGAACGGCCCGGGGCCGGTGGAGAAAGGCGGAGCACATGACGAGACGCTGCTTCATGCCATGGGAGAAGCTTTCGACAAGCTCGCCGGCCCATGCCCGAAGCTCGAAGAGGTCCAGGAGCTCGTCAATCCGGTGCGTCACCGCATCGCCCTCTAACTCGTACAACCCTGCATGGAAGCGGAGAAACTCTTGGGCCGTGAGCTTTTCGTACAAGAAAGGCCGATCCGGGATGAAACCCAAAGCGTTCTTGGCCTGAGCCGGCGCCGCCGCCAGGTCGTGACCGTCGATCACCACCCGGCCTGACGTGGGCTTCAGCAGGCCTCCGATGATCCGAATGGCGGTGGTCTTGCCGGCCCCGTTCGGACCGAGGAACCCGTGGATCTCTCCCGCGGCCACGTCGAGGGACACGCCGTCCACGGCCGTGAAAGACCCGTACTTCTTGACGAGATCGACGACCTGGATCATGGGGCTCCTACCGAGCCGGAGCCGACCAACAGCCGATCGCGCCCCCTCGTTTCGGCATATCGATCTCGATGGGCCTGACGTCCCGTGCGACGCGCCCGACCAGCACGGGCGTCGACCCCGCGCGGACCTTGACCTCTAGGACGGTGATCTTCGCTCGCCCCACGAGCGGCAGGATCGCCGTCTGCCGCTCCAAACCTCCGCGGGCGAGAGCCAGGTGAGTGGTGTCGGCTGGGAACTGGTTGAGGGTCGGATCGACAGGAAGCCAGAGGCCCCGTCCCGGCGGCGCTTCGATATACACCTCGGCCCACGCATGGTAGTAGAACCCGCCGTGAATGAAGACGAGGCCGACCGCGATTCGCGACGGGATGCCGAGGGCTCGAGCCATCGCAACGAACAGGACGCTATGCTCGTTGCAATCACCGACCTTGGTCCGAAGCACCTCCTTGGCCGAAGGGAGGCTCACCGTGGGCTTCTTCTCGAGGATGGCGTTCACGTGGCGAACGAGGCGCTCCGCTCGAAGCCGGGTGCCGGTGGCGCTCCCGGCGGCCAACTTGGCCTCGTCGCGCACGGCAGGATCGTCGCTTTCGATGAAGGCCTCCGGCGCCAGGTAGGTCGCGGCCTTCGGGTCCTTCGCCGTAGGAGTGAGCGCGCCCGGGTCACGAAGCTGGATCACGCCGTGAGAGAGGGTTTGGGCCGAGCCATCGACGTCCGACGAGACCAGATCGACGCCCTCGACCCGGAGCTTCAAGCTCTCGACCGTGGCCGGATCGACGATCCGAGGCCCCGTCGGCGTGATGGCGGCCGTCTTCAGCATGTCGGTCTGCACATCGCCCGGAACGGCGAGAGCGGTTGCTCGGTCCCGCGTTTCCCGAAGAACGATGAGGCCGAGCGGGCTCTCCTCGCGGACGACCTCGCCGACGTCGGTGACCCACGACGTGGAGGTGACGCCCGAGAAGGTCATCCTGATTCGAAACGCGGGCACCGGTTTTCCGGCGGCCCAAACGACCTCTCGCGCCTGGACCTCCAGGTCCATCGGCGCGTTGCGCAACGTCGCGGGATCGAAGGTGGAGGCGGTGAGGCGTTGCCCGGGAGCGAGCCCAGCCGCCGCGAGCCGCCGGGGCAGGTTGAGCGAGAGGTTCGGAGGCTCGGGAAGATCCCTGATCTCCGAGCGGGTGCCGCTCGGGGTCCGGATCGTCAGCGCCAGGTGGCTGCCCGTGAGAGAGCCTGTGACCTCTGTCGGCCCGGTCCCCGGGTCGAGGGAGAAGGAAAAGGACCGCAGCGCGAAAGTGCGGTCCACGCGGGCCGAGGTCCTGATGCGGGCGGCGCTAGTCGCTCCCAAGAGGACCATCTGCAAACGTCCGTCTTCCTGGAGCTCGTAGCCGTCACCCGTGTCGAGGGTCTGACCCACGGTAAAGCCGATCTTCTCTCCCCGGTAGTAGACGCCCTTCCATTGCGCCCCGGCGCCGTAGCGTCCGAGCTCAGCGGCGAGCGCTCCCGGGCTCGACCGGAGGTACGCTCGATCGACCAGGACTCCCATCTGCCCAATCCACGCGACGAGGATGAGGGCCGAGAAGGGGCGCGAGAGCATTGCTTCGGATTATAGTCGTCCCCTGCTAGACTGCGCCGCCATGCTCTTCCTCCGGTGAACCGAGCGCAGGTCGACGTCGTCCTCGTCCGTCCGGCCCGGGCGGCCAACGTCGCGGCCGCCTGCCGCGCCATGAAGAACATGGGCCTTGGTCGCTTGCGACTCGTGGAGCCCCCGCCGGCCCTCCGTGACGCGGAAGCGCGAGCCTTGGCTTATGGCGCCTGGGACGTTCTCGACGGGGCGGTCGTGGCGCCGACGCTGCGTGCGGCCGTCGCCCTGAGCACCTTTGTCGTCGGAACCTCGGGCCGGCTCGCAGCAGAGGCCTGGAGTCCCCGGCGGCTCGCGGCCGAGGTCTCCGCGCGCGCGGCAGGGGGTCCGACGGCTATCGTCTTCGGCCCTGAGGCAACCGGGTTGCGCAACGATGAGTTGGCCCTCTGCCACGCCCGAGTCCACATCCCGACGGCACCCGAGCACTCGTCGCTCAACCTGGCACAAGCGGTTCTCGTCCTGGGCTACGAGATCTTCCTTACCGCCTCGTCGACCCCGCCCGAGGCTTTGGGGCCCGCCCCTCTGGCGACGGCGGAGGAAATCGAGGCCGCTCTCGACTCTCTCGGCGAGGGGCTTCTGGGCATCGGCTTCCTCAACAAGGACAACCCGGGAGCCCTTCTAGCCGAGATTCGGCGGTGGGTTGCCCGGTCAGCACCCACGCCTCGGGAGGTGACGCTTCTCAGGGGGGTGGGGCGACAGATCGCGTGGGCCGCTCGCGAGATTGCACTGGGCCGCGGCGGGAACGCATAATGGCGCCGCCTCAGGAGGGCGCTATGAGCGAACTCAAAGTCCCCACGATTGCTGTCGTCGCCGAGGTTCTGTGCGCCGATGGGCGACGGTTCCGAGGCCGGATCTTCGTGCCGACTGCCGCCATGAACCACTCCGGGGCCACGCGTGCAGCGGAATGGATGAACGAGCCCGCGCGCTTCTTCCCGTTCCTTCCCGATGACCTGGCCTCTCCGGTTCTCGTGAACAAACGCGAGGTCCTCGTCCTGAGCGTGGACGCTGAGGCCGATGACGGAAACGGGGAGGAGGACCCGAACAGCCCGGTGCGTCAAGTGGCTATCGAAGCGGAGAACGAGCGACTCGACGGAAGGCTGCTCATTGAAATGCCACAGAACCAGGCGCGCGTCCTCGACTACCTGAATCGGCCTGAAATGTTTCTGACGCTGCGAGCGGGTCACCAGCATCACCTCGTCCAAAAAGAGCGAATCACAAGGGTCATCGAGATCCGGGAGAAATAGGCAGCGTGCAGGCCACCTGTCCCCAGTGCGGGAACGCCATCGTCATCGACGACGCCAAGGTTCCCGATCGTCCGTTCGGAGTGAAGTGCCCAAAGTGCCAGGCCGTGGTGCGGCTCCCCGGGAAGCAGGCTGGGGCACCTGCCACCGCAAGCGCCCCCCCGCCGGCGCCGCCGGCTCCGAGCCCTGCGCGCACTTCGCCCTCTGGGCCCACAGCCGAGATGGACGACCTTTTCCGGACGCTCTGCGGGTGGAAGGCCTCCGACCTCCACATCTCCGTAGGCACTCCGCCGATGCTGCGCCACGACGGAGAGATCAAGCTCGTCCCTGACCGAAGCGTCCTCACGCGCGAGGACACTGAGCGAATACTCTGGCCCATAGCACCCGAGAGGAACCGAGAGGAGTTCAAGCGGCGCCACGACACCGACTTCGCTTACGAGATCGAGGGCCTAGCCCGCTTCCGCTGCAACTTCTTCATGGACCGGAAGGGGATGGGGGGCGTCTTCCGCGTCATCCCAAGCAAGATCATCACGTCTGAGGAGATGGGCCTCTCCAAGGAAATCATGCAGCTCTGCCACCTGCCCAAGGGGCTCGTCCTCGTGACGGGTCCGACGGGTTCGGGTAAGTCGACGACGCTCTGCGCGCTCATCGACTACATCAACAGGAACCGCACCGACCACATCATCACGATCGAAGACCCGCTGGAGTTCGTCCACGAAAACAAGAAGTGCCTCATCAACCAACGCCAGGTGGGGGAGCACACCGATTCCTTCAAGGACGCTCTCCGGGCGGCCCTCCGGGAAGATCCGGACATCGTTCTGGTCGGAGAGATGCGCGATCTCGAGACCGTCTCGATCGCCATCGAGACTGCCGAGACAGGGCACTTGGTCTTCGGAACGCTTCACACCTCCTCGGCGCCCTCGACCGTGGATCGGATCGTAGATCAGTTTCCGGCCGACCGGCAGGGGCAGATCCGCGTGATGCTCTCCGAGAGCTTGAAGGGCGTTATCAGCCAGATGCTCTGCAAGAAGATCGGCGGGGGACGGACTCCGGTGCTCGAGGTTCTGATAGGCATCCCGTCCGTGGCGAATCTGATCCGGGAGTCAAAGGTCTTCCAGATCCCCTCGATCATGCAGACCGGAAAAAAGTACGGGATGTGTCTCATGAACGAGAGCTTCACCGACCTCGTGAAGCGAAAGGTTGTGGATCCCCAGGAGGCCTACGCGAAAGCCGTGGACAAGACGAATCTTCTCGCCATGTTCAAGAAGAACGCGATCGACACCTCGTGGGCTCCCGCCGAGCCCGGCGCAGCGCCAGCTTCCTCTTCCTGACATGAGGGTCCTCCGGGTCGACGGTGCCGCCCCCGACCCGGAGGCCGTCGCCGAAGCGGCCGCGGCGCTTCGGCGGGGGAGCCTCATCATCTTTCCCACGGACACGCTCTATGCTCTTGGAGCCCTCGCCCTCAGCGGAGACTCGGTTGCGTCCCTGCGTGCCGCCAAGAGGCGTGAGGACGGTAAGCCGCTGCCCCTTGTGGCGGCGGACGTCGAACAGGCATGCGGTCTCTGGTCCGAATTCCCGCCCGCCGCCGAGGCGCTCGCGGCGCGCTTTTGGCCGGGGCCGCTCACGCTCGTGCTTCAGGCCTCCGCGGCCGTTCCGCGCGCCGTGACCGCGGGGGCCGGGACGGTCGCTGTTCGCGTCCCTGCTCTAGAGCTGACGCGCAGGCTTGCGCGGGAAGCCGGCCCGCTCGTGGCGACGTCGGCCAACCTGGCAGGAAAGGAGCCACCCCTGACGTGCGCCGCGGCTGTTCTGGCGCTCGGGGGGGTCGCTGCCGTGGCTCTCGACTCGGGACCCGGCGGAGCGGTCCCTTCCACCATCGTGGACCTTACGGGCGAAGCTCCTCGGCTCGTGAGAGAGGGAGCCGTCCCCTGGGCTCAGATCCTTGCGGTTCTTCGCGGTGGCGCGGCCTGATACAATCAAGTGCCGTTCCTTGAGCGAGGTTTCGAACTCCATCCCGGACGTTTCTCCAGCTTCGAAAGCCGCCGCCCCCGAAAGGGCGCTGCTCGTCGGCCTCTCCCTCGACCCGCGGAGCCGCGTCTCCACGGAGTCCTCTGTGGCGGAGCTTCAACAGCTCGTCCGCAGCGCCGGGGGAACCGTGGTCGGCACCCTGATTCAGGAGCGACGGCGCCGGGACCCGGCGACGCTCGTGGGCCGAGGAAAGGTGGAAGAGATCCGCGGCCTCTCCGAACGGAGCGACGCCCACCTTCTGGTCTTCGACGACGACCTCTCGCCTGCGCAGCAGCGCAACATCGAGCGTGAAGTAGGCGTTAAGACCCTCGACCGCACCCAGCTCATCCTCGATATCTTCGCGCGCCGGGCTCGGACGCGGGAGGGCCGCCTGCAAGTCGAGCTGGCCCAACTCGACTACCTCCTCCCTCGGCTCTCCGGGCAGGGCGTTCTCCTCTCGCGCCTCGGCGGCGGAATCGGGACACGGGGCCCGGGGGAGACGAAGCTCGAGACGGACCGACGACGTATCCGCCAGCGCATCCAGGCCGTCCGCCGGGAGATTGACAGGGTGCGGCGCGGCCGCCGGACGCGGCGCGAGGCGCGCGGGCGAGGCGGTGCGCCCGTCGTCGCCATGGTTGGGTACACCAACGCGGGGAAATCGACCCTCTTCAACGCTCTCACCGCGGCCGGGACGCCCGTCGCCGATGCTCTCTTCATGACCCTCGATCCTCTCGTGCGCAGGGCGCGGCTGGGCCAGGGGCGCGAGATCCTCCTCATCGACACGGTCGGCTTCATCCAGAAGCTCCCCCACGGCCTGGTGGCCGCGTTCCGCGCGACCCTCGAAGAGGTGGTCGAGGCTGACCTCCTCATCCACATCATCGATGCCTCGGCCGAGGACCTGGAGGCCCGGGAAGACGCCGTGCGCGCGGTCCTCGAAGAGATAGGCGCATCAGGGCGGCCGGTCCTCGAGGTGCTCAACAAGGTAGATCGCGTGCCGCCGCATCGGCGCCAGGCCCTTCAAGGGGGCCGACCTGAGGCGGTTCTGGTCTCCGCCGTCACCGGAGAAGGGACGGACGCCCTCCGGGACCTGATTTCCTCGCGTTTGGCACTCGCGCCGCGGAGCGTCAAGCTTCGCTTCAAGGCGACGGACGCTCGTGCGATTGCCGCCGTCTACGGGAGCGGACGGGTGACCTCCCACGAGGTGGACGGGGACGACGTGACTCTCGACGCGGAGATCCCGGAACGCCTTCTGCCTCGCTACCGGGAGCACCTGGTTTGAAGCGTGGCTCAGCCCTTCTGATGCTCCTGGCTCTGGCGGCTTGCGGGCCACCGGCCCGGGCCCCGATTCCGCCCGGGGAGGACTACGTGGCCCCGCCCTTTCGAGGCAAGGGCATCTCTGCGGACGACGGGCGGCAACTCCAGTCGGCGTGGAGAGCCGTCATGGCGGGGCGCTCGCGAGAGGCCGAGGGCATCTATCGGAAGGTTCTAGCGTCCCATCCTGGGTTGATCGAGGGAGAGGCGGGACTGGCCTATGCGCGACTACGGGAAGGCCAATTCCGAGAATCGGCCGCCGGCTTTCTTTCGGTTCTGGCCCGCCGCCCCGACGATTTCCCCGCACTCATCGGGGCGGCCTCGGCAGCCCTTCGGCTCGGAGACCCCGAAGGGGCGCTGCGGCTCTACCACGAGGCACAAGTGGTGCGCCCGGAGGACGCGATCGTCCGCCGCCGGCTCCCCGAGGTGAAACTGCAGGTCACGGAGCGACGCGTGACCGCCGCGCGGGGCGCGGTGGCAGCGGGGAATGGCGACAAGGCGGTCGACGAGTACCGAGCGGCGCTCGAAGCCGCCCCGGAGCTTTCGGCCCTCCGGCTGGAGCTGGCCGAACTGCTCGTCACACGCGGCGACTCAGCCGGCGCAGTCGCCGTTCTCGGGCAGGATCCAGTGGGGGATCGACAGGTGCTACTCCGCTTGGGCGAGCTCTTGAGCGAGCAGCGGAACTACGCGGGAGCGCTTGAAGCTTATCGCCGGATCCTTGGGCGTGACCCCAAGGATTCCGAGGCGCAGCGCCGAGCTCTCGAAACCCGTGGCGCCCTCGATCTCTCGACAATGCCCGAGGAGTTTCAGCGGATCCCCGCCGCTCCGCGGATCACTCGAGCCGATTTGGCCGCTCTCGTCTCGGTCCGCGTCACCGCGCTCGTGCGCGCGCGGAGCACGGAGCCCGAGGTCGCCGTGGATATTGCCGGCTCCTGGGCGCGGGATCACATCCTGAAAGCCCTCTCCTTCGACATCCTGCCGGTCTACCCGAATCACACGTTCCAGCCCGGTGCGACGGTGCGTCGAGGCGATCTGGCCCGAGCGGTCGCCCGCGTCCTCGATCTCCTCAGGTGGCCCGCGGCCCCGGCCCCGTCGATCGGTGACATGACTCGGAACAACGTGCTCTACGAGTCCGCCGGACGGGCGGTCTCCGCGGGCCTCATGGACCTCACCGCCGCCGGGGCCTTCGAGCCATGGCGCCCCGTCTCGGGGCGCGAGGCCCTGGATGTCATCGAAGCGTTGGCTCGCCTGGTCGGCCCCTGAACGGGGTGGTAGGATTTACCCCCATGGACGACCGCGACCTTCTGCGCACGGTGCCCATCTTTTCGGAACTCTCGGACGGCGATGTGGCGAGCCTCGCGCAGCTCCTGAACCGCCGAAAGTATCCGAAGGACGCCGTCGTCTTCTTCGAGAACGAGGAGGGGGATTTCTTCTTCATGATCGTCCATGGGAGGATCAAGGTCACGATCCTGGGGGACGACGGGCGCGAGGTCATCCTCTCGATGCTGGGGCCCGGTGATTTCTTCGGGGAAATGGCGCTCCTGGACAATGAGCCCAGGTCCGCTTCGGCCATCGCCGCGGAGGAGAGCGAGCTTCTCTCCCTGGCGCGGTCGGACTTTCAGAAGGTCTCGACGAAGCGCAGCATCACCGGAGCCCTGATCAAGGTCCTGACGGCCCGGCTGCGCCGGGCCAATCACCAGATCTCCACCCTGGCTCTGCTCGACGTGTACGGCCGCGTGGCCAGGGTCATCCTGGACATGGCGCGCGAGGAGGGTCGACGCCTCAAGGACGGCCGCATCGCGTTCCGGCGGGCGACACACCAGGAAATCGCGAACCGGATCGGGACGACCCGCGAGACCGTGACGCGCATGCTGAAGGACCTGGAGCGGCAGGGGCTGATCCACGTCGACAACAAAGAGATGATCGTCGGCCCCGACTTCGAAAAGGCCTTCGACTAACCCTCAGAACCGCCGCGCCGGCGGCAGATCGATGGCCTACAACAAGCTCAGCAGGTGGTCCTTGATCCGGGCCCGGACCGTCTCATCCTTCGTCGCGGCCAGCGCCAGCTCCCACATCTCCACGGCCTTACGCCAAAACTCCTGGCGTTGATAGAGGTTCGCGAGGGACGTGATGGCGTCGTAGAAGTCGGGGTTGATCTGGATCGCCTTCTCGTAGTGGTCGATGGCGTGGAAGACCATATCCTTCTTCTCGTAGGTCATCGCCACGTAATAGTGGAGCATGTCGTTGAACTGGTCGATGGCCAGACCACGCAAGAAGGCCGTCACGGCGTCGTCAAGGCGCTCCTGCTTCAGAGCGACGACGCCCTCCTTCAGATGTTGCCGGGCTGCTGCTTCGGAGTCGGGGGCAACGGCCGGCGACGTCCGCAGCAGGTTCTCGACACGGCGGAGCAACTCGGCGGGCTCGAAGGGCTTCTCGAGATAGTCGTCGGCTCCGTATTTCTCTTTCACATCGGCGGCGAAACGCCAGCCGACGTGGACGGCGGAAACCATGACGACCGGTATGTGGCGGAAGCGCTCACTCGTCTTGAGCTGACGACAGATCTCGAAACCGTGAACCTCGGGGAGCATGCCATCGAGAATGACCAGATCAGGCATGGACTCCCGCACCTTCGCGAGGGCCTCGCGGCCTGTGCGCGCGGTCAACACGCGGTATTTTTTCTGCTGGAGGATCTGCTCCATCAAGCGAAGGATCGTATCGTCGTCGTCCACGGCCAGGATCGTCTGGACCTCTTCGACGGCGGGCACCCGGTTGGAGGCGGTGGGAGCCTGGGTGACGATGGGGGCCCCAGCGAGGGTCTCGAAGACCGCGCGCTCCTTCTCCTCGAGGGAGACCACCGAAGGAGCAGTAGCAGGAGCCGCGCCGGGCGCCGCAGGGGGACCGGCGGAAGGCGCCGCGAGCTCCGTCTCACGGGTGCGCTGGACGTTGGGGCTGATCTTGTGAAGCCCGGCCTTGATCGCGCGGCGCGCTTCGATGATGGCGTTCTTGATGCTCGATTCCAGCGCGATCATGGGCGCCAATCGGACACCCGTCTTGAACTCGATCTCCGAGACCAGGACGTGGTCCATCGGGTCCGACATCGCGACCTGCAGCCGGGTTCCCTCGACGCGGATCGGGAAGACGAGATGGCGCTCGCAGATTTCGAGGGGAAGAACCTCGAGCACGGAGAGATCGATCTCCGTCTTGGAGAGGTCCACGGGGGGGACTCCGAGCTGGCGGCCGAGGTACGTTACGGCGAACTTTTCGGTGAGGATCTTCTGGCGGACCAGGATGCTCGCCAGGCGCTCGCCGAACGTGCGCTGGAGCGTCAGCGCCTCGGCGAGTTGGCTGTCGTTGATGAGGTCGGCCTCTCGGAGGATCTCCCCCAGTTCCTTCCTAGGCATCGGGCCTCGCTTCCTCCACGTGAACGCGGATCTCGCGCCGGCGTCCTCCGCGCAAAACTGTGAGTACAAGTTCAGAGCCGACCTCGGCCCGAGCCAACTCGTTCCGGAGTTGCCCTGCGTCTTCGACAGGGCGACCGTCCACGGCCACGACCACGTCGCCCGGCTCCACACCAGCCCGGTCCGCCGGGCTCGCGCGTAAGAGCTCCACCACCACGACACCCCGGGCCGCGGCCACGCCGAGTGCCACAGCCGAGTCGCCCGACGCATCGGCCAGGCGCGTGATGCCGATCGAACCTCGCGCCACGTGTCCCTTCGCGACGAGTTGGTCGACGACGCGGCGCGCGAGGTTGGACGGAACGGCGAAGCCGACCCCCTGATAGCCCCCGGTCTCCGAGTAGATCGCCGTGTTGATTCCGATCAGCTCGGCCCGGGTATTGACGAGAGCTCCGCCCGAGTTGCCCGGGTTGATGGCGGCGTCGGTCTGGATGAAGTCCTCGTAGTCCACGATCCCCACGTTGGAACGCCCCGTCGCGCTGATGATCCCCATGGTGACGGTCTGGTTGAGCTGGAAGGGATTCCCGATGGCAAGCACGTATTCGCCCACGGTCGCCGAGGAGGAGTCTCCCCAGGCCAGCGCGGGAAGGGCCCGCCCGTCGATGCGCAGAACCGCGATGTCGGTGACCGGGTCGCTCCCCACCAGGGTGACCTTGTGACGCTTTCGATCGGAGGTGGTGACGGCGATCTGGCGGGCGTGCTCGATCACGTGATTGTTGGTGACCACGAGACCGTCCGAGCTGACGATGACTCCCGAACCGAGGCTGGTCTTGCGCTCTTCCTGGGGGATCCGGAAGGGGGCCTCCCGCCCGAAGAAGTCGCGGAAGAAGGGATCACTCAAGAAGGGGGACCGCTCGGTCCGGACCACCTGCAACGCCGAGATGTTCACGACCGCCGGAGTCGCCTGCCGGGCAATGACGCTGAAGTCCGGTCCGGGCAGGGGAGCGTGCCCAAGGGACGTCCTCGCCGCGACGTCCGCATGAGTGGCTGGGTCGAGGCGGGCATGGAGCCGGAGGCCCACGGCGACGCCCAGGCAGAGGGAAACGAGAGCCAGGGCCATCGACAGCACTCGTGTGCGAATCATTCGGAGCCTTCCCGCCGCGATCGCCAGGTCCCTCGAGGGGCCGCCTTCGGAAGATCGAGGCGAAGCAGACCATCGCGGAAGTGAGCCTTGACCTCGCTCGGCTCCACCTCGGTATCGAACCGAAAAGTCCGCGAGAAGTGTCCGTAGCTCCTCTCTATCCGATGGAAGCTCTCCGGACGGGCCTGGGAGGTCATGCGACGCTCGCCCCGAAGGGTGATCTGGTCGGCTTCGACATCGACGTCGACGTCCTCCTCGGAAAGACCCGGGATCTCCATGAGCACCACAAAACTCTCAGGAGTCTCATAGACGTCGGCGAGAGGAGACCAGGCACTCGAACCCAAGGCTGGTTCTTGAGGACGCCCGCGGGACAGGCTCTCCTCGAAGAGCCTGTTCATCCGCTCCTGGAGGGTGAGAAGGTCGCGAACGGGGTCCCAACGCCTGGTGCTCACCCGACTTCCTCCCTTCACCGTTCCCGGGCGAGTGTAAGGCGCGGCTGCGGGAGCGGTCAAGCCAAGGGCCTCAACCGCGAAGCCGCTTCTGGATCTCGACCAGAAGTGCGAGGGCGTCCAGGGGTGTCAGGCCGTTGACGTCCACGCGACGAAGGTCGTCGAGGACGGCGTCGTCCCGTCCGGTGAAGAGAGGGAGCTGGCGCTCCGGGGTGGTCGGCGACGACTCGGAATGGGCGAGGCGCGGCCGCCCCTCGCGGTCGAACTCGGTGCGCTCGAGGTTGCGCAGGATTTCCTGGGCCCTCAGAACCACCGGCGAAGGGAGCCCCGCGAGCCGCGCGACCTGGATTCCGAACGACCTGTCGGAGCCGCCGGGCTCGATCTTGCGGAGGAAGACCACGTTGTCCTTCCACTCCTTGGCCGAGACGTGAAGATTTCCGACGCCGGCAACGTCGGTGGCCAGATCGGTCAGCTCGTGATAGTGGGTCGCGAAGAGCGTCCGCCCTCCGCAAGAACGGGCGATATGCTCGGCCACCGCCCAGGCGATGGAGAGGCCGTCGAAGGTTGCGGTCCCTCGACCGAGCTCGTCCAGGAGGATCAGGCTCGCGTCGGTGGCGTGGCGCAGTATGTGGGCCGTCTCCTGCATCTCCACCATGAACGTCGACTGCCCCCTCAGGATGTGGTCGCTGGCTCCCACTCTCGTGAAGATCCGATCGGTGATCCCGACCTTGGCCTCGCGCGCCGGAACGAACGAACCCATCTGCGCCATGAGTGCGATGAGAGCCGTCTGACGGAGAAAGGTCGACTTCCCGCCCATGTTGGGACCCGTGAGGATGATGAGACGCGGCCCCTCGGTCATCTCGAGGTCGTTGGCCACGAACGGCTCCGAAAGCGTCCGTTCCATGACCGGATGACGCCCCTCCCGATAGGCCAGGCCGGTTTCTCTCGAGAGACGTGGCTTCACGTAGTTGTAGAGGCAGGCCACATCGGCAAGAGACGCCAGGACGTCGAGAGTTGCGATCGCCTGTGAGGCCTGCTGTACACGGCGGGTCTCGGCAGCAACGGCGAGACGGAGAGTCTCGAAGATCTCGGCTTCGCGCGTCAGGATCCGCTCCTCCGCCCGCAGGACCTTCTCCTCGTATTCCTTGAGCTCGGGAGTGATGAACCGCTCCCCGCCGGCGATCGTCTGTTTCCGGATGTAGTCGGGGGGAACGAGAGACAGGTTAGACTTGCTGATCTCGATGTAGTACCCGAAGACGCGGTTGAAGCGGACCTTCAGGGACGTGATTCCCGTTCGCTCCCGCTCGCGCTCCTCGATCGCGGCGATGGTGGCCCGCCCCCCTTGGCTGATTTCCCTGAGCTCGTCGAGTTCCGGGTCGACGCCATCGCGGATGAGGCCGGGCTCCCGGACAGACGCCGGAGGAGAATCGACGAGCGTCGTCTCAATGGACTGAGCCACATCCAGGGGCGGATCCATCGCCTTGACGTGTGCGCGAACCAATGGAGCGTTGCATTCGCCCAAGGCCTCGCGCCCTTTGGGCAGCGCTCGGAGCGACGTCGCCAGGGCGACGAGGTCGCGAGGCCCGGCCGTCCCGAGCGTCACCCTCCCGACAATGCGGTCAATGTCCTGCACGGGACCGAGAGCCTCCCGAAAGCGGCCGCGGTCGACGGTCCGAAAGGCCAGCTCCTCGACCGCGTCGAGGCGGTCCTGGATCGGCTCCAGGTGCGCCAGTGGACGAAGGACCCATTCCCGCAAGAGACGGGACCCCATGGCCGTGTTCGTCGAATCCAGAATGCCCAGCAGCGTCGCGCTCTTGCCGCCATCCGCCAGGCTCTCCACGAGCTCGAGGTTGCGGCACGTGAGGGTGTCGAGGACGAGGACGTCGGACTCCTGACGGGTTCGAAGGCCCGTCACATGTCCCAGATCGCGCTTCTGCGTCTCTCGGACGAACCGAAGTGCGGCGGCAGCGGCGGCGGTGGCCTGGAGGAGTTCCTCGCACCCAAAGGCCTGGAGGGTCACGACACCGAAGTGCGCCAGGAGCTCTCGACGTGCCGCGCGCGGGTCGATGGATCCTGGCGGTGCTTCGGTGCGCGGGATGGCTGCTTCAGGCTGCGCGGAGTCCGCGAGCCAACTCGGAAGAGTCTCCTGGGGCGACACCAGGATCTCGCGTGGTCGCATGGCGCCGACATCGTCGCGGAGGCGCTCCCATCGATCGGGGCCGACCCATTCGACGACCAGAAACTCGCCCGTCGTCGCATCCAGATAGGCGGCGCCGAGGCTTTGTTCTCCGGGGGCGATCGCGAGCACGTACGAGGTTTCTCCGGACTCGAGTGCGGCCGCCTCAAGTTGGGTCCCGGGCGTCACCACCCGAACCACTTCCCGCTTCACGACCCCCTTTGCCGTACGGGGATCTTCCATCTGCTCGCAAAGGGCGACACGGAAGCCCTGCCTCACCAGGCGCGCGACATACGCCGAGACGGCGTGGTGGGGAACACCGCACATCGGGATGGGCTCTCCGCCGCGGTCCTTCGAGCGTGAGGTGAGGGCGATTCCGAGGGCCTTGGCCGCCACCACGGCATCGTCGAAAAATAGCTCATAGAAGTCCCCCATCCGAAAGAAGAGGAGCGCGTCGGGATGGTCCGCCTTCATCCCCATGTACTGCTGCATCGCGGGCGTCTGCGGAATGGTGGCCGGGGGCACGTGGGATCTCTTCGTGGAATGGCGTCGTCGGATGCTGGAGTATACGCGAGACCGACGGTGACTGGCCACGGGGACACGCCTGTGTGAACATAGGTTCCCGTGCGCATTCTGGCGATGGACACCACGACGGCGCGTGGCAGCGTCGCCCTCGCCGACGGCAACCAGGTTGTCGGGGAGGTTCGGTTCCTCGCCACCGGAAAGCACTCCTCTCACGCGTTGCCCGCAGTCGAGTTTCTACTGAAGACCGCGGGTTGGAAACCAGCGGACGTCGAGGGCTACGCCGTCACGACGGGTCCCGGCTCGTTTACGGGCCTGAGGGTCGGCCTGAGCACGGTTCAGGGGCTCGCTCTCGCCTCGGGACGCCCCTGCCTCGGCATCTCGTCTCTCGATGTTCTGGCCCGGCGGATCGTCGGCTGCGCCGAATCGTTGGTCGCCCTGGTGGACGGCCACCGCGATCAGGTCTACGCGGCCCTCTACAACCGGGCAGGAGACGCACTCGGCGAGCCCCGCGTCGGCACGCCGAAGAGCCTCGTACCGACTTTCCCTCGGCGGGCCGCCTACGTCGGCGACGGTGCGCTGCGCTACCGGGCGGAGATCGCCGCCGCAGACCCCCTGAGTCTGATTCCCGACCGCGGCCTCTTCCTCGCTGGAACTCTGGCCACTCTGGCCTCGGCCCGACTGGCGGCGGGGGAGACGGGGACAGCAGGTGATCTCCGCCCCTTGTACCTTCGAGGGGCTGACACTCGACCCTCCCGTCGGTGAAGGACGCAAGCTGGCCCGCCTGCGCACTGGAGAGAGCGCAGGCGGCCGACCTCGAGGGAATCGCGGCCCTCGAGCGAGTCTCCTTCACCCATCCCTGGACCATCCACCAGCTTCGAGGGGCGATCCTCGCCGACGCCCCTTGTGTCGTCCTCGTGCTCCGCACGCCCGAGCCCGGCGAGCAGGGCCTCGTGGCCTACTGCATCTTCCAGCTCGCGGGGGACGAGTTGGACATTCACACGTTGGCCGTAGCTCCGCGCTGGCGCCGGCGCGGCATCGGCCGATGGATGCTGAAGAGCACTCTGGACGTCGGCGCTGCGCGCGGTGCCGAAGCTGCGTTTCTCGAGGTTCGGCAGAGCAACTGGGCCGCCTTCGAGCTCTACCGCTCTCTTGGGTTCGAGGTGATTTCCTCGCGAGCCGGCTACTACGACAGGCCCCGGGAGGACGCGTTCGTGCTCCGGAAGACCGGCCTTTGGCGGCGCTCTTGAGGGCCCTTGATCCATCCTTGAAATCATGTGGGGTGCGTGCTAACGTCCGGTTCGGTCGGTGGCCGCTCGCCCCCGGCGTCTCGCGCGTGCACCGACAGTGATTACCTTCGTCCCGTTTCCCCGTCCGAATAGGGAGGTGCCATGCCCCAGACCCCGGACACGGCTCGGGAGAGCCTTCTCTCCCAGAGTGATGAGTATCGGCGTCTCGACGCGCAGCATCACGAGTTCGAGAGCCGCCTGGTCGTCTTGACCGACAAGGCTGTCCTGAGCGACGACGAGCAGCTCGAGGAGGTCACGCTCAAGAAGAAGAAATTGCAAGTGAAGGACCGGATGGAGGCGATCGCTCGCCAGTTCCGGGAGGGGGACGCTCACCCCTGATCGCAGAGAGTCTCTCGCGGAGGGCTCCTCTTCTGGAGCCCTCCGCGAGGATTAGAGACCCACCATGGGTATCGCTCGAGAGGGATGGCCGTACGTCCTCACGCTCCTGGGGGCTGGGTGCGTCTTGTGTGCGCTGCGCTTCTACGGCGCCGGCGGGACTCTGGTGGCCCTGAGTCTCTTCTGCGCCTTCTTCTTTCGGGACCCCGAACGGATCACGCCTGATGGGCCGAACCTCGTCATCTCTCCTGCCGACGGGAAGATCGTGGGGATCCTGGAGCCCGCCGACGGCCCTTTGGGGGGAGGCTCAACGCAGATCTCCATCTTTCTCTCCATATTCGACGTTCACGTGAACCGCACGCCGATTTCGGGGCGCATCGAGAGCGTCCACTATCACGAGGGCGCGTTCCTCCCGGCTTTCGACGACAAGGCCTCGCTACGCAACGAACAGAACTGCGTCGTGGTGCGCGATGGTGATCGACGAGTCGCCTTCAAGCAGATCGCGGGGCTCATCGCGCGCCGGATCGTCTTCAGGAAGCGGGTGGACGACACGGTCGTTCGAGGAGAACGGGTCGGGCTGATCAAATTCGGGAGCCGGGTCGACGTGTTCCTTCCTCCGGGGAGCCGCCTGCGGGTGAAGCGGGGTGATCGGGTCCAGGCCGGCGCTTCCGTCCTCGGAGAGTTGCCTTGAAGGAACAAGGACGTGGCCTCCGGCGGGGAGCGTCGCTGCTCCCGAGTCTCTTCACGACGGGGAACCTGTTCTTGGGCTTCTGGGCCATCGTCCGGAGCCTCCATGGGCACTTCGCCGAGGCGGCTCCCCTCATCGGGTGGGCCATCATCCTCGACATCCTCGATGGGCGCATCGCGCGCCTGACGGGGACCACGAGCGAATTCGGGGGAGAGCTGGACAGCCTCTGCGATGCCATCTCCTTCGGCGTCGCGCCCGCCCTTTTGGTCTATCTCTGGGCCTTCGAGCCCATTCCACGCTGGGGCTGGATCGCTTCGTTCGTCTTCCTGATGTGCGGAGTCTTCCGTCTGGCCCGCTTCAACGTGCAGCGGCATTCTGTCGACGGTCGGTATTTCGTGGGTCTTCCGATTCCGATGGCCGCAGCCCAGATCGCGGCGCTCGTTCACTTCGACCCGGAGCCCGTGACCCTCCGAACCCAGGCCCTCCTGGTCATACCCCTCGTCCTGACGCTGGGGCTCCTCATGGTCAGCACGCTCCGCTATCACTCGTTCAAGGGCTTGGACCTGCGCAAGCGCAGAAGCTACGGGACTCTTCTCTCAATCATCATCCTGCTTCTGCCGATCGCACTCTTCCCCGAATACGCCCTCCTGGCGCTTGCCACGACGTACGCGGTCTCGGGTCCCACCCTCCACCTCTTCGGCATGTTCCGTCGTCGCAGCGAGCCTCCCCCCGCGCCCGTGGTCGCGGGGACGGCTCTTTGACCTCGCCCGACGCGCCCTCTCGGGGCCCTTCTGTCGGCGTGGGAGGGGTGCTGGTCCATCGCGGCCGGGTCCTGCTGATCAAACGGGGGAAAGAGCCTCTGCGGGGCCGATGGGTGGTCCCCGGCGGGACCGTTGAGCTCGGGGAGCCTCTCGAAGAAGCGCTGGTCCGCGAGATGGAGGAGGAGACGGGGATCCGCGTCCGGCCCGTGGGTGTCCTGGCGGTCTTCGATCGCATCGACAAGAACGCGAGCCAGGTGAGATACCACTACGTCATCGTTGACTACCTGTGCGAATTCCTGGACGGGGAGGCGCGTGCCGGATCGGATGCCCAGGATGTCGCGTGGGCCACGGAAGCCGAGCTGGCGGCGTTCGACCTGCCTTCCAAGGCCCTTGAAGTCGTGCAGGACGCCTTTCGGCGCGCTACGCCGGCCGGGGACCCTGTTGCCTGAGCGGGGGAGCCGCGCTACACTTTTTGGGCAGCACTTTCACTAAGAGTATTGAACCTCTCTCTGGCAGGGGGAAAAATGAGGATCGCAGTCGGTGCCTCGGTTCTGGGCCTGGCCCTCCTCGGTGCGAGCACGGCCGATGCCGGATGGTTCAAGAGCGGGGACAAGCTGCCGCGGGCCATCGACTCGCCTATCGTGAGGCCCAAGCTGAAGGAGACCCACAAGGTTTGGCACCATCTCCGGTCCCGCCTGAAGCAGGACGCGCCGGGGTGGGGAGCGCAGTGGAATCAGATCTTCCGCCTCCCGGAAACTCAGCCGACCGGTCACTACAACCGCTGAGGGCGATTCCGGAACCTCAGGCCAGGTCCGGGGCGGCGGGCAGCCAAAGAAGAGCCATCGTATGGCCTGGACCCCCTTCGAGGGATGCCGTTCCGCCGTGTTCTTCGGCGATCTTCCGGACGAGCGCCAACCCAAGACCGCTACCGCCGGTCTTGGTGGAGAAGAAGGGTTCGAAGATCCGCGCCCGCGCTTCTTCGGAGAGGCCGGGACCTGAATCGGAGACCTCGATTTCCACTCCCCTCGGGTCATGGCGCGCGCGGACTCGCAGCGAGACGCTCCCGCGGTCGGTGACAGCTTGGAGCGCGTTCTCGAGAAGGTTGACGATGGCGCGCTCGAGAAGCCGGCGGTCGCCGCGGACCGCGGGCATCTCCGGTGGACCAAAGTCGGTTGTTAGGCTGACGCCCGGAGGCAAGACCCCACCGTAGGCCCTCGCGATTTCGGCTACCAGCTCCCCCACCTGAATACGTTCGGAAGCACCGATGGCAGGTCGAGCGAAGGCCGAGAACTCCGTGACGATGCCGCGCAGCTTCTGAACCTGGGCGAGGATCGTCTCGGTGCACGATGCCAATGTGGTGGCGAAGTCCGCACTGGCATCGGCGTAGACGCGGCGCAGATGTTCGGCCGAGAGCTGGATCGGCGTCAACGGGTTCTTGACCTCGTGGGCCACCTGGCGGGCCATCTCGGCCCATGCCGCAAGTCGATTGCTGCGCTCCAGATCGGCCCGCTGACGCTCGAGATCTCCGGCCATCCTGTTGAAGGAATCCACCAGGCGCAGGAACTCGTCCCGGCTCGAGGTGGATACCCGGGCGTCGAGCTCACCGCGGGCGATCCGCTGTGCCGCCTCGGTGAGATCGCGCACCGGCCCGGAGATACGCCGGGCCATGGATTGCGCCAAGGCCGCGGCGGCGCAGACGAAGAGAATGGAAGCCAGGCGTATGGCGTGGTCGAGGTCCGCGAGAACGGCTTCCACCTCCCGTTGTTTGAGCGCCAGGGGTATCGAGAGGACTCCCGGTTGGCCGGCGCTCAGCCGAACCGGAACCGAGACCACCATGTAAGAGAAGTCTCCTATCCGGTCCGTGCCGAGGGCCGAGGCCTGCCCCTCGAGGGTCACGCTTCGGAAAACGGCGCCCGACACGCGTGGCGCGAGCAGGCCCGACGCGTAGAGCTCGCGCTTGCTCGAGGCGAGCAGGCGCCCACCAGGCTCGAAAACGTCCAGGTCGTTCCGAATCAGACTGGCCACCCACACGAGCGCCGAGTCCGTGACCGGCTGGCGGCCGGGCGCCTCGCCGCGCTGGAAGAGGGCGAAGTCCTCGACCGCTTTCCGGGCGATAGCGGCGCGCTCCAAGGCGTGGTTCTCGGCGTCGCGGTGGAGGCGATCGGCCACGAAGCTGCGAACGACCCACTCTAGGACGACCACGGGAAGAACCGCGATAGCGATGAACGTGACGAAGAGCCGGAGGGCGAACCGCTCTCGAACACCGCGCGCCATCGACGACCAGGACAGCGTCCGCCGCCCCAAGAGGGTGCGGCCGAGCACGACCAGAAAGAGCCCTACCGCCGCCGAAAGGATCAGGCCGGTCACAGCCTCGACGAGCTGAGCGGCGAATCGTCCGGGGCCGACGCGGGCATAACCGAGGCCATAGACCGCCCCCCGGTCCGAGAAGACGAAGGTGTGCTGCGCTTCATCGGGTCCCGTCAGCGTCGTCCAGAACGGGCCCCCAGATACCCGGTCGAACAACGCCCCCTCGAAAACCGGCGGGTGCTCGGCCGAGCTGAAGAGCAAGTCCCGATTGCGTCCAAAGGCCACGAGCTCGATGGAGCGGTTGCGGGCGGGCCCGCCAGTGCGGTAGAGGACGGAGTACGGATCTCTTGCCTGGAGGAAGGAGAGATTCCAGAAGTCGGTGCCTGCGTAGACGTGGATGGCGCCGTGGACTCTGCCATGGTAGGTGAGCAGGCGTCGGGCGTGAAGGACGCGTCGCTCGGCGCTGGCCAGAGAGAGCCGCTCAGCCCCTTCCCGCCACCCGTCATCGGTGGGCAGGGGTTTATCCGGGCCGATCACAGGGAGATTGAGCGCAAACCGGCTGATCACGGCGCCCGAGGAGTCCTGGATCTCGACGGCTGAGGAAAAGCCGAAGGCCGCGAGATCCGTCGCCGACCACGCGGCGAAAGCCAGTTCGTCGATCAAGGGAGGCGGGGCGAGAGCGGGAGGCGTGTCTTCGAGCAGCTCAAGGGCGTCGAGCTGGCGCCGTGTCTGGCCGAGGACGTGCTCCCGCCATTCGGGCTGGCGAAGAACCGCCGCCGCGTACTCGTTCTGGATCTGGATCCGGGTGGACTTCTCCGCGAAGTCCATCAAGCTCGGATGCAGCAGCAGACTCAGGCAGCCGACCACCAGCAGAGCCACGCCGGCTCGAACCCCGGCCGAGGCGCGGGCCCACCCCGGCCACCATGCGTCGCGGGTGACCCCGAGAAGCGCCGTCGAAAGGTAGAGGGCGACCGCCGGCAGCAGCGGAAGGCCGACGATCTCGCGGGGCCACACCTTGGCCGCGACGAGGCCAATCAGCCCCCATTGAAGGACGCGCAGAGCCCATCCACGCCCCCCAGGGACGATTGGACCTCCTCGGTCGAAGATCATGACGAGGAGGAGCGCACCTGCACCCAGAATCAGAAGCGTCGACCACTGGACAACGAGGTGGGCCGGGGTCTTGGGCCAGGGCGAGATGCTTTCAATGTCCAGGGCGCAGTTCGTCGTGACATCGGTGATTGCGATGAAAACGGCCGCGAGGGGAAGAAGGGCCAAGAGGTCCGCTACGAGAGCCGCGGTCCAGGACCCTGGCCGGGGAGGTCTGGCAAAGACCCAGAACGCCAGGAGGACGACCAGCGCGAGAGCCGCGAGCGTCGTCCATAGGAGGGCCAGGGGCGAATCCAGGAGACCGCTCAGGCTGTTCCAGGGGCCGGGAGGCGAGGAGTAGATCTGAGAGGCGAGGAGACGGCCGTAGCGGGACGGATCGGTCGGGATGAGCAGCAGAACGGCACGAAGGATGACTACTAGCGCGGTCGTCCCAAGGAGACCCTCTCCACGATCGATCCGCCCCACGATCCACGACAGGAGGACGATCGCCGCCAAGGCGGCAGCACCCATTCGGCGCACCCCGTCCAAGCGGCCAGGCCTACCGTCATCGGCGACGAGCGTTCCGTTGGCGACGGCGATAGGCCTTCCGGCTGTGGAGCGGAGGAGCGCCTCGCCTGGTTGGAGAGAGGCCATCAGGCCAGGATCGTCGGCGTCCCGCGAGTCTACGTAGCGAATCTCCAGGGAGGAGTCACCGGCCGCAAGGAGATCGAAGTCGTGCAGGAACTCGTTCTGAATCCGTCGCCGCACGGAGACCGGAAGCTCCGCGGTGGCGAAGCCCAGGGGACGGCCGGCCGCGTCAGCGATCGGAGCGAAAGCCACGAAGCGGGTCGACAGGCTGCCCGCGTTGACCAGGAGCCCCTCGCTGACCGACGTCCCTGGCAGCGCGCCGAGGTCTCCGATGCGTCCCGACCATGCGACGGTCGCGAGAGCACTTGGCCGAACCGCGAGGGCAGGCTGGGCCCTGTCGCAAGCGCGTGCGGCATCGAGGGCCAGAAAGAGCCGATCCAGCGCGTTCCGGTCTCCCTTCAGCGCGGCCCGGGCGTCGGGAATGGCGGCCACTTGCGTCGCACAATTGCGTAGTCCGGCGGCGATGGCTCGTGCGCGGGCCTCTGCCCCCGCGACGGATAGCGCGGCGCCATCGTTCTGGACGGTCCGGTGGGCACCGGCGCCCGTCCCGAGATCCATCACCACTGCGGCAAGCGCAGCCACGGCTCCGAGGCGGCCCCACGATCGCCATGTCGCGAGGAGCAGCAGCGCCCCGACGAACACGCCCGCGGTTGCGGAGACGTGCGGTCGGGAAAGAGTGCTGTGAAGAGCCACCCCACAGACGACGACGGTGGGACCCCAGTTGGCCCCTTCCGCCATCCTGGGAATCTTCATCGCGAGGAAGAGAAGCCGCATCGCGGCAGGCGCATCAGCATGCGATCGTAGTTCCGAGCGGCGACGTCGGTCAATTCCCTATGCAGCTTCGATGCCGCTGCCCTTGCCTCGGAACAGTCTCATCCAAGCAGTGTTCGTACTCGACGGGAGACGGCGCTGGCACGTTGGCGGAGTCGGCGGAGGACAGTGCCTCAGAGCTGATACAGCATCCAGTAGACGACGACCCCCGTCACCGAGACATACACCCAGAGCGGCAGCGTCACCCTCGCGATCCGGCGATGGGCCTCGAACCGGGCACGGAACGCCCGGGTGACGGTCACGGCGACGAGGGGAACGATCGCGATGGCCAGGGCGGTGTGGCTCACCAGAATGGAGAGGTAGACGGAACGCAGCCACCCCTCAGCGGGAAAGCGAATCGAACCGACGTGGGCGTGGTACACGAGATACGAGGTCAGGAAGAGTGCCGACGAGAGAAGCGCGGCGGCCATGGAATTGCGGTGCTCGGATCGCCGCCCCGACCGGATGAGAAGATAGCCGCAGAGCAGCAAGATGGCGCTGGCCGCGTTCAGGGATGCGTTGACCCGTGGCAACGCACCGTAAGGGCCGAGAAGCGCCGCGTCTCGCAGCAGCCTTCGCCGTGCCACCGGCTCCTCGCTGTCGTAGTATCCACGGATCCACCCGGTGGAGTCGACCAGCACCAGCTTCGAGCTGTGCAGGAACGGGCCGTCGTCGCCGGCCTTCCGTTCCACTTCGGGCACCTCCATCGCCGTGAGCTTGAAGCCTTGTGTGGCCAGGGCGTAGAGCGATGGTGCGGAACCGGTCACGAACCACCATCCCTCGCGAGCCCCATGGTCGCGGGCGTACTGGCTCAGGATTTCCGGCGTGTCGAATCCAGGGTCCACGGTGAACGAGACGAACGCCGTCCCCGCCGGGGCAGCGGCCTGCAAGCGGGCCATGTGCTCGGTCATCGCTGGGCAGGCTCCGCCACAGCGCGTGAAGATGAAATCGACAATGACGACGCGGCCCCTGAGGGTCTCCCGCGTGAAGGGGGTGCCGTCATGAGCCGTGAGCGAAAAGGGCGGCAGGTCGCCGAAACGAGGCGGACCTCCCGTCGAGGTCTCGAAGACCAGCAACGCGCCGAGGCCGGCCAGGAGAATGGACGCTCCCGAGAGGGCGCCGATCCGGTTCATCGCGCTCGAGGCCCGGAGTCAGCGGAAGAGGCGCGGGGCGAATCGAGCCAGCCGCTGGCGGATCCGGGACCGGAAGGCGAAGGCCGCGAACGAGCCGAGGACCACGTAGGGGGCGAGGAGCATGACGAGGATCCCGAGGTTGAACTCGCGGGCGATTCTCTGTCCCTCCGGCGAGGAGGTGAGAAACGTCTTGCACATCGCGCACTGGGCGAACGCCGGGCCGGCGCCCCAGGCCAACAAAGCCATCGCCGTCGCCGCGGCTGCGAGTCGCCTCATTCGGGGCTGTGGGCGGACGAAGGAGGAGGCAGAGGCGGGGCGGTCGTCCGAGCCTTCACGTTCCGAGCCTCGGGGGTGATGACCGCGAGAAGAACGAGGGAGGTAAGGACGATTCCTCCCGCCACCATGATGGTCATCCTCCGGTGCTCGTGGCGGAGATGCATGAAGTTGCCGCCGATCATCGCCGCCTTCACGGCCATGAAGGCCAGGAGAAAAAGGACGAGGAACCACCGGGGCATGTGAAAGTGTTCTGCGGCCAACATGGCGACGGTGATGACGAGAAGGATGGCCCAGGTCACCCGGTAGATACCGTACGGGTTGCTGTCGGCCGTAGCGCTCATCGCGTGGTTCCTCCGATTCTAGTTGGGCAGCAGGTAGAAGAGAGTGAAGATGAAGACCCAGACGAGGTCGACGAAATGCCAGTAGAGTCCCGCGACCTCGACGCCCTGCGCTGGCGTCTTCCCAAGGCCCGTGCGGATCGCTGTGATGATCAGGATCACCAGGCCGGAGAAGACGTGAGAGCCGTGGAAGCCGGTGAGCAGGAAGAAGGTCGCCCCGAATTGCGGCGCTCCCCAGGGGTTGCTCGTGAGTCGGGCGCCTTCGTGGATGAGGTGGCTCCACTCGTAGGCCTGACAGCCGAGAAAGGCGGCGCCACCGCAGATGGTCAGGATGAGGTTGTTCAGGGCCTTCTTGCGGTCGCCGAGCCGCGACGCGGTGACCGCGGTCCCCATCCACATACTCGATGTGATGAGGATGAAGGTCATGAGGGCGATGAAGGGGAGGCTGAACACGTCGCGGGTCGCCGGCCACGTCGACTGGCCCGCCATCCGAAGATAGGCGTAACCCGAGAGCAGGCCCGAGAACAGAAGGGCATCGGTGATGATGAAGATCCACATCATCGTCTTCTGCCACGTGGCGCCGAAGGGCGAAACCCCGCCCCCCCAATCGGCGGCCATGTCGACGGCGTGAGCCGCGTCGTTCATCGATTCCTCCCTCACATCACGAAAAGGAGATAGAGCAGATAGACCCAGAGAGCGCTTAGGAAATGCCAGAAGAGTGCTACGAGGCCGAGGGCGTCGGTGCCGGGCGCGTAGGCCATCTGCCTCATGCGCACGGCCACGGCGGTGAACCAGATCAGCCCGCCGAGCAGGTGGATCGCGTGGATCCCTGTCAGCATGTAGAAGAACGAGCTATGAGGGTTCGAGGCGAGGAAGACCCCCTGACTCCCCAGAATGCGCCAAGCCCCCACTTGCCCCGCGACGAAGAGGAGGCCGAGCAGGCCGGTCGCCGCCACGAAGACTTGCGCTCCGCGAAGGTCTGAGCTCCGTAGCCGCCGCCGGGCCGTCTCGAGGGTCGCGCTGCTCGCCAGCAAGAGCGCCGTGTTCGCCCAGAGAAGGCCGGGTGCCCTGAGCGGCCTCCAGTCGGCCGACGCGCGCCTCACGATGTAGGCGCTGGTGAAGCCGATGAACAGCATCGAGACAGTGCCCATGAAGGCCAGGAGCCCGAGGCGGGCCGTATCGCCAAAGAGACCATGGGAACCGTCTCCGTCGTCGGAGAAGGAGGGAGGGAGCCCGGGCGGCGGACCATCTCCCAGCACCTTTGGCAGCGTGGGCCTTTCGAGCACTCCGGCGGTCATCCCCGCAAACCTCGATCAGTGCCCGGCGGCGTCGCCGATGGGCGATGGGTCGTGCTGCATCACGTGGTCCTTGGGTGCGCCCGGCACGCTGTAGTCGTACGGCCAGCGGTACACGGCGGGGATGTCACCAGGCCAGTTGCCGTGGGGCGGCGGCGAGGGAGTCGACCATTCGAGGCCGTTGGCGTCCCACGGATTGTCGCTGGCCTTCGGTCCCTTGAAGGCGCTCCAGAAGAAGTTGATGAAGAAGAGAATCTGCGATGCCCCCAGGACGAAGGCGCTGATCGTGATGAGCTGGTTGATCGGCTGCAGGTCCTTCAAGAACGCGTACTGGTAGGGATCGTAGAGCCGGCGGCTGTGCCCCGCGAACCCGATGTAGTGCATCGGAAAGAAGGTCGAGTAGTAGGCCAGGAAGGTGAACCAGAAGTGGATCTTTCCGAGGCTGTCGTTCATCAGCCTGCCGAACATCTTCGGGAACCAGAAAGTCGTGGCTCCGAAGACACCGAAGAGCGCGGCGCCCGCCATGATGAGGTGGAAGTGGGCGACGACGAAATAGGTGTCGTGGAGGTGGATGTCCAGCGCCCCCTGTCCCAGGAAGACCCCGGAAAGGCCGCCGCTGATGAAGAGCGACACCACACCCATCGCCCAGAGCATCGGCGTCTTGTAGATGATCCGCGACCGCCAGAGAGTCGCGAGCCAGTTGAAGACCTTCACGGCCGAAGGAACCGCGATCAGGATGGTGCCCACGGCGAACGCCATGCCCAGGTAGGGGCTCATGCCGCTGACGAACATGTGGTGGCCCCAGACGACGAAGCTCAGGAACGCAATGGCGCACATGGCGCCCGCCATCGCCTTGTAGCCGAAGATCGGCTTCCGGCAGAAGGCCGCGATTATGTCGGAGGTGAAGCCGAGGGCCGGCAGCATCAGGATGTACACCTCGGGGTGCCCGAGGAACCAGAAGAGATGCTGCCACAGCAGCGGCGAGCCCCCCGCGTGAGCTTGGGGAGCGCCGGAAAGGACGACGCCTGCCGGCACGAAGAAGCTCGTGCCGAAGTGGCGATCGAAGAGCAGCATCAGAGACGCCGCCGTGAGGGCAGGGAAGGCCAGGAGCCCGAGGATCGCCACGAGGAACATGGACCAGAGTGTGAGGGGCATCCGCATGAGCGACAGCCCCTTCGTTCGCAGGTTCAGGATCGTCGTGAGGAAGTTCAGCCCGCCCATCGTGAACGAGGCGATGAAGAAGACCATTCCGATGATCCAGAGGGTCTGTCCCATCTGCGAGCCCGGGATGGCGCTCTGGAGCGCCGAAAGGGGCGGGTACGACGTCCACCCGGCCGCCGCGGCTCCTGAGCCCACGAAGAACGAGGCCAGAATCACGACGCAGCCCGGCAGGAACGTCCAGAACGAGAGGCCGTTCAGGAACGGGAAGGCCATGTCGCGAGCACCGGCCTGGAGGGGGATCAGGAGATTGCCGAAGCCGCTCACCGGCGCCGTCGACAGCACGAAGAAGACCATGATCGTGCCGTGCATGGTGAACAGCATGGCGTAGAACTCGGGGTTCATCACGCCGTCGCTGAACCCACTGCTGAGGACCTTGCCGAGCTGCGGCCAGGTCTTCTCGGGCCAGGCGAGCTGCAAGCGGATGGTCATGGCCAGCAGACCTGCAATCACGGCCATGAACATCGCCGTCAGGTAGTACTGGACCGCGATGACCTTGTGGTCCTTGCTGAAGATGTACCGCCAGATGAAGGCTTGCGGCGCCGCGTGGGCGTGGGCTTCCGCGTGACCTGTCTCGGCGTGGGCTTCGTGAGCCATGCTCTCTCGGGCCTCCTCGAATCTCTCTAGGGTTCCGGCGCCTACTCCATTGCGGCGGCGACGGTCTTGTCGAAGTCGGCGGCGGCCACGACGTGGACCTGGCCTCGCATCCTGTAATGTCCAAGGCCGCAGTGCTGGGCGCACGCGATCTCGAAATCCCCCGTCTCGGTGGGGGTGAACCACGTTTCGACGGTCATACCGGGCATCGCGTCCTGCTTCACCCGGAAGTTGGGAAGGAAGAAGCTGTGGACCACGTCCAGCGAGCGCACATGCACGAGGACGGCCCGGCCCTTGGGAAGGTAGAGCTGGTTTTGAGGAAGAACGATGTCGTCGGTCGCGCTCGGGTCGCTCTTGTCGATGCCGATGAAGTTCAAGGCTCCGGGGTCCACGAGTTTGGGATCCGTTCGTCCGAAGACGCCGTCCTTGCCGGGATAGCGCGCGTTCCACGCGAACTGCTGCCCGGTCACCTCCACCACCAGGGCGTTGGGCGGGGGTGCCTTGGTGATCTGCGCCCAAAGGCCCAGGGCGTTGAAGAGGAAGACGAACATGATCCCGGCGGTCGCGAGGGTCCAGGTCCACTCAAGACGCGGGTCGTCGTGCCAGTAGGCCGCCTGGGCGCCCGGGCGATCCGTGTAGCGCCAGCCAAACCAGGCCAGCAGAAGATTGGTGACGATGAAGACCGCTCCGGTCACCGCGAGAGTGACCCACATGGAGTGATCGATAGCTCCCCGATCGGACTTGAGGGGCGGGAGCCAGTCCTTCGTGAAGAAGAACGTCGCCAGACCGACCAGCAGAAGCGTCGCCAGACCGAACAGCAACCCCTGGAACTTGGCCATCCACGCCCTCCTGAAGAAACTCGGAGAAAGCTGGCTCGAGCGTCTCGATGTTTGCGCGGGACACTACCGCAGGAAAGCGGGTGGCGTCAAGAAGCGACGCCGTTCGGTCAGACCTTGTCGACGACCAGAAGAACGCAGACACCGGTCAGGTAGACGAGGGACGTCAGGAACAGAGCGCGGGCCGCTGGGAGCGATCGCAGCACGGCCGCGCGGAGCGCCATGCCGACGAAAGCGATGCCGAGGACCAGCGCGCCGGCAAAGTAGACACCCCCGGCCATGCCGGCAGCCGTCGGTGTGAGGCTCACGAGGAGGAGAGCCAGACTGTTGGCCACCGCTTGACGGCCGGTCATCCGCCCCTCGGTGTCGAGAACCGGAAGCATGGGCAGGCCACCGCGAGCGTAGTCCTCGCGGTAGATCCACGCGATCGCGAGAAAGTGAGGAATCTGCCAGAGAAAGAGAATCGCAAAGAGGACAAACGCGCCGTGACCCACGGAGCCACGAGCGGCGGCCCAGCCGATCACGGGAGGCAGCGCCCCCGGAAACGCCCCCACGATGGTCGAGAGCGACGTGCGCGTCTTGAGAGGCGTGTAGGCGAAGAGGTACGTCACCCACGTCAGGGCGGCCAGCGAAGCGGCCAGCGGACCCGAGAGCCAGCCCAGCTCGAGCAGGCCGGTGAGAGTCAGAAGCGAGCCGAAGATGGCGGCTTCCGTGGGCCGCAACCGGCCCCCCGGAAGAGGGCGATTTCGGGTCCGCCACATCAGGGAATCCGTATGACGCTCGAGCACCATGTTGAGGACGCTCGCGCCGGCCGCCACCAAACCCGTCCCGAGCAGAGCCGCCGCCAGAGGCGCCGGCGAGACGTGTCCTTGCGATGCCATGACGAAGCCCACGAGAGCGGTCAGCATCACCAGGAACGTGATGCGCGGTTTGGTCAATTCCAGGTAGTCCGCGGCGGCGGACCGACTGGCAGCGAGGGCGTGTGTGCTCATGGAGAAGCAACCGGGCCGGCCACCGGGAAGGAGGGCGCCGGCCCGAGGACGATCAGCCTTTGAAGGTCAGGTTCAACTTCGCGGCTTCGCCGTCTTTCACTGTGACCTTGGAGCTCACCGTCTTGAGCTTCCCATGGGCGGCTTCGATCTCGTACTCGCCGGCCGGGAGCCCCTTGATCTCGAAAGACCCGTCCTCTCCAGTGACGGCGAAGAACGGATTGAGGAGCACTGAGATGTACGCGCGCATCCACGGATGCACGTCGCAGCCAACGGGGATGAGCATCTCCGGCTTGTCGAAAGTCTTGAGGGATTCCATCCCCTTGCGCGGCTGGCCGACATTGAACTCGGTGTTGGCCTGGGGACGGGGGTGGATGTTGTGGAGGGTCTCGTCGCTGTTGCGAATCTTGAGTTGTTGCCCGGCGACCATCGCGACCATGTGGGGAGAATAGTCGCAGCCATGCTGGTCGAGGAGCACCGGCTCGGTTGGCGCGGGGTACGTTCCGGAGAGTCCACTTTTCACGTAGACGAGGACCTCGGCGAGTCCTCCATCCTTCACCTTGATCTGTTGTCTCATGAGGCCGTCCTTGTGCATCTCGGCGCACTTTGGGTCGGCCGTGAGCTTGACCCTCTCCGCGGGCGCCGGCGTCCCCTCGAAGGCGATCTTTCCCGAGACCGACGCGCTGCCAGTGCTCGTTGCGGCGGCAGGCGCCGCAGCGGGCGCCGCGGCTGCCGGGGCGCTTTCGGTCTTGGTGGCCTCACCCCCGCCGCACGCGACGAAAGGGAGAACGCCGAGGCTCAGGACGGCAAGGCTCTTCATGGACATCTCGCGAACTCCTCGCGTTAGGGGTTGGTCGAAGGACGGCTGCGTCAGGACAACGCTAGTGTATCGAGGGGCTCTTCCTTGTCAAGGTCGCGGAGCGGACTGAGGGGGCCGTCCCTTGGGTGCTTTCTCCACCACCGGGGCGGGAGCCGCCGGTGTGAGATTCAAGGCGTGAGCGGCGATGGAGCGGTCGCGCTGGACGATGAAAAGCTGGTCTCCGACGAGGATCGGGGCCGTTCGGATGGCCGCTTTCGTGCGCAGTACCCCGAGCGGCCGGCCGCTGCGGGCGTCGAATCCCGCGACCAGATTCTCGAAGCAGGTGACGAGCACGGCCGTTCCGTAGACCAGAGGCCCTGAGAGAGGGCGCCCGGGCAGAGCGGCGCGCCAGTTCAAATGGCCGTTCGCGCGGTTGAGAGCGTACAGAACGGCTTCGTGGGAGGCGAAGAGGACGCTGTCCTGAAAGACGACGGGGGGCTCCCGCACGTCGGCACCCAACCTCCAGCGCCAAGCCGTCTTCCCCTCGCGCGGGTCGAGAGCGACGAAGGCGCGGGCCGCGGTTCCGACAAGAACACGTGGATGGGAATCCACGATCGGCGGGGCCAGGAGATCCGCCCCTGACGCGAATGTCCAGCGCGATTGACCCGTCCCCCGGTCGCGACACCGAAGCGCGCCGCCGGCTTCGGCGGTCAGGACCACCGAGGCACCGAGCGTCGGAGGCACGGTTACCTGGGTCCGCTCGGCCGCTTCCCAGAGACGGCGTCCGGTCGTGGCGTCGATCGCGACGAGGCCCTCTCCCGCGACCACGACCATGCTCCCATCGATCACCGGCGGCTGCGGCGAGCCGGGGCCAGTCACCTTCCAGCGAACGTTGCCGTTCTCCGGGTCGAGCCCCAGCACCGTGCCGTCCGCGGTCGTCGCGACAAGGAGATTCGGAGCCGCGCCGATACTCCTTGCCCCCCTGTTCGAGCCCCAGGCCAGCGAGCCGTCCAGGAGACGGAAAGCCAGAACGCCTCCCGTGCGCGTGGCCACGAAGAGCCTCGTTCCATCGGTCGCGGGGGGCAGGTCGGCACCGTCCTCGACGGCGGCCGTCCAGAGGCTGCGGGTGGGGAAAAGAGCCGGAGGCGGCGTGGGTCGATGGGCGCAGGAAGCCGCGCTCAGTGCGGCTACGGACGCGAGGAGCGCTCGGATCTTCAACCGCGCGGAACTATACCATCCCACCGCAGCGGTATAATTCGCCCTCTTCGGAGGGAACCCTTTGGCCTTGGACCGAGACGCGATCGCCATCCTCGACTTCGGCTCGCAGTACACGCAGCTCATCGCGCGGCGGCTCCGCGAACTCCAGGTCTATTCGGAAATTCTTCCGCCCGGCACGAAGCCCGCAGCTCTCAAGGCGCGCGGCCTCAAGGGGATCGTCCTGTCAGGGGGACCCGACAGCGTCTTCGACAAGGCATCCCCACGCTGCCATCCGGGAGTCTTCGAGCTCGGCATTCCACTCGTTGGGATCTGTTATGGCATGCAGCTCATGAGCCATCTGCTGGGCGGCGAGGTGAAGCGTTCCGGACAACGGGAGTACGGTCAGGCCGAGTTCGAGCCACAGGGCGGCCGCCTCTTCGAAGGTCTTCCGCCGAAGACACGGGTTTGGATGAGCCATGGGGACGATATCCGGAAGGCACCCCCGGGCTTCTCCACGGTCGGACGGACGGGGACCAACACGATCGCCGCCATCGAGGACCGAGGCCGCCGGCTCTTCGGGATGCTTTTCCATCCGGAGGTGGTCCACAGCGAAGAGGGGACGCGCGTTCTCGCTCATTTTCTGGACGTCTGCGGATGCCGGCGGGATTGGAACGCCGCCTCGTTCGTCGACGGCGCGGTGCAACGGATCCGCGACCAGGTCGGAGACAAGGGCCGAGTGATCTGCGCCCTCTCCGGCGGTGTCGACTCCGCGGTGGCGGCCCTCCTGGTTCACCGCGCCATAGGAGACCGCCTGACCTGTGTCTTCGTGGACAACGGCCTCCTGCGCAAGGACGAGGGTGCCCAGGTCCGTCGCCGCTTCGCGCAGCGGCTGCATCTGAAGGTCGTGTCGGTGGACGCGGGCAAGCGGTTTCTCGGAAAGCTGAAGAGTGTCAGCGATCCAGAGCGCAAGCGAAAGATCATCGGACGAGAGTTCATCGAGGTCTTCAAGAGGGCCACGCGGAAGGCGGGGAAGGCGGCCTTCCTCGCTCAAGGGACGCTCTATCCCGACGTGATCGAGTCCACGTCGGTCAAGGGACCCTCGGCCGTCATCAAGAGCCACCACAACGTGGGCGGGCTCCCGAAGTCGATGAGGTTCAAGCTCGTCGAACCGCTGCGAGAGCTGTTCAAGGACGAAGTGCGGCGCGTCGGCCTCCAGATCGGCCTCGACGAGGAGTTCGTCCATCGCCAGCCGTTTCCTGGCCCCGGCCTCGCCGTCCGCTGCCTGGGCCCCGTGAGGAAGGAGCGCCTCGACCTTCTTCGCGAGGCCGACGACATCGTGGTCCAGGAGATCAAGAACGCGGGACTCTACCGCTCGGTCTGGCAGGCCTTCGCGGTGCTTCTACCGGTGCGCTCGGTGGGCGTCATGGGGGACGACCGGACCTATCAGTACACAATAGCCATTCGAGCAGTGGAGTCCGCCGACGGCATGACCGCCGACTGGGCGCGGCTTCCCCACGAGCTGCTGGCCAGGATGTCGAGCCGCATCGTCAACGAGGTTCGCGGTGTCAATCGCGTGGTCTACGACGTGAGCAGCAAGCCCCCCTCCACGATCGAGTGGGAATGAGCGAAGCCGACTTCGTCCATCTTCACCTCCACACCGAGTACAGCCTTCTCGACGGGGCCTGCCGGCTGGACGAGCTGGTCGACCACGGCGCCAAGCTTGGAATGAAGGCCATGGCGATCACCGACCACGGCAACATGTTCGGCGCCATCGCCTTCTACGACGCCTGCCGGGATCGGGGCCTGAAGCCCATCCTCGGATGCGAGATCTACGTGGCCATCGGGAGCCGCCTCGAGCGGGCCGGCACTGGAATCACCGAGGCCTACAACCACCTGACCCTGTTGGCGACGAACGCCGAGGGATATCACAACCTGGTGAAGCTCGTCTCCATCGGGTATCTCGAGGGCTTCTATCATCGCCCGCGCATCGACAAGGAGGTCCTCGCGAAGCACAGCGCGGGCCTCATCGGCCTCTCCGGCTGTCTGTCGAGCGAAGTCTGCGGCCTTCTTCGGGCCGGACAGGAGGATGCCGCGCTCAGGTCGGTGGGGGAGTTCTCGGACATCTTCGGAAAGGACCGTTTCTATCTCGAAGTGATGGACCACGGAATCGAGGAGCAGCGCCGCGTGAACCAGGCGCTCCTCCGGCTTCGTGACCGCACGGGCTTGTCGCTTGCGGCCACCAACGACGCCCACTACCTCCACCACGACGACCACCACGCACACGACGTGCTCCTGTGCATCGGCTCGGGCAAGAAGGTGGGGGACGTGGAGCGGCTTCGCTTCGATACGCAGGAGTTCTATCTGAAGAGCGCCGGCGAAATGGCTCGCCTCTTCCCGGACCATCCCGAAGCGCTCCTGACCACCGTGAAGATCGCCGAGATGTGCGATTTCACCCTGAAGGCGGCGGGCTCACTTCCCGCATTCGACGTCCCCCCGGGGTTCACCATCGACGGCTACTTCGAGAAGGTCACTCGCGACGGCTTCGAGGAGCGGCGTCGGTCGATCGAACCCCTGGTGGCCGCGGGGCGCCTGCGGTATCCGATTTCCACCTACCTCGAGCGCCTCGACAAGGAGATCGGCGTCATCCGGCGCGTGGGCTTCTCCGGATACTTCCTCATCGTCTGGGATTTCATTCGATACGCCCGGGAGTGCGGGATTCCCGTGGGGCCCGGGCGCGGCTCGGCGGCCGGTAGCCTCGTGGCCTACGCCCTCCGCATCACCGACATCGATCCCATCGAAGGCGACCTGATCTTCGAACGCTTCTTGAACGAGGAGCGCATCAGCCCTCCTGACATCGACATCGACTTCTGCGAAAACCGGCGCGGCGAGGTCATCGAGTACGTCACGAGGAAGTACGGTCGCGAGAACGTGGCGCAGATCATCACCTTCGGGACCATGAAGTCCAAGGCGGTCGTCCGCGACGTCGGGCGGGTCATGGACATGTCCTACAGCGATGTCGACAAGATCGCGAAGATGATCCCCTTCGACCTCAAGATGACCCTCGACAAGGCCCTCGAGGAGTCACCGCCGCTCAAGGAGGCCTATCAGAAGGACCCCAAGGTCAAGGAGCTTATCGACGTCTCGCGGCGCCTCGAAGGGACGACACGCCACGCCTCCACCCACGCAGCCGGCGTCGTGATCTCACCCGAGCCCCTGACGAACTTCGTCCCGCTGTTCAAGGGCACCACGGCCGACGTGACCACTCAGTACGACATGAAGGGGATCGAGCGTATCGGCCTCCTCAAGATGGACTTCCTCGGCCTCCGGACCCTCACTCTCATCGACAACTGCGTGAAGATGATCGCGGCGCAGACCGGCACGCGGATCCGGCCGGAAGAAATTCCCACCGACGACGCAAGGACCTACGCCATGTTCACCGCCGGGAAGACCAGTGGCCTCTTCCAATTTGAATCCGACGGGATGCGCGACATCCTGAAGCGCTTCAAGCCCGACCGTCTCGATCACCTGACGGCCCTGAACGCACTCTACCGCCCGGGCCCGATGCAGATGATCGACGACGTGATCAAGCGGCGTCACGGCCAGACGAAGGTCACCTACGAAGTTCCCGCTCTCGAGCCGATCCTCTCGGGTACTTACGGCGTCATGGTCTACCAGGAGCAGGTGATGCAGATTGCCTCGGCCCTCGCGGGCTTCACCCTGGGCGAAGCCGACATCCTCAGGAAGGCCATGGGGAAGAAGAACGCCGAGGTCATGGCGACCCAGAAACAGCAATTCCTCGAGGGGTGCAAGTCGCGCAACGTCCCTGCAAAGAAGGCCATCAAGATCTGGGACCACATGGAGCAGTTCGCGGGGTACGGCTTCAACAAGTCCCACTCGGCCGCCTACGCGTGGCTCGCCTATCAGACCGCATACCTGAAGGCCAACTACCCGGCCTACTTCATGTCCGCACTCCTCACCTCGGAGCGCGCCAACACCGAGAAGATGGTCCAGTACATCGGCGAGTGCCGCGAGATGGAGATCCCCGTCCTTCCTCCTGACGTGAACCAATCGGACATCTTCTTCACCGTCGTTGCCGACAGCATTCGCTTCGGCCTCGCAGCCATCAGGAACGTGGGCGAGGGAGCCGTGGCGGCTGTCTTGCGAGCGCGTCGCGATGGCCCCTTCCGCTCGCTGTTCGACTTCTGCGAGCGCGTCGACATGAAGGCCGTCAACCGGAGAGTCGTCGAGAGCTTCATCAAGAGCGGATCCTTCGATTCACTCGATCCGCGTCGCGCCTCTCTCACGGGCGCCATCGACCGCGCCATGGAGGCAGGCCAGAAGCGGCAGAGGGACCTTCAGCAAGGACAATCGAGCCTGTTCGCGGCTCAGGGCGCGACCGAAGAGGCGTCCGCCGCGGAGCGGATCGCGTCGCTGCCCGAGTGGGGAGAGGGCGAGCGCCTCGCCTTCGAGAAGGAGTCTCTCGGATTCTTCATCACAGGCCATCCTCTCGAACGCTTCCAGGACGAGTTGGCTCAGTGGGCGACGGCCACAACCGGGCGGCTGACCACGATGACCGAAGCTGCCGAGGTCACCGTTGGAGGGATCATCACCGCCCTGCGCCTCATCAAGACGAAGAAGGGAGACCGGATGGCCTCCTTCATCCTCGAGGACCTCGAAGGGGGCGTCGAGTCCCTGGTTTTCCCCGAGACCTACAAGAAGGTCGCAGGTCGACTCGCCGACGACCAGGTCGTGCTGGTGAAGGGGCGGGGAGAGGCGCTCGACGACGGGAAGGCGCGGCTTCTCGTCTCCGAGGTCCTTCCGCTCGAACAGGCCAAGCTGGCGGAAGCCCGATTCGTGACGATCCGGGTCCCCATCGCCTCGTGGGACAGATCCAAGGGAGAGAGGCTCAGGGATATACTCGGATCTCACCGTGGTGACTGCCCTGTGACTCTCGAACTCGTGAGACCTGGAGCCTACGCCGTGGCCGTCGCCCCCAACACCTTCTTCAAGGTGCGGCCTGATTCGGTCTTGAAGCAGGAGGTGGAGGCCCTGCTGGGCCCCGGCGCCATGCTTCTCGCCAAGACAGGCGCCGTTCTCGCCGGAGAGGAGCGTTAGTGGCGGAAGCGGACTTCGAAGCGCCACTCCTGGACCTGCAGAAGCGCATCGACTACCTGGCCGCGTATCCGGGCGACCCCGCCAAGGAGAAGGAAGCGAACCTTCTTCGCAAGGATCTCGACGACCAGCGCCGGGACATCTTCGGCAAGCTCTCGCCGTGGCAGAAGACCCTCGTGGCGCGCCATCCCAACCGCCCGTACGTCCTGGACTACGTGCAGACCCTTTTCACCGAGTGGACGGAGATCCACGGTGACCGCCGCTACGGTGAGGACCCGGCACTCGTGTGCGGCTTCGCTTTGTTCCGCGAGCGGCCCGTGGCCGTCATCGGGCACCAGAAGGGTCGCGACACGAAGCAGAAGATCTATCGCAACTTCGGCATGCCAAAGCCGGAGGGATACCGCAAGGCTCTTCGGGTCATGCAGCTCGCCGCCAAGTTCCGTCGCCCGATCCTCACCTTCGTGGACACCCCGGGAGCCTACCCCGGCCTCGACGCCGAGGAGAGAGGCCAGGCGGAAGCCATCGCGCACAACCTCCGCGAGATGGCGCGTCTGGCCACGCCGATCATCGTCACGGTGACAGGCGAGGGAGGAAGCGGTGGCGCCCTCGCCATCGCGGTGGGAGATCGCGTCAACATGCTCGAGTTCTCGGTCTACTCGGTCATCTCCCCGGAGGGGTGCGCGTCGATCCTCTGGCGGGACTCGGGGCGCGCGCCGGAGGCGGCGAGCGCCATGAAGATCACGGCCCCGGACCTCAAGGCCTTCGGCATCATCGACGAGGTCATCCCAGAACCTCCTGGAGGCGCGCATGTCGACCACGAGACGCTCTTCGCGAGCGTTGGGACGGTGCTCGATCGTCAGCTCCGGGAGCTGACCGCGTTGCCGGCCGCGATCCTGGCCGACGGGCGGTATGCCAAGTTCCGAGGGATGGGCCGCGTCGGTCGCGAGTTCCTGGAACGGGCGGAGTGAGCCAACCCTGTCCGTGGTGACGACGCGCGGCCTGCGCCGCGGGCTTCTTGCCCTCTTCCTGGCCGTCCTGGCGGCGACCTACTGGACGCTCGGGCCGCGCCCAGGAGCGAAGACCGCCGTTTCTCCCGAACCCTCGGCGACACCCGGCGCGCCCAAAGACGCGACGCGGGCGGGCGGAATCGTCTATCGCAATTTCAAGGAAGGAGAGGAGAGCCGCTTGGTCGAGGCCGAAAGCGTCGTCGGGAAGGAAGGCGGCGAGCAGCGGCTCAATAAGGTGAAGCTGACCCTGGGTTACCTCTCCAACGCCAAGAAGCAGTCCATGGTCATCACCTCCGACGACTGTGTGTACGATCCCGGAGTCCCGCGCGCCGCCTTCGACGGCCACGTCGTTCTGACGACATCCGACGGCCTGGAGCTGAAAACCGACTCCCTGATCTACCGCGGCGACAAGGGATTCGCCCGAACGGAGGCGCCCGCCCAGTTCAAGCGGAAAGCGGTCTCGGGAAGCTCGACGGGGATGCTGTACTCGGCCACGGAGCAGCGCATGGTCCTCGAGGCCGACGCCAAAGTGCGCATCGACAGCGACACCGACCCGCCCACCTTCATACAGAGCCGACAGGCCATTCTGGAACGATCCGAGGGAACACTAAGGTTCGAGGACGACTCGGTCCTGACACAAGGCGACGACATCCTGCGAGCCGATCGGCTCATCCTGAGCTTCGACTCGGAGACGCAGCAGGTGACTCGCGCCGTCGCCGCGGGCGGCGTCGACCTCCGGACGAGCGGAGCCCGCGCGCTGCCGGGCGGCTCCCCGACGGCGTCCAAGGGCCCTCGCCACCTCCTCTGTCGGAAGCTCGACATCGCCTTCCGCCCCGACCGCACGATGCAGCAGGTCATCGCCCAGAAGGACGTGGACCTCACGCTCCTTCCGGGGCCGCGCGAAGTCAAAGAGCGGCACCATATCCGCGCCGACAGCTACCTGATCTTCGACTACGACGAGCAAGGGCGGGTCGTCGGCGCGCGGGGAGCACGAGACGCCTCGCTGCTCGCCGAGCCCCTACCGGAGCGCGGGGCATTCGCCCGCACCGTGGCCTGCCAGCGCTTTCAAGCAGCCCTCGATCCGGAGACCGGGGAGGTCACGTCCGCTGATTTCTACGACGACGTGCTCTTCACGCGGGGGACCGAGCGAGGGCGTGGCGGCAGCGCCCGCTACGACGGGACGGGCTCCGTGCTGACTTTGCAGGAAAGACCCGAGGTGGAAGACGACAAGGGGAAGCTCTCCGCCAAGGAGATCCGCCTCGCCACGCAAACCGGGGATGCCGAGGCCGATGGCGAGGTCAACCACGTCCTCAGGCCGCAGGGGCGACCGGGCCTTCTGTCAGGGAAGGACGTCCCGACGCTCGTCACCTCTCGGACGTTCTCCTCGGTCCAGAAGACGAAAACGGCCACCTACTCTGGGGGCGCACTGCTTCGATCGGGAAGGGACGAAGTGCGCGCAAGCTCCATCGTGCTGCGGGAAGATGCCGACGGCAAGCACACGATGACAGCCACGGAGTCGGTCGTCTCGCTCCTGAATCCCAAGTCCGACAAGCCCGATGCGAAGCCACCGAGCGCCATCGAAGGTCGAGGGGACGAGATGGTCTACGAGGAGGCCAAGAACCTGATCGCCTACTCCGGGAACACCATGATCAGGCAGGGGGACATCGTGACGCGCAGTCCCAAGGCGGCCATGACCCTCACGGCCGACGGCGCCGGGATTGAGACTCTCGTGGCGGGGGAGCCGGTCGAAGTTCAGCAGGGGGATCGTCGAGCGAGCGGCACGCGTGGGACCTACAACCCAGGGAATGAGACGATGGTGCTCGTGGGCGACAACGCGATGATGCTGGACCCGCAACACCAGAGCCACGGCCGCTCTCTCACGTTTCACGTGGGGGACAACCGCATCCTCGTCGATGGCCAGCAAGAGGGCCGAACCGAAACCGTTCTCCAGGGCCAGGCCGGAGTCCACATACCATGAGCCGACTCGAGGCGCGCGCGCTGACCAAGAGCTATGGTCGGCGCGTGGTGGTGAAGCGGGTCAACGTCTCCATCGACGAGGGGGAAGTCGTGGGGCTCCTGGGCCCCAACGGCGCCGGCAAGACGACCACCTTCTACATGGTCGTGGGCTTGGCCCGCCCCGACAGCGGCCAGGTGCTCCTCGGAGACGAGGACATCACGGCATTGCCGATGTACCAGAGGGCGCGCAAGGGGATCGGCTACCTTCCCCAGGAGGCGAGCATCTTCCGCAAGCTCTCGGTCGAAGACAACGTCGTGGCGATTCTGGAAACCCGCGGTCTCCGACCGACCGAGCAGAGACAAAGGGCCCGAGATCTCCTCGAGGAGCTGAAGATTCTCCCCCTCGCGAAGCAGCCGGCTTACACCCTTTCGGGGGGCGAACGAAGACGCCTCGAGATCTGCCGGGCTCTCGCCACGTCGCCCTCGTTCATCCTTCTCGACGAACCCTTCGCAGGAATCGACCCGATCGCTCTCCGCGAGATCCAGGGGATCGTCGCTCACCTCAAAGAGCGAGGCATCGGCGTGCTCATCACGGACCACAACGTCCGCGAGACCTTGAAAATCACCGATCGCGCCTATATCCTCACGGAAGGCGAGGTCTTCCGCTCCGGAACACCGAGGGACCTCGCTTCCGACGAGGAGGTCCGCAGGGTCTACCTGGGCGATACGTTCCGCCTCGACCAAGAGACCGGGGAACCGTGACGACAATCGCCGCGCTCCGGGATCGGGGCTGACGCTTTGGCCATGCAGCAGAAGCTCGGCCTTTCGACTCGCCTCTCCCAGAGGCTCATCCTCACGCCGTCCCTCCAGCAGGCGATCAAGCTCCTTCCTTTGACGACCCTCGAGCTCGTCGAGGTCCTCGAGCAGGAGGTCATGGAGAACCCGCTCCTCGAAGAGGTTCCGGTCCAGGAGACGCTGTCGGTGGACGAGGTCGCCCAGCAGGACGCGCGCGAGCAGGCCGAGAAGACGGATCCCCTGAAGGACATCGACGTCGACAAGTTTTTCGAGGACTACCTCGAGGACCGGGAGTATCGGGGAATGCGCAGCTCCGAGGTTCCGGAGATGCCCCCGATCGAGAACACTCTCACGGAGTCTCAGGATCTGTACGACCACCTGTCGTGGCAGCTCCGCATGTCAGTCTCGGACGAGGTGATCCTGGAAATCGGAGAGGCCATCATCCACAACCTCGACGAAGACGGGATGCTGCGAGCCTCGGTGGACGAAATTGCGAACATGGGGCCGTACCCGAACCCCGATGTGGAACGGGCCCTCGGAGTGGTCCAGGCCCTCGATCCTCCGGGCGTCGCGGCGCGCGACCTGGTGGAGTGCCTGAGGCTTCAACTCCGTCATCTCGGCCTCGAGGGTTCTCCCACCGACGTGATGGTGAGGGACCATATACGGCAGCTCCAGAGCCATCAGTACGCCGACATCTCGCGCCAGATGGGGCTCACCCCCGACGAGGTCTCCGAGCACCTCGAGGTCATCCGGCGGCTGGATCCCAAGCCTGGGCTCAAGTACAGCCCCGACCGGTCGACCTACATCCTGCCCGACGTCTTCGTCGTCAAAGAGGGGGAAGACTACAAGATCATCCTGAACGACGAGAGCCTGCCCAAGCTGCGCATCAGCCCGACCTACAAGCGGATGCTCGACGTAAAGGAACCGGGCTCCGAAGAGACCCGAAGCTACGTGAAGGACAAGCTCCGAAGCGCCCTCTGGCTGTTGAAGAGCGTCGACCAGAGACAGCGTACGATCTTCAAGGTCGCCGAGTCCATCGTGAAGCACCAGAAAGGCTTCCTGGACGGCGGCGTCCAGCACCTCCGGCCCCTCGTTCTTCGCGACGTGGCCAACGATATCGGGATGCACGAGTCCACGGTCTCGCGGGTGGTGGCCAACAAGTACATGCACACGCCGCGTGGCGTCTACGAGATGCGGTTCTTCTTCCACAGCGGCATCACCTCCACCATGGGGGAGGCGATCAGCTCGGTCACAATCAAGGACAAGATCCGCCACATGATCGACGAGGAGGATGGAACGCGCCCCCTGTCCGACTCTCGGATCGCCGAGCTTCTGGGGGAGCGCGGCCTCCCTCTCGCCCGTCGCACCGTCGCCAAGTACAGGGAGGAGCTTCGGATCCCTCCGTCCAACCTTCGCCGTTCCGTGCAGTGACCCTTCGCCGCCCGCACCTGGGGAGGAACGACCATGAGGATCGAGTACACCGGGCGCCACGCCGAGATTCCCGAGGAGGTGCGCGCTCTCGCCGAGAGGAAGCTCAGCAAGCTCGCGAAGCTCCTTCCCGGAATCACTGACGTCCACATCGTCGTAGCCTCCGACAAGCACCGTCAGATCGCCGAGGTGAGCCTCCATTCTCCCCGTCTCACCCTTACCGCGGCCGGGGAAAGCGGGGACCTGGGCGCATCTCTCGCCATGGTGCTCGACAAGCTCGCGAAGCAGGCCCAGCGCCACGTCGGCAAGCGGCGCGGGCGCAAGCGCACCGCCACGGGGGACGCCCCCCTTTCGGCGGCCGGATCCGGAGACGAGAGACAGGACCCCACGCCGCGGATCATAAGGAGCCGGCGCTTCGTGGCAAAGGCCATGACCCTCCACGAGGCTGCGCTGGACGTCGGCGCCAGCGAGAGCAATTTCGTCGTGTTCCGCGACGCGGCGACCGAGCGCATTCGGGTGTTGTACAAGAGGAAGGACGGCAACTTGGGGCTCATCGAGCCCGAGAACTGAGGCGAACCTCTTGCCCTCCCGTCCATCACGAGCTCGCAAGCAGCAACCGCCCGCCGCTGTCGCCGTCCGGGCTCTCGTGGGTCGTGACGCGCCGGACCTGGGCCTCAGGGTGGCGGCCGGGCGTGCGGGTCTCGGACGCGAGGTGCAGCTCGCACGGGTCCAGAGGCCTGGTCTCGCCTTCACGGGGTACACCGATTACATTCGCTACGGCCGCGTCCAGATCATCGGGGGAAGCGAGATCGGCTACCTTCGCACCCTGACCCCTGGCCAGCGGCGGCGGGTCCTCGGAAAGCTCGTGAGGTGCCGGGTCTCCTGCTTCGTGGTGACCAAGGGGCTGGCGCCCCCCCGTGAGCTGGTGGAGCGGGCCGAGGCCGAGGGGATTCCGGTGCTCGTTACACCCCTGGAGTCAACTCCCTTCATCAAGCACCTGTCTTCGTTCCTGGAGGAGCGCCTCGCGATGCGGGTGCACCTCCATTCCGTCCTGACCGACGTCTTCGGTCTCGGCGTGCTCATCACGGGAGAGAGCGGGATCGGGAAATCGGAGTGCGCCCTCGACCTCGTGGATCGCGGCCATCGCCTGGTGGCCGACGACGTGGTGGAGATCAAGCGGATGTCCGATGTCCTCGTAGGGGCATCGCCGGACCTGACCCTGTACCACATGGAGCTGCGGGGCCTCGGGGTTCTGAACATCAAGGACCTCTATGGCGTTTCTTCGATTCGCATGTCGAAGAGGATCGAGCTCGTCGTGAATCTGGAACGGTGGGACGCGGGGAAGGAGTACGACCGCCTCGGGCTCCAAGAGGAGAAGTTCATGGTCCTCGGAGTCGAGGTCCCGCTCATCCGTATGCCGGTGGGGCCGGGCCGGAACATCGCCCTTCTCGTGGAGGTCGCATCACGGAATCAGCTCCTCAAGGAGCGCGGCTACGACGCGGCCCGGCGCTTCTCCGAGAAGGTCGACGAGGTCCTGGCCAGGGCGGGGACCCGGAGAGGCATCGGCCGCCGCGCGTCGCGGGCTGCAAGGAGGCGAAGGGCGTGAAGCGGCGCCTCTCTCGTCCCCAGATCCTCGTGATCACTGGTCTTTCAGGATCGGGAAAGACTCACGTCTCCCGGGCCCTCGAAGACATCGGCTGGTTCTGCGTCGACAACCTTCCCACGCCTCTCATACCGCGCTTCACCGACCTCCTCCGGGAGTCCCAGGACTTGCGGCGTGCGGCCCTCGTCGTGGATATGCGAGAGCGGGACTTCCTCAAGAATTTCCCGAAGGTGTTCCGGGAGATGAGGGCCAAAGGGCTGGCGGCCTCGCTCCTGTTTCTCGAAGCCGACGAGAGAGTCCTGGTGCGACGGTTCAGCGAGACGAGGCGTCCCCATCCCCTCGCCATCAACCAGCCCGCCATCGAGGGAATCCGCGAAGAGCGCGAGGCGCTCAGAGCCATTCGGAAGATGGCCGATCTGATCCTCGACACGTCGAAGTACACCGTCCACCAGTTGCGCGACTACATCCGTGAACACTACGACCTCCGGACACAGGCCAGCCCGATCGTCGTTTCGGTGAACTCTTTCGGGTACAAGTACGGCGTGCCGGCGGAGGCCGACCTCGTCTTCGACGTTCGCTTTCTCCCCAACCCGAACTTCATCCCGAAGCTCAAGCGGCTGACAGGGAGCCACCTCGCCGTCGTTCGTTATTTGCGCCGCCAACCTGACACGGCGCCACTCCTGAGGCACCTCACGTCGTTCCTACGGTTCGTGATCCCGCGCTACATCCGCGAAGGGAAGAGCTATCTTACGATCGGCATCGGCTGCACGGGCGGCCGCCATCGTTCCGTCATGATCGCGAATGCTCTCGGGCGCGCCCTGAGCGGACGCGGATACACTCTCCGGGTCCGCCACCGCGACGCGAGGTTGTCATGATCGGAATCGTCGTCGTGAGCCACGGGCAGGTGGCGGTGGAGCTGGTCAACGCCGCCAGGACCATCGTGGGTGACATTCCCGCCATCGCGGCCGTGTCGATCGGCTGGAGCGACGACGTGGCCGTCGCCCACGAGGCCATCCTCAAGGCCATGGGGGAAGTGGGCGGGGGAGACACGCTCATCTTCACCGACATGTTTGGAGGCACGCCCACGAACGTCAGCCTCCCCTTTCTCTCCGCTCGGGTCGAGATCGTGACCGGCGTCAACCTCCCGATGTTGATCAAGGTCTCGAGCCTCCGGGAGGGGGACCTGCTGGAGGTCGCGCGAGCGATAAGGGACCAGGGGCGAGGGGCCATCTCCGTGGCCACAGAGGTCCTCGGCAGGCGGCCTTCGTGACCCGACGTGAAATCCAGATCCGCAATCGCCTCGGGCTCCACGCGAGGGCCGCGGCTCGTTTCGTCCAGGCGGCCACCCGCTTCCGGTCCAAGGTGAGCGTCAGCCGCGATGGACGGATGATGGACGGAAAATCCATCCTGGGGATCCTGCTTCTCGCGGCCTCTCAAGGCACCTGGCTCGAGGTCGCGGCGGAGGGCGAGGATGAGGTCGACGCGGTTGCGGCTCTCGTCACCCTGGTGGACACGGGCTTCGGTGAGGGCGCCTGATGGAGCTACGCGGCCTCGGCGTCTCGGCGGGGATCGCGGTGGGGGAGGCTCTCCTCATGGAGCGGGAGGCGGTGCCCGTCTTCCGCCTGCTTCTCCCTCCCGGGGAAGTGGAAGCCGAGGTCCAGCGCCTGAGCCGCGCCGTGGCGGCCTCCCGGCGCCAGCTCGAATCGATCAAGGAGCGCCTCTCTCGAGAGATCGGCGCTCCCCACGCCTACATCTTCGACGCTCAGCTCCTGATGCTCGACGATCCCCTCCTCATCGACCGGAGCGTGGCCGTGATCCGTGAGGAGCATGTCAACGCGGAATGGGCTCTCAGGACGGTCTCGGACCAGCTCCACGCTCTCTTCGACGAGTTTGGCGACGCGTACCTGCGGGAGCGATCCACCGACCTCGACGACGTCCTCGGGCGCGTTCAGCTCAACCTCGCGGGCGCCGTCGACGCGCCGTCCCTCTCCCGCTTGCCGGGAAATCGGATTCTGGTGGCCGTCGACCTGACGCCATCGGAGGCGGCGGCCCTCGATTGGGAGCGAGTCCTCGCGGTGGCCGCCGATGGTGGCTCCCGTACCGATCACACGGCCATCCTGGCCCGCTCCCTTGGAATTCCCGCCGTCATGGGACTTCAGGACGCCACGCGAAGGGTCCCGGCGGGAGCTCTCGTGGTCGTGGACGGAGACCGCGGCGTCCTCGTCGTTGAGCCGTCGGTCCGGGCGCTGGCCAGCTACCGTGAGGCGCAAGAGCGTGACCGTGTCCAGCGTCACCGGCTCCAGGAGACGAGCGGCCTCACCGCCGTCACCCTCGACGGGGTCGCCGTGCGCCTGCTGGCCAACATCGAGTTCCCGGAAGAGGCCACGACGGCGCGGCTCTTCGGCGCCCAAGGGATCGGTCTCTTCCGGTCGGAGTATCTCCTCGGGAGATCCAAGACCTGGCCCACCGAGGAACGGCAGATCGAGATCTACGTCGGCCTTCTGGACCAGATGGGGAACCAGCCTGTGACGGTCCGCACCTGGGACGTGGGGCGGGAGGACTTGGCTCCGGGCGGCCCGAGCAGCCCGAACCCTGCCCTGGGCGAGCGGGCGCTCCGTCTGCTGGCTCGGGATCCGGCGCCGTTCCGGACGCAACTCCGGGCGCTCCTGAGAGCGGCGCTCGCGGGACCGTTGCGCATCATGTTTCCCTTCATCGGGGGAGTAGCCGACCTTCGGGCGGCGCTCACGCTCCTCGAAGAGAGCCGCGAAGAGCTGCGCCGCGAGGGGATCCCTTTTGCGGAGGCCGTGCCCGTGGGGCTGACCGTCGAGGTGCCAAGCGCCGCCTTCTCCGCTGACCTGCTGGCCCCCGAAGTGGACTTCTTCAGCGTGGGAACCAACGATCTGATCCAGTACCTTCTCGCCGTCGACAGGGCCGACCCGAGGCTGTCGGCCCTCTACCAGCCGCTCCATCCGGCCGTCCTGCGCTCCATCCGTGCCATCACCGACGCGGCGGCCGCGGCGGATCTGCCCTTGGCTCTCTGCGGCGAGATGGCGGCGGAGCCGCTCCATGCCCTCTTGCTGCTGGGCCTGGGCGTGCGCGACCTCTCGATGACGCCCGCCAGCATCCCCAGGGTCAAGGCAGCCCTCCGGGGCGTCCGCGTCGAAGACGCCCGGCGGATCGCCCTTACTGCCCTTGGCCTCCCAACGGCCGCCGACATCGAAGCGATGGCCCGCGAGGGCCTGGCAAAAGCCCTCGCGGCGGCGGCCGACGCGGCCGAAGACCCGTTGGCCGAAGCCGGAAGCAGCAGCCTGCCGCGAGACGCGAAGGGCTGACGTCCACCGTCGCGCTCAGTACGCTCGCAGCGAGCGAATCGCCTCCAGGACGGTCGTGACCTGGGGAAGGATCGTGTCCTCGAGGACGGGATGGTAGCCCACGAAGGCATCGAGCGCGGCCACCCGCCTCACGGGGGCGTCCAGGTGTTCGAAGAGCTCGTCGGCGATGCGCGAGGCGATCTCGGCCCCATATCCCCACGCGCGCGAGTCTTCGTAGACCACGAGGGCGCGCCCCGTCTTCCGCACGCTTCGGGCGATCGCGTCCCAATCGTAGGGAGAGAGGCTGCGAAGATCCAGGATCTCGGTGGAGATCCCATGGGCCTCGGCCTGGCGGGCCGCCACGAGAGAACGCTGGACGAGTGCGCCGAAGGTCACCACGGTAACGTCGGTTCCTTCACGCACGCAGGCGGCCTTGCCGAAGGGAATCATGTACTCGGGTCCAGGATAGAGACCCTTGTTGTAGGTTTGCCGATAGAGATGCTTGTGCTCGAGGAAGATCACCGGATCGTCGCAGCGGATCGCGGTCCGGAGAAGACCGTTGGCATCCTGGGCGCTCGAGGGAATCACGACACGTAGACCAGGGATGTGGGTGAAGAGAATCTCGCCGCACTGGCTGTGGTAGACGGCACCCCCCTGGAGATAGCCACCGTACGTCACTCGGATCACCACTGGGCACTTGAAGGCACCGTTGGAGCGCCAGCGCAGGAGAGCCAGCTCATTGCGGATCTGCATGTACGCAGGCCAGATGTAGTCCAAGAACTGTATTTCCACGACGGGCTTCAGCCCCCGCGTCGCCATGCCGATGGCCCGGCCCACGATGCTCGCCTCGGCCAAGGGGGAGTTGAAGACTCGCTCCGAACCGAACTTGCGCTGCAAATTGTGGGTGACCTTGAAGACGCCGCCCTTCCCCTTGACGCTCCCCAGGTTTTCTTCGCGGCTGCAGTCGGCAACGTCCTCCCCGAAGACCACCACTCGCGGGTCGCGAGTCATCTCGTCGTTCAAGCAGGCGTTCAGAAGGTCCACCATGGTCTTCGGAGCGCCGGACGGCTGCGGGTCGGTGGCAAAAGCCGCGGAGGTCGGGTCCACGTCGCGAGAGTAGACGTGGAGAAGGACACTTTCGGGCTCGGGTATCGGAGCGGCAAGGGCCGCGTCGGCGGCGGCGTTCACCTCCCGGTCAACGCTCTCGCGCAGAGCTGCCAACTCGTCCGGAGAGGCCACTCCTTGGGTCGTCAGGAGTCGCGCGAACGCGGGGATCGGGTCCCGCTGCGCGTCGGCCTCCCGCTCCTGTGCCGGACGATAGAGCGTCTCGTCGTCGGAGAGGGAGTGAGAATAGGGCCGAATCACCCGCGCGTGGACGAGCGCCGGGCCACGGCGCGAGCGACACCACGCCACCGCCTCCTTCAGCACTGCCAGGCTGGCGAGAGGGTCGCAGCCGTCCACTTCTCGAACGAGAAGGTCGGGGAAGAGGCGAACCAGCTTCGAGATGCTTCCTCCGGCCGTCTGGACCTCCACTGGGACCGAGATCGCGTATCCGTTGTCCTCCACGAGGTAGAGCACCGGGAGGCGGCGATTCGAAGCCACATTGAGGCTCTCCCAGAACTCTCCCTGAGACGTGGCGCCGTCGCCCGTGGAGCAGTAGACGACCTCGTCCCCGTCCTGCGGCAGCGGAGATCCCGGGAGGCCCGCGTCGGCGCAGCCGATGGCCTGGGTGAACTGCGTCCCGGTCGGGGAGGACCGGCTCACGACGTGGAGCTTCGGGTTACCCCAGTGCGAGGGCATCTGTCGTCCCCCGGAGCTCGGATCGTCCTTGGCGCCGGTCGCTCCGAGGAGCATCTCCGTCGGCGTCATGCCGAGTTGGAGGAGCAGAGCGCGATCGCGGTAGTAGGCGTAGAACCAGTCGTGGGCCGGCCGAAGGGCGAGGCCGGCAGCGACGAGGATCGCCTCATGGCCAGCGCCGCTGATCTGGAAATAAATCTTGTTCTGCCGCTTGAGCTGAACCTCCTTGTCGTCGAGCCGGCGCGACAGGACCATCGTCCGGTAGATGCCCACGAGGGTCTGACGGTCCAGCCCCTGGAGCTTGTCGACGGATTGCGTGGCCAAGCGTGAGCCTCCGGTGATCCGGTATTCTACTTCAGGGGCGAGACGGCTCGCCCCTGGTCCCGGGGAGGGGGCTGCCGCATGAGACAGCTCGCGATAGCCGTGGTCGTTGGGTCCATCACCGTGCTGACGGCCGGCCGTTCGGCCGCCGAAGCGCGACGCTTCTCCCTTGACGCGGCACGGAGCGTGCTCACCGTGCGAACGGGGAAAGCGGGCCTCTTCGGCTTCGCCGGCCACGACCACGTCATCCGGGCCACAGGAATTCGCGGGGAGATCGTAGCCGACGCCGGCGCCCTCGAGTCCTCGTCGGTGTCCCTGACGATCGAAGCTGCATCGCTCGCAGTACAAGCGGACGCCGAGCCCGCCGAAGACGTCCCTAAAGTGCAGGCCCGGATGCGCGGTGCTGAGCTTCTGGACATCGCCCGGTTCCCGGACATCCTTTTCCAGTCCGTGTCGGTCTCGGGAAAGGCCCAGGGGCAGGCGGGCTTCGAGTTGCTGGTGTCGGGAGACCTCTCGCTCCACGGCGTGAAGCGCCGGCTGGCCTTCCCCGTCCGCGTCGAGATGGATTCAGGGGGGCTGACCGCCACGGGCCGGGCCGTCCTCCGGCAGACGGCCTTCGGACTCACGCCCGTGTCGGTGGGCGGCGTGGTGAAGGTCAAGGACGAGGTGAGCGTTGAATACACATTTGTCGGAAACGCTGTCCCCTAGACCGGTTTTGTCGCACATTTGAAGAAATCGCGAAATAGTCGGCTCAGCGTCCCGCGGCCTGGTCCTATAATCGCGGCGATTTTTTGAGGAGGTAGATTCCATGTCTGAGGGTCGTCTCTGGGCCATCCGCGAAGTCACGTCGCGCTCGATCCGCTCGCTCCCCGAGTTGTCCGCTGGCGTCAAGGTGGCCGAGATCTTCGGTTCGAACACCTTCGACGCCGCTGCCATGAAGCGCAAGCTCCCGAAGAGCGTCTTCAAGTCGCTCCAGGAGACGATTCGCCGGGGCACGAAGCTGGATGCGTCCATCGCCAACGAGGTGGCTCACGCGGTCAAGGAGTGGGCTCTCGAAAAAGGCGCCACGCACTTCTGCCACTGGTTTCAACCGCAGACCGGCCTGACCGCCGAGAAGCACGACGCCTTCCTCACCTTCGACGACGAGGGTCTGCCCATGGAGCGCTTCAGCGGCGCCCAGCTCATCCAGAGCGAGCCAGACGCCTCCAGCTTCCCGTCGGGGGGAATGCGGACCACGTTCGAGGCCCGCGGCTATACGGCCTGGGATCCCTCGAGCCCGATCTTCGTGATCGAAAGCCCCAACGGGAAGACGCTGTGCGTGCCGTCGGTCTTCATCAGCTACTACGGCGACGCCCTGGACAACAAGACACCCCTCCTGCGCTCCATGGAGGCGCTCTCGGAGAAGGCCCTTGCGGTCCTCCGTCTCTTCGGAGACAAGACCTCGGTTCGGGTCGTCCCCACCCTCGGCCCGGAACAGGAGTACTTCCTGATCGATCGCGCGTTCCATTCCCTTCGGCCCGATCTCGTCTCGGCGGGACGCACTCTCGTGGGTGCCAAGCCTCCGAAGGGGCAGGAGTTGGAAGACCACTACTTCGGCAGCATCAAGGACAGGATCCTCGCCTTCATGCAGGAGAGCGAGACCGAGCTGTTCAAGCTCGGCATCCCCATCAAGACCCGGCACAACGAAGTCGCTCCGAGCCAGTACGAGACGGCTCCCATCTTCGAGGAGGCCAACGTCGCCTCGGATCACAACCAGATGGTCATGGAGACCATGCAACGCGTGGCCCGGCGCCACAACCTCATCTGCCTCCTTCACGAGAAGCCCTTCGCCGGCGTGAACGGGAGCGGCAAGCACTGCAACTGGTCCCTCCAGGACTCCGACGGCCGGAACCTCCTCGAGCCGGGTGCGACGCCCGAGCAGAACCTCGAGTTCCTCTTGTTCCTGGTTGCAGTTCTCAAGGGAGTCCACAAGCGAGCCGGCGTGATCCGAGCAGGGATCGCCTGCTCCGGCAACGATCACCGCCTCGGTGCGAACGAAGCGCCGCCGGCCATCATCTCGGTCTTCCTGGGCGACCAGCTCACTCGCGTGCTCGACGGCATCGAGAAGGGGGAAACGGCGGGGAAGAACGGTCTCGAGAAGATCAGCCTCGGAATCGCGAACCTTCCCGAGGTGGCGCGGGACCAAACGGATCGCAACCGGACCTCGCCGTTCGCGTTCACCGGCAACAAGTTCGAATTCCGCGCGGTGCCCTCTTCGGCCGCCATCTCGATCCCCGTCGCTTTCGTAAACGCCGCCGTGACCGAGGCGCTCGACGAAATCGCCGCAGCCCTCTCCTCCCGAATCGGAAAGGGGAAAAGCCTGGCGGACGCCGCCCTCGAGGTCGTCAAGGAGGCGATCATCGAAACGAAGGCCGTCCGCTTCGAGGGGAACAACTACGCCGGGGAATGGGTCGACGAAGCCAAGAAGCGCGGCCTTCTGAACCTCAAGAACAGCCCCGAGGCGCTCGCGGAGCTGGTCACGAAGGACAATCGGGCGTTCCTCGCGAAGACCAAGGTTTTCTCGGAGAGCGAGATCGAGGCTCGCTACCACGTGAAGCTGGAGCGCTACATCAAGGACATCGAAATCGAGGTCGAGGCGCTTCGGGGGATCGTCTCGGGCCACGTGCTGCCGGCGGCGTACAAGCAGGCGTCGCTCCTGGCGGG
>JBGPYB010000098.1:0-18483 GCA_041493035.1 Vicinamibacteria bacterium | reverse complement strand
TCGGGCGCCCCATCCAGCTCTTCTCCGTTCATTACCTGAACGTGACGAAGGAGAGCCACGCCGACTGGGCCTGGGCGCCCGGGAGCCCCGCCGCTCCGCTTCGCACGACAGGATGGAGGCCGGTGGTCCTCGTTCCGGAGAACGCTCGCGCTGGAAGGGGAGGCTTCCCGATCAGGGTCGAGCCGAACCACAGTCAGGCGTTATGGATCGAGATCTACACGGGGCGAGAGCGACGGGCGGGTGTCTACCGCGGGACAGTGACCGTTCAGACCGACGGGATCACTCGGTCGCTTCCCCTTGAGCTGGAGATCTTCGACTTCTCGCTCCCCGACGAGAACAGCCTTCGGGCGATAGTGTACTACGAGCCGGAGCAGCCGGAGCTGTACCAGGGACGGAACCTGGACTCGGCCTACCACCGCTTCGCCCATCGGCAGCGGATGGAGCTGGTTCATGCCTACGACGAGACTCGGGTCCGGGCGAATCCGGGCCGCTTCGACGGCAGCGATTTCAGCGCCACATCAGGTTACGAGGGACCCGGCGAAGGCGTCGGGAACAGCATCGTTCCGGCCACGTTCTATGGTTCGGGCTCAGCGTACGAGGAGCGGGCGAGCGCATGGAAGGCGTCGGATGCGTGGGTGTCGTTCGTCGAGAAGACGCTTCCGAAGGCCCTGACCTTTCTCTATCTTCCCGATGAACCCTATCCCGCCGAATATCCCCATGTGCGGAAGATCGCCGAAAACGTGCGGTCGAACCCGGGGCCGGGAGGGCGGCTCTCGCGATTCGTGACAAAGAACATCGTCCCGGAGTTGGATGGCGCCATCGACATCTGGTGCGTTCCGCCGCAGGCGTACGACATCGCGAAGGCCGACGCCGAGCGCAAGAAGGGGCATCGCGTCTGGTTCTACAACGGCGGCAGGCCGCAGGGGCCGGCGCTTCTCATCGACGCTCCGGCCACGGAGGCGCGGGTCGTGGCGTGGGCCGCGTTCAAGCACGACGTGGACGTCTACTTCTTCTGGCACGGCGTCCACTGGGAGCACAATCGGCAGAAGCAGGGAGAGCGACGACAGAACGTCTGGGCAGACCCGATCACCTTCGACAACCGCGGGCAGCCGCGGAAACCGGTCGAGGACCAGGGATACCTGAACGGCGACGGGGTTCTTCTCTATCCGGGCGAGGAGAAGATTCACCCCGAGGAGGATCGGGGCCTGGCGGGCCCCTGTTCCACGGTCCAGCTCGCGAACCTTCGCCGCGGCCTGCAAGACCACCTCTACTTGACCCTCGCGAGGAAGCTGGCGCTCGACGCGGAGGTCCGCGACGCTCTGGCATCGGTCGTGCCCCACGTCTTCTCCGACGCGGGGAAGACCGTGGGATTCGCCGAAACCGGGGAGACGTTCGAGGCCGCTCGCCGCACGCTGGCAGCAGCCATCGTCGCCAAGCAGAAGGGGACCTCGCGATGACCCTCGCCCGGAGTGCGCTCGTTTCGATCCTGCTATTCGCCGGCGCCGCGGCCGCGGCGCCGGTCGGCTCGCTGACTCTCGCCGAGCGGCTAGGGCATCCCCGCGGGGCGAAGCTCCTGATCGTGCATGCCGACGACATCGGAGAGTGGCATGCCGTGAATGCCGCGACGATCCGAGCCTTCGGGACGGGCCTCGTCAACTCGGGGAGCATGATGGTTCCTTGCCCGTGGTTCCCGGAGATCGCGGCTTGGGCCAAAGCCCACCCCGATGCGGACCTGGGTTTGCATCTCACCGTCACGAGCGAACGCACCGCGTACCGCTGGGGGCCCGTTGCTTCGCGCGACCTTGTCCCCTCACTACTGGATCCCCAGGGCTATTTGCGCAAGATCCAGGTAGAGGCCGCGCAGGCGATCGACGCGCGTGAGGTCGAGGTGGAACTCCGTGCGCAGGTCGAGCGAGCGTTGGCCTTCGGGCTCAAGCCGACGCACCTCGACGCCCATCAGTTCGTCCTCTACTTGCGCCCCGACGTCTTCCAGTCCCTCGTGCGAGTGTCTCGAGCCTTCGGCATTCCCATCGCCATGGCCCGAAATTACGTGGAGGAGCATCCCTACATCGCCACGGCCCTCGGTCCGGACGCTCCCATCATCGACCGCGCCTTCGACATCCCGCCGGAAATCCCTGCCGAGAAGTGGGGCGACTGGTACGAGGGGGAGATCCGGAAGATCGGTCCGGGTGTCACGGCGATCGTGATGCATCTTGGGGACGCCGACGCCGAGCTCAGGGCCGCGACGGCCGACCGTCCGACGTGGGGCGCCGAATGGCGGCAGCGCGATGCCGACTTCTTTACCGGCGAGCGCTTCCGGCGCCTGGTAGAGGAATGCGGCCTGACCCTCGTGACGTGGCGCGAGATCGGCGCGCTTGCCGCCGCAAACCCCCAGTCTGGAGACGCCAAGCGATGACGGCGCGAACGGCGCGAGTGGTGGGAGGCTTCGCGATCTTCCTGGGCTGGGCGCTGCTGTCCCTCCGGCCTATAGTCCTGGCTGAGGCGCCGCCTTCTCGACGACCTCGGCTTCTGCTGGCCGAAAGTGACGCTTTCAGCTCGCTCGCGGCCCTGCGCGCCAAGTACGCCGCCGGCGATCGGCCCTCCGACGACCTGCCTGGATGGGCGCTCACCTGGCTGCTCACGGGGGACGACAGCTTTGCGCGCCGCGCTTTGGACGATCTACGCGCCGATCCACCGGACAGGCGCAAGGGCTCGGACCGTTACATGCGCACGCTCCGCCGCGCGCTGGCTTTCGACTGGCTCTACGCGCATCCCGCCTTCGACGCCGCGCTCAAGGATGCGGTCGCCGCCGACCTCGTGGACGGCGCCGCGAAGATGCTCGCGCTCCAGTCTCTCGCCGATCCGACACAGGCCTCGTACCACAACCACACGGCGCGCGAGCTGGCGCTGGCAACCTTCGCGCTGGCTGCGGTCGAAGGGCACGGGTCCGTGGAAGGGCGCGCTGCGCCCCTCCGAGCGCAGGCGCATCGTGCCCTGGACAACATCCTCGAGACGACCGACCTCGTGGACCCCGAAGGCGGCTACCACGAGTCCATGGACTACATGCGCATCACCTGGGCGCCGCTGGCTCTCATGGCCGAGCTGCGGCGCACGACCACGGGCGAGGACCCGGCCCGCCGCTTCGGCGTCTTCCGGAACATGGGGCCCACCTACCTGTACAAGGTGCTCCCGGACGGCTCCACTGCCCGAGACGACGACAACGAATTCCCCCATCTCGATGCTCTCGACAACGTCGTCCTCGGCTACGCCGTTCACCGATTCAAGGACCCCTTCGCCGCGTGGATCTTGAAGGAAAGCGGATGGCTGCCGCGCGAGTGGGGGATCCCGGTCCTGGAGTTCCTCTGGAGCGATAAGGCGGTCGTGGCTCGCGACCCCGCGGCGACGACGGAGGCTGAGCTGCCGCGGGCGCGACTCTTCCCAGGGGTTGGCCACCTCGTCATGCGAAGCGGGTGGGGGAAGGCCGCGACGTGGATCGAGTTCGCGTGCGGGCCCTACTTCGCGAAGCACGACCACCTCGACACGAACCACTTCGTGATCTACCACAAAGGCTATCTCGCCATCGATGCGGGCGCCGACTACACCGACACCGAGAGCCCCCACTACCTGAATCAGTACCGGCGCACCATCGCCCACAACACGATGCTCGTCTACCAGCCTGGGGAGCGGTTCTTCTGGGGGGAGAACCTGTGGCCAGCGGCCAATGATGGCGGGCAACGGATGGACTCATCGCGCTTCTGGAACTCGGTCCGGAGCCTCGCCGACTGGCAGAACACACGCGACCTTTGGGATCGCGGCCGGATCGAGGCCTACGATCGCGAGCCGGAACGCTACGTCTACGCGAAGGGGGACGGAACGCGCGCCTACCAGCCCTCGAAGGTGTCGGGCTTCGTTCGGGACCTTCTCTGGCTTCCGGCATCCGACGTGCTCTTCGTCCTGGATCGCGTCGCGAGCCGGGACGCGTCGTACAAGAAGGCCTGGCTCCTTCACGGCGTCTCCGAGCCGAAGGTCGTAGACGCGCCGGGCGAAGCGGGTCGATCGGTGGGGCAAGGGGGCACCGCCCATACTGACGGGGGTCTCGTCACGTTCGAGGACGGTGAGGGACGCTTGCGCGTCCACGCGCTCCTTCCGCGCGACCGCGATGTCGTCGTGCGCGGCGGCCTTGGGTGGGAGTTCTGGACGCCGGGGGACGAGCGGGGCGGCGCATGGGGCTCGGGGAAGAACTGGCCTCTGGACCCTCCGGCTGGCGGACCTCTTCCGAGCGACCCGTACTTGAAGAAGATGTGGCTGACGTTCTGGGGTGGGGACATGGCGCGCCTCTCGCCATCGAATCGGCGGGCCGTGGTTCCCGGCGGCTGGCGCATCGAAGTGTCGCCCAGGAGCTCTGCCCGCGAAGACGTCTTCCTCCACGCTCTCGAGATTGGAGACAAGGGGACGCCTCCGCGGCGCGTCGAGGGGGCCCTTGGGCACGGGTTGGCTGGAGCCGTCGTGGAGGGAGACGCGACGGTACTCTTCGCGACAGGCGAGGCGCCTCCCGACGAAGGAGAAGCGACGCTCCCCGACGTGGCGAGCCGGGACCTCGTTGTCGCTGGCCTCAGGCCTCGCGCGACCTACGAGCTACAGCTCACGTCGAACTTCGCGCCCGGCTCACCCCTCTGGCGCTTCGCCGGAGCGGCGAATGACGCCGGCGTGATCCACGTGCCGTGGTCGCAGAAGAATGGTCGGTTGCGACTGCGGCGACCTTCACCGAACCCAGAGGAGACACGATGAAGACCATCTCGTGGACGCGGCGACTGAGCCTTGCTGTCGGCGGAACGCTCGTCGGCTTCGTGGCCCTCGGAGCGACGCGGCCGCCGATGCCCGCGATCACCCAGCCGGTGATGTTCGATACGCGAGAGGCCGACGCCATCCTGGCGGCGCTCCAGGTGTTTCCGCCAGACAATGCCTGGAACCAGGACATCTCGGGCCTCCCGGTGAGCAAGAACTCCGCGGCGATGGTTGCGGGTATCGGCCCCGACAAGCCCCTCGAGTACAACCTCGACATGGGATTCATCATCGTGCCGGCCGATCAGAAGCGCGTAGACGTGAAGATCCTCGACTACCCGGAGGAGTCGGACCCGGGTCCGTTCCCTGTCCCCGACAACGCGCCGATCGAGAACTGGCCCCTCACACGAAACGAGAACTCGAAGGCGGTTCCGAAGCCGGGGCAGACGCTGGAGCAGTTCCAGCGCGAGGCCGAAGGGGATCGCCACGTGATTCTCGTGGATCCCGGCAACGGCAAGTTCCACGAGTTCTGGCAGGCGAAGCGGACCGACGCCGGGTGGCAGGCCTCCAACAGCGTGACGTGGGACTTGCGGACGGGCGCTCTGCGGCCCGAGCGCTGGACCTCGGCCGACGCCGCCGGCCTGCCGATCTTCCCGGCCGTGGTCCGATACGACGAGTGCGCCCGCGGCATCGTGGAGCACGCCATGCGCTTCACGGTCCGGAAGAGCCGCCGCGCGTACATTTTGCCGGCCACGCATTGGGCCAGCTCCAACCGCGACCCGAACCTGCCTCGGATGGGGGAACGGTTCCGTCTGCGGAAGGACTTCGACATATCGAGCTTCCCTCCGCACGTTCAGGCGATCCTCAAAGGCTTGAAGACCTACGGCATGTTCATGGCCGACAACGGTAGCGATTGGTGGATGTCCATCGCTCCCGACAGGCGCCTCGCGGGCCTCGAGACGCTCCATCGGGTCAAGGGGAGAGACTTCGAGGTCGTGGACACCGGCGCCCGATCCGTCGAGGGGGACTGAGGGACCTCGGGCATGAAGCTCTGCGCCATCGGCTGCGGCGAGCACGCGCACAGCTCCCACGGGCCGGCTCAGAAGAAGTACGCAGGCGCGCATCCGGAGTGGGTCCTCGCGGCGTGCTGCGACGTGGACCTCGGAAGGGCCGAGGCCTATCGAACGCGGTTCGGGTTCGCGCGAGCCTATGGTGACGTCGAGACGATGTTGGCGGCCGAAGTGCCCGACGCCGTGGTGGTGGTGGTGCCCGAATCGGTGACTGTGGCCGTGGCCGCGCCGCTTCTCGAGCACGGCATCCCCGTGCTGTTGGAGAAGCCTCCGGGTCGCACGCTGGAGGAGATTGATCGGCTCATCGCGGCGGCCGAGCGGCGTGGCGGCGTGGTCCCGCACCAGGTGGCGCTCAATCGCCGCTACGCCCCACTCGTCCGGGACCTGCGCCGAAGGGTGGCGATCCTGGGTCAGCCGGAGCAAGTCCATCACATCCACTACGAGATGACGCGCTTCGACCGCCGCGATGCCGACTTCTCGGTGACCGCCATCCACGGCATCGACGCCGTACGGTTCATTGCGGCCTCGGACTATGCTCACGTCCGCTTTCGGTATCAGGAGCGTCCGGAGCTGGGGCCGGGTGTGGCGAACATCTTCATGGACGCGGTGATGGCTTCCGGCGCGACGGCGCATCTGGCCTTCTGCCCTGTCGCGGGAGTCGTCGTCGAGCGCGCCACCGTCCACACCCTTGGGCACACTTTCTTTGTGAACGTCCCGATGTGGGACGCCTTCGACTCCCCCGGCCGGTTGCAGCACCTCGAGGCCGGAGTACTCGCGGCGAACGTCATGGGGGAGAGCGTCGGCGGTGGGGCGGAGCCCTGGGAGCTGGGAGGCTTCTTCGCCGAATATGAGGCGTTCTTGGGAGCCCTCGCCGCCGGCCGGACGCCCTCGCCGAGCCTCACTGAGTCACGCCAATCCGTGGCGGTGGCCGAGTCCATCCGTCACAGAAGGGACGAGTTCAAAGCATGAAGTCCTGGAGACGCGTCGCGTGGGTATCGTTGCCGGCTCTCGCGCTGGTCGGCCTCGCCGGAGAGCCGGGCCCCGCCCCTCGTCTCGACGCGTGGCGGATTGTGGGGCCCGGCGGGGGCGGCACGACGCGGCACCCGGTCGTCAGCCCGCACGATCCTCACCTCGTCGTGGAAGCGTGCGACATGACCGGCGCCTACATCACGAAGGACGCGGGCGAGTCTTGGCGGATGTTCAGCCTCGGCGCCCCGCCCTCCGCGTTCGCCTTCGATCCGAAGGACCCTTCGGTGATCTATGCAGCGACGGCCGCGCTCTGGCGGAGCCCGGACGCCGGCCGGACGTGGGCGATGATCTACCCCGACCCCGACAAGAACACCGTCGTCCACGCGTGGACCGACCACGCCGACTTCGTGATCACCACCGACGACCCGGCGTACGCGGGGAGCGGCCGGGAGGTCGACATTCACGCGGTGGCCGTGGATCCCTCCGACAGCCGGTTTCTCGCGATGGCCTTGAGCAGCGCGGAATCGCCGCGCCCCGGATCTCCCGGCTCGCCGACGCGTCTGCTGGCCTCGGCTGACGGCGGGCGCACGTGGACGAAGCTCGGAGACCTGGGCATGGAGCGCGCTTTCGCCATCGGAATCGAAGGTCTCGGCCCCGCGCGTGTGGTGCGAGCGGTAGCCGAGAGCGGTGTCTTCGAGAGTGCGGCCGGCGCCTGGACTCACTTGAATCCACCGCCGCCGGGGCACATGACCTCCGCCACCTTGGGTCGCGATCCCGGATCGGGCCAGACGCTCCTTTACGTGTCGACCCCGATCGAGGCGGGACCGAGCGGACCGATCGGCGGTCTCTTCGTCTCGGAGGACGGCGGCCGCACTTGGCGGCCGGCATCTGGCGAGCTTCTCGCAGGCTCGTCGGGCTTCGGGAAGGGAGAAGGCTGGGGTGGCGCCAAGGATTCGCGCCCGGGACTCGGGCCGGTGGCCGCCTCCGCGGAGCATGGGCTCGTGGCGTACGCGGGGCTCCGGGGCTTGTCGCATGTCGCGAACGGCCCCAAGTTCAACGGCGTCGCCAAGACGACCGACGGCGGCCGCACCTGGCGCGTCGTTCAGGAAGAGGCCGATCGACCGTCGGCCAACCTCCAGGGATCGTGGATCGAGAAGCGTGCTCCGACCGACGGCTATTCCATCTGGTTCGACGCTCCCTACGACCTGGGTGTCGCTCCCACGAACCCCGACGTGGTCTTCGTGACCGATCTTTTCCGCACCTATCGCACGGTCGATGGTGGTGCCACATGGGCTCAGGTCAACTCTGCTTCCCGAGGGGAGAATCGATGGACCAGCCGAGGCCTCGACGTGACCAACGCCTACGGCATTCACTGGGATCCCTTCGACCCGCAGCGCGTCTTCATCTCGAGCACTGACATCGGTCTCTTCCGGAGCGAGGACGACGGGGAATCCTGGATCAGCTCCGTCGAAGGCGTTCCCCTTCGGTGGAGGAACACGACCTATTGGGTCGTCTTCGATCCCGAGGTGAAGGGCCTTCTGTGGGGCGCCTTCAGCGCCACACACGATCTGCCTCGCCCCAAGATGTGGCGCCACACCGATCCCGACAAGTTCCAAGGCGGCGTCGGAATCTCCACCGATGGCGGGGGAACGTGGAACCGCTCGGGCACGGGGCTTCCGGAAATGGCCACGACCCACGTTCTTCTCGACCCCGCGAGCCCGAAGGGGCGGCGGACCCTCTACGCCACGGGCTTCGGCCACGGCGTCTTCAAGTCCGCCGACAACGGAGCGACCTGGTCCTTGAAGAATGCCGGCATCGCCGGGCCGCAGCCCTTCGCCTGGCGTATCACCCGCGCTGCGGACGGGACCCTGTACCTCGTCGTGGCGCGACGGAGCGAGCGGGGCGAGATCGGTGACGAGCGCGACGGGGCCCTCTATCGCTCCACCGACGGGGCCGAGCATTGGACGCGGCTCGTCCTGCCTGCCGGGACGAATGGTCCCAACGGCCTTACCGTGGACCCGCAGGACACGAAGCGCCTCTACCTCGCGGCGTGGGGACGCGCGACACCCGGAGGAGACACGGGAGGCGGAATCTTCGTGACGACTGACGGCGGCGCCATCTGGAAGAGCGTCCTGCCCGGCTATCAGCACGTCTACGACGTAACCATCGACCCTCGCAACCCGGCGACGCTCTACGCATGCGGCTTCGATCAGTCGGCCTTCCGGTCCACCGATCGGGGAGAGAGCTGGGCCAGGATCCGCGGCTTCAATTTCAAATGGGGCCAGCGCGTGATCCCCGATCCACAGGACGCGAGCCGGATCTACGTCACGACCTACGGCGGCGGCGTCTGGCACGGGCCCGCGGCGGGGGATAAGGGCGCGGGGGAGGACGTGGTCCAGGCGGATCGTTTTCGCAGCGGGGGCCGATGACTCAGTACCCGCGCGTGGCATCGCTCAGCGCCGAGGCGTTCCGCGATCGACTCGCGGCGCTCGGTGTGGAGTTACCCTTCGACGATGTCGTCACGCCGGCGCCCGAGGGGCCGTTGGCGCGTCCCCTGAGCGCCGGCGGCTTCACGATCGGCAACCGCTTTGCGATCCTTCCGATGGAAGGGTGGGACGGGACGGCCGAGGGTGCCCCGAGCGAGTTGACCACACGTCGCTGGAAGCATTTTGGCGAGAGCGGCGCGAAGCTCCTCTGGGGCGGGGAGGCCGTGGCCGTTCGGCCCGACGGCCGAGCGAACCCACATCAGCTTCTGCTCACTGAAGGAACCCTGGGACCCATCGCGGAGCTCCGCGAGACGGCGGAGCGCGCTCACGCCGCGCGCTTCGGGACGACAGACGGACTGCTCATTGGTCTGCAACTGACACACTCCGGGCGCTTCGCCCGTCCGGGCCTTGAAGGGCGCCCCGAGCCTCGGATCGCGTATCGTCACCCATTCCTCGACCGTCGCCTCGGCCTTCGCGACGACGCGGCCCTCCTCTCCGACGACGACCTGGCTCGCCTCGTCGACGACTTCGTGGCGGCTGCGGTGCGTGCCGCTCGCGCCGGCTTCCGTTTCGTGGACGTGAAGCACTGCCACGGATATCTCGGCCACGAGCTGCTCTCGGCCTTCGACCGCCCGGGTCGCTACGGCGGCAGCCTCGAGAACCGCACCCGTTTCTTCCGCGACGTGGTCGGGGGGATTCGCGCGAGCGCTCCCGGTCTGGCCGTCGGGGTACGGTTGAGCATCTTCGACTTTGCACCGTTCGAGGCCGGGGCAACGGGGATCGGCCGGCCGGAGGAGGAGCGGCGCTACCGGTACGCGTTCGGAGGAGATGGCACCGGCCTCGGCATCGACCTCGAGGAGCCGCGACGTTTCCTGGACTTGCTCTTGGCTCTCGACGTCTACCTCTTCTGCACCACGGCGGGGAGTCCCTACTACAACCCCCACATCCAGCGCCCCGCGCTCTTTCCGCCGTCCGACGGCTATCTGCCGCCGGAGGATCCGCTCGTCGGCGTGGCTCGGCAGATCGCCGCCACGGCGGCCCTCAAGAAGCACCGCCCGGAGTTGCTGGTCGTGGGTTCGGGATACTCGTATCTCCAGGAGTGGCTCCCGAACGTCGCGCAGGCGGTGGTGAGGGAAGGGCAGGCCGATTCGGTCGGGATCGGACGCGGCGTGCTGTCGTATCCCGACATGGCCGCGGACGTGCTCGCGGGTCGTCCTGTCGATCGCAAGCGTCTCTGCCGGACATTCAGCGATTGCACCACGGCGCCACGTCAGGGGCTCGTCTCGGGATGCTATCCATTGGACCCGTACTACCGCGGACGTCCCGAGGCTTCACGCCTGACGGGGCGGAAGCGGGCAGCGCCCTAGGCGCGGGGAGAAGGCCCATGAACAGACGACTTGGACTCGCGCTGCTCGGAGTCTTGGCGACAGCGGCGTCGCCTCAGGCGTCGACCGCCGCCGACCCGCCCCCCGGCGAGGCGAGGCTCGAAGCGCTGGTCGAGGCCAACATCGTCGGCGTGCACGCGTACCAGATCCTCCTGGCGCGCAAGGAGGCCAAGAGCGACCCTGCCTGCTGGCCCGGGAAGGCCCCAGGGGACGCAGCTCTCGAGGCCCTGGTCGTTCACCAGACGGCGCTTCTGGCCGGAAGCCCGGCCGCGGCCAAGGCGTGGGGGGCTGGGGAAGCGTCTCCCTTCGATTCCAGCAAGGACTTGAAGCCTCTTCTGTCGGCGGGGCTTGCGATGCCCGCGACGCTGCCGATCAACGTCTTCACGTCGTATCTGACGGGAGCCGCGCCGGGGCGGCCGCGGTCCCACGTCCGCGCCATCGCAAACCTCTACCAGACGGTTCTCGAGGTGGAACGCGATGGCGACCGACTACAGGATCTCTTCGCTTTTTACATCGGCCTCGGCCTGCCGGTGTACGTCGGTCAGTTCGGCCTTCCGGGCGGAGACGACGACTTTCTGGCCGTGGGGCGTGGCCTGGAAGGGAAAGCCTGCGTTTCGCCCGTGGGGCTCACGGCCGCGGAGTGGCAGATCGCCGGCCGGAAGATCTGGAACTGGGGAGAGAAGAACCAGCACATCCGCGATGCGAAGGTCCTGGCGCGAGAGTTTCTCGCCGAAGCCGACGTCGCGGCTCTAGTGCCGCGAATGCGGGCCCTCCCGGCCCAGAAGATCGCCGTCATCGGTCATTCCTTTACGATGGACCTGCACTGGTCGTCGCCGTCGGCCTTCGTTCCGATCGTCACGGCGATGTTCGCGGAGGAAAACCCCAAGGTCGAGTTCCGCCAGTTCCAGGGGGGCGGCCTCACCTCGTCCCGCGCCTACAAGAACTTCTACAAGGACGCTCTCGCATGGAAGCCGGATACGGTCCTCTTCGTTGTGATGAACCGCACCGACGAGGACCTTGCCGACTTCAAGACGATGGGAGAAGGCTTCCGGGCGGCCGGTGCCCGGGTCCTCATGTTCGACGACGTACACGACCCGGAATCCGCGGATCCCGCGAAGCTGGCGAAGGAGGGGGCCGTCGCCCGGGAAGCGGGGATCACCGTGGCCGAGGTCTCGAAGGTGCTGGCCGCCGCGCCGGACCGGAAGCGCTTCACCTGCCTCGACGGGATCCACATGACCGAGCCCTACCACCGGCTCATGGCCAAGGAATGGCTCAAGCTGGTCCTCGACAGGAGCGCACGCTGATGGAGATTCTTCGGTTCGACACCAAGGCATCAATGGCACAGGCTGCGGCCGCGCGGGCCGCGGCGTCCCTTCGAGACACGCTGGTGCGCGAGGGACGGGCCCACGTGATCGCCGCCACGGGCGCCTCGCAGTTCGAGTTCCTGGAAGCGCTCACCGCCGCTCCGGGCATCGACTGGGGGAAGACCGTCTTCTTCCACCTCGACGAGTACGTGGGACTTCCCGAGACGCACCCCGCGAGCTTCCGTCGCTACCTGAAGGAGCGCATCGTCTCCAAGGTCCACCCCGGTGTATTCCACTTCCTCGAGGGAGACGCGGTCGACCCGCGGGCCGAGGCCCGCCGCGTCGGTGTGATCCTGGCTCGACACCCGATCGATCTGGCGTTCGTGGGGATCGGAGAGAACGGGCACCTCGCGTTCAACGATCCGCCGGCCGATTTCGAGACCGAGGAACCGTACCTCGTCGTCTCCCTGGAGGAGCCTTGTCGGCGGCAGCAGATGGGAGAGGGTTGGTTCCCAAGCCTGGCCGACGTGCCGGCGCGAGCTATCTCGATGTCGATACGCCAGGTCCTGAAGTCTCGCGAAATCCTGGCGGTCGTTCCCGACGAACGCAAGGCTCCGGCCGTCCGGGATTGCCTGAGCGGTCCGGTCACTCCGGTCCACCCGGCGTCGATCCTCCAGCAGCACCCGCGCACCGCGGTCTACCTCGACCGCGCCTCGGCCTCGCTCTTGCCCGGAGCCGAGCGGCCGTGAGGCTGCCCAAGGGATGGTGGACGCTCACCGTCCTCCTGCTGGCGCCCCCCGCCAGCGCCGATGAGCTCGGTGTAAGGGTGTGGGAGGCCACAGAGACGATTCCGACCTACGAAGAGGGCCCTCCCGATGTGAACCCTCCCTTCGACCTCTTCACGAGCAGTCGCTTCAACTACCCGTACACGCTCCGGGAGAATCTCACCGATCGACGCTCTCCGCGGGTGTGGCGCACGCTGAACATCGAGAACGAGTACCTGCGTGTGTCCGTGCTCCCCGACCTCGGCGGACGCCTCTGGCGCTGCGTCGACAAGGCGAACGGTGCTTCGATGTTCTACGCGAACCCCTCGCTGAAGTTCGCGCAGGTCGCGTATCGAGGCGCCTGGGCGACCTTCGGGATCGAGTTCAACTTTCCCGTATCCCACAACTGGGTGACGTCCTCGCCGGTGGACTTCGCGACCGAGCGTCACCCCGACGGGAGCGCGTCGATCTTCGTCGGGAACGTCGATCTCGTCTACGGGATGCAGTGGCGGGTGGAGCTGACCCTTCGGCCTGGGCGGGCGGTCCTGGAGCAGACCACGACTCTCTACAACAGGAGCGACCTGCGCCACCGCTTCTACTGGTGGACGAACGCGGCGGTGGAGGCCTGGGACGACTCGAAGTTGATCTATCCCATGGCGTTCACGGCGAGCCATGGCTTCATGCAGGTGGACACGTGGCCGATCTCGTCGGACGGCGTCGACCTGAGTCGCCCGGGGAACCATCTGAAGGGCCCCGTGTCGCTCTTCAGTCATGGGACCCACGAGCCCTTCATGGGGATCTACCATCCCCGCACCGAGGCGGGCGTCGTCCATTGGGCGGATCCCGCCGAACTGCCCGCGAAGAAGGTCTGGAGTTGGGGCGCCGACGCCGACGGACGTGATTGGCGCAAGGCGCTTTCCGACAACGACAGCGCGGAGGTCGAGATCCAGGGGGGGCTGTTCCGCAACCAGGAAACCTATGCCTTCCTGGAGCCGCAGGAGACGGTGCGCTTCCACGAGTCTTGGTTGCCGGTGCGGGGGATCGGGGGCTTCGTACGGGCGACTCCGGACGCCGTTCTGAACTTCGAGCGCGCGGAGGCGGGAAAGAACGCCGCGATCGTGGTCGGAGTCAACGTGACGCATGCCGTCACTCACGGGCGGGTTCGCCTCCTCGATGGGACTCGTGTTCTCGCGGAGGAGTCTATCTCCCTGACGCCGGCCGGCGTCTTTCGGAAGAGCTTCGAGCGGCTTCCTTCGGCGCGTCGCTACACCGTGGAGGTGCTGGACGCGGACGCACGTGTGCTCCTGCGCCATGTTGAAGGCCTCTACGACGAAACCCCGGCGGCCGAGATTCACGTCGGTGCTCAGCCCGCCCGCCACGCGCCCGCGCCCGACCAGCGCACGGAAGACGACTTCGTGATGCTGGGCGACGAGCAGGAGCGGGAAGGGAAGCTTCTCCGCGCCCACGGCACGTACCAGGACGGGTTGCGGCGCTTCCCGGGGAGCTTCGGTCTGACGAAGGCCGCGGGGCGTCTGGCCGTAGCTCTCAAGCGCTACGAGGAGGGCGAGGCGTATCTCGCCACGGCCGTCGCGCGAGTGAGCAACGACGCCGAAGCGCACTATCACCTCGGGATCGCCCTGGCCGGGCGGGGCGAGAGCCGCGGCGCGCTGGCCGAGTGGGAACAGGCGCTCCACTCCCGGGCCCAGCGACCGGCCGCCCTCCTTCAGATCGCGTGCCTCCTGGCACAAGGCGGCGATCTGGAAGGCGCGCTTGCGAGGATCCAGGAGGCTCTCGCCAACGCTCCAGGGGCGACGCGTGGCGGAGCGTTCGAGGTGATTCTGCTCCGACGGCTGGGTCGGCGGGAGGCAGCCGCGGGACGACTCGCCTTCTGGCGGGCCGAAGACCCCACGAATTCCACGCTGCGCAACGAGAAGGTCCTCCTCGGCGGAGCGGATCCGGAGCTGTGGCGGCATCTCGCGGGGGAACCACAGCGCGTCCTCGAAAGCGCCATCGACTACATGGCGCTCGGCGCCTGGGACGATGGCATCGCCCTCTTGTCCCGCGATTACCCGGCGGGAAACGGCGTCGTCGGGGAGCCGGGGATGCCGCGGCCCCAGGACCATCCCGAGGTGGCGTACACCCGCGGGTTCTGCCGCGACAAGCTGGGACAGTCCGGCCGTGAGGACTTCGCCGTGGCATCCCGAATGGCGACCACGTACGTGTTTCCACAGCGAGCCGAGTCCCTGCCGGTTCTGCGCCGCGCCATCGCCGCCGACCCGAGCGACGCCACGGCTCACTTCCTGCTTGGCTCGCTCTACCTCTCGGGCGGGATCGCCGACCGCGCCGTGGAGGAGTGGGAGGAAGCTCGGAGGCTGAAGCCCACCATTCCCGTGCTCCACCGGAACCTCGGCCTCACGTTGCTCCACGCTCTCGGCCAACCCGAGCGCGCTCGTGAGGTCCTGTCCGAGGGCGCCCGAGTCGACCCCACGAACGTCGAGGTGTACCAGGGGCTCGACCAGGTCCTGGGCCTCCTCGGCCGACCGGCCGCGGAGAGAGTCCGAGCGCTCGAGGCCTACCCGAACTCCGAAGCGATCCCGGGGCCGCTCGTGTTCAAGCGGGCACTGGCCCTCGTCGAAGCCGGGCGAGGCGCCGAGGCCGAGGCACTCTTCCCCGGCCGCTTCTTTGCACGCGAGGAGTTCGGCACCAACGTGCGCCAGGTTTGGATCGAGATCGGTGTCCAGAAGACGGTGGCTCTGGCACGTCGCGAGGACTGCGCTGCGGCTCGGCAGGCCGTCGAAGAGTTGGGACGGGAAAAGACCGGTCTCGCCTTCACCAAGGACGGGCTCCAGCCCTTCGTGGACGGAGCGCGGACGCAGTATCTCGTGGGAGACGTCCTGTCGACCTGCGGCGACGACGACGGCGCGCGCCACCATTGGGAGAAGGCGGCGGCGGTCGAGGACGCCTATCCGCAGCCCCACGTGGCGTATGCCTACCGTGCGGCTCGACGGTTGGGGGGAGACAGTGCGGCCGCGGTCCAGCCCCGCGTGGAAGCCGCCCTCCAATCCTGGTCGAATCGATTGGTGGTCGGGACGAACTTTCCAGGAGCGAACGCCTGTGGACAAGGCCTGATGCTGCGCGCCCTCGGCCGTGAGGAAGAGGCGGAGGCCAAGTTCCGGGAGGCGCTCCTGCTCCCCGACAAGCTGCTGTCCCACTACCTGAGCCGAGAGGCGCTGGCCCAGGCTCGAGGAGAGACTTCGCGATGAAGCCCATGATTCCGGTTCTCTTCGCCGCGATGCTGGCGGCGGAGGCGGTCCACGGCGAGAGCGCCGCACGGGTCGAGACTGTGCCGTTCAAGAGCGCCATGATGGGACTGAGCCTCCCGTACAACGTGGTGCTGCCGGTGGACTACGCGTCCTCTCCCTCGACCCGCTACTCCGTGCTCTACCTCCTCCACGGCCTGAGCGACCACTCCTCGACCTGGCTGCAACGCACCAACCTGGTGGACCACGCAGCGCCCTACCGCCTGATCATCGTGGCCGTGGAGGGGAACAACGGCTGGTACACCGACAGCGCCACCGTCCCGACGGAGAAATACGAGTCCTATCTCCTGGAGGAACTCATCCCGGACGTGCAATCCCGCTACCGCACCATCGAGGAAGGGTACGCCCGCGGTCTGGCCGGGCAGTCGATGGGGGGCTATGGCTCTCTCAAGATCGGCCTCAAGCATCCCGACGAATTCGCGTTCGCGGCGTCGTTGAGCGGGGCCGTCCGGGCCGCCCGGTACACGGAGAAAGACGGTAGAGGGTGGGACCTCCACTGGCCATCGATCCGCAGGGCCTTCGGTCCGGCGGACAGTCCGACGCGCGAGAGCAACGACCTCTTCGCCATCGCCCGCGCGGTGGTTCCGGCGCGTGGCCTTCCGTACCTCTATCTCGACTGTGGTACCGAGGACGATCTCGTCGGACCGAACGAGGCCTTCGCGGCGCTGCTCGTCGAGAAGAAGATCGTCCACGAGTACCGCGAGGTGCCGGGGGTCCACAACTGGGACCTCTGGGATCGCCAGATCCGTGACGTCCTGAAGTTGGCCGCCCAGAAGCTGCCCAGACGATGAGAGGGGAGAATCCTCAGATGAAGAAGCACGGGCTGGCGACCGTTGCGCGACCCCTCCCGTGGGTCGTGGGCGTAGCCGTCGTAGTCGGCGCTGCTGGTTCCGCAGTCGCCGAACCGGCTCTCGGCCCCTATCGGGTGACCGTCGATGCCGACGGTGCGACGAAGATGCGGGACGGCGTCACGCTGATCGCGGACGTCTACCGTCCCGATGACCCCGGGCGCTTCCCCGTTCTCGTCCAGCGGACGCCCTACAACAGGGCGGAGCCCGCGACCGGGCTGCTTCTCGCATCCCACGGCTACGTCGTGGTGTTGCAGGACACGCGAGGACGCTACGGTTCCGAAGGGACCTTCTACCCCTTCCGCAACGAGGCCCGCGACGGTTTCGACACCGTGGAATGGGCCGCGGCCTTGCCCAACTCGGATGGCAAGGTCGGTATGTTCGGAGAGTCCTACATCGGCGCCACGCAGATGCTCGCCGCAACCACGAAGCCGCCGCACCTCGTCGCCATCTTCCCCGTCGTGACGGGATCCGAATACTATGAGGGGTGGACGTATCAGTCGGGCGTGTTCATGCAGTGGTTCGCATCGACCTGGGCCTCGATTCTCGCGGAGGACACGGCCCGCAAGGTCGCCCAGGCCCGCTCCCATTGGAGCGACTGGTCCGAGACGCTCCCCGTGGACCAATTCCGGCTTCTCGACCTGCCGTCCGCGGCGGAGCTGGCGCCCTACTACCGGGACTGGGTGCAGCACGAAAAGAGCGACGACTACTGGCGGGACGTCAAGGTGTCGGATCACTTCGCCGAGATGAACGTGAAGGCGTTGCACGGGGGCGGCTGGCACGACATCTTCCTGAAGGGCTCGATCCAGAATTACGTCGGCCTCCGCGACAAGGCCGCGACTCCCGAGGCGCGAGCCGGACAGCGCCTCCTTCTGGGTCCGTGGTGCCACGGAGGAACGTCTCCCGACGGAAAGATCGGAGACGTGACCTTCGGCAAGGACGCCGTCCTCGACATGGAGGGGACGATCCTGAGCTGGTTCGACTACGCCCTCAAGGGAGAGGCCAACGAGTACGCGAGCGGCGCTCCCGTTCGTCTCTTCGTGATGGGCGAGAACAAGTGGCGCGACGAGGCCGAGTTTCCCCTGGCCCGCACGACGTACACCAAGTACTTCCTCCATTCCGTGAAGGCTCCGAACACCTCGGCGGGGGACGGCATCCTTTCGGTGGAGGCACCACGCAAGGAGCCGCCGGCCGCTTTCGAGTACGACCCGGCGAACCCGGTGAGGACGATCGGGGGACGCCTCCGCTGCGGCGGAGCCACCCATCCCGGCCCGTATGACCAGCGGCCGAGCGAGTCGCGGGACGACGTGCTCGTCTTCTCGACGCCGCCCCTGACGAAGGACGTCGAGGTCACGGGCTATGTGAAAGCCGAGCTGTTCGTCTCCACGTCGGCGGTGGATACGGACTTCACCGCTCTCCTCGCCGACGTGGAGCCGTCGGGCTACGCGCGCTTCCTGACCGACGGCGTCGTCCGGGCCCGGTATCGCGCCTCCACGGAGCACGGCGAGCTGATCGAGCCGGGCAAGGTCTACAAGTTCGATGTGGACCTCTGGGC
>JBGPYB010000081.1:0-20828 GCA_041493035.1 Vicinamibacteria bacterium | reverse complement strand
TGGAGGAGCTGCTGCGCTACGCCGAGGCGACGAAGGCGGCTCCGCGCGTCAGGGCGGGCCGGCTTCCTCCGGGCACTCGCCCGGGCCTGCTGTCCGCTCTGGCGGACCTCGTCGCGGCGGGCGTCGACGCGGCGCGCACGCCGGGAAGCGCGGGGCCGGCGCCGAGGATCGTCCAGTACACGTTCAACGCCGGAGTCTACGACCTGGTCGTCACGTCGTTGGAACGCGTCGATCGGGCCCGGTACGGGAGTCGCACGTACGAGAGGCTGGTCCGCCTGGAGTTCGAGAGCCGGAATCTCGAGAAGGGCACGACCGAGCACTTCGTTCTCGCCTGCGGCACCGAGGGGCCTCTCGCGGAAGTCCCTGTCTTCGTGCGCTACCAGCCCAAGTGGTGGTTCAAGGTCGAAGGCGTCCTCGACGAGGATGAGCCCCTGTAAGAGTGGGCTGGGGCCAACACCACATTCCTAACCGCGACTCGAACGGGGTGAGCCGGCGAACCTGGCTTCGATCTCGGCAAAGAAGGCCTTGGAGAGACGGACGAAGTCCGATTCCGTTAGTTTTCCGGGTTGAACTTGATCGTCTTGTCCGCAGACATCACGTCGTCATTCTGCAGGATCGAATTGCAGATCATCCGGACTTCGTTCAGGGGGTTGCCGTCCTTGAGCTCGAGGGTCCTGCTTCGATGAACGAAGGAGCTGTCCAGAACCACGACAAGGTTGTTGAAGAAGTGCGGCTCGAAAGAGTCAACCGCAGCCAACTCGCCCGCTCCAGCCTTCCTTCTTGCTGTAGTGACCAACTTCTTGTAGGCGGCGACCTGCGATTCCGTTCGCGAGCGGCATTGGTTGATGTAGTTCTTTGTGTAGCTGTTCACGCAGAGCACGAAGTGCCTCCTACCTCATCTCACCTTGCGATTCTCGGGCCGGAGTGCCCAGGACGCGGCCACCAGCAGGGCCAGCAGTAAGGGTACGACGATGTGACGGACGTCGTCACGCATCGCGGCGTGCGCGACGGTAGCTCCGGTCAGGTCGAAGATCATGCCTGCGTATGCCCACTCCTTGACCAGGGCGAAGCCTGGAAGCAGGACCACGGCGCCGCCCAGCACCTTCCAGATGCCCAGAAGGATCACGAAGTGGACCGGATAGCCCAGGTGGTGGGAGATTCCCTCGATCACCTGCGGTGCGCGAAGCAGGTGGGCAACCCCGCCCGACAGGAACGAGAACGCGATCAGCACGGTGCAAGTCCAGTAGCCGACTGCTCTTGCCTTCATCGATTCCTCAGTGTTTGAAATGGGGCCCGCCGTTCAACGTGACGAATTCCTGCCCGCCGAGCTCAAAATGTCACGGTCATCACGCTGCCTTGAGGTCCTGGCCCTGCTCTTCCATAGCGAGTTTTCTGGCAGCTTAGCTTGTTTCAGACGGCTGAGACACGAGATAGGGCGATCCCGTGAAATCGCTCCCGAACCCGGGCCAGAGCGCGACGCCGGCGCTGGACCGCACCTCGAAGTAGTACTGCAACGGATACGGCGACCGCGTGTACTCGGCAGGTACCGAGGCCCGCCACGAGGCGCCGTCCCGTTCCATGTCCGCGGTGCTATAGGTCTCGGCCTGATTGAGGTGGCGGTACTGGAGGCGGACCGAGGTCGTGTCGGCAGGCACGCGGGCCACGATGGTCAAGGCCTGACCGGGCGGGAACGACGCGGGGGGCGCGTGCTCCACCGCCACGACCGGCCTTCGTCGTGGCTCAAGAACGGCGGCGATGGCCCCCGCCACCACGTCCCTGGCCACGGTCCGCCCCGGACTCTGCGGGGTTCGTGCTGCGATCGCGGCGATGTCCCGATCGATGGCGGGCAAACGGTCCTGCCAATGGCCCCGCAGGTGGGAGTCGAAGCCGAAGGTGATGTCACGGAGGTAGACCTCGGCCGCCCCCGCGGCGAAGTCGGCCCAGGTGCTTCGGGCGGCGCGATACTGACCAAGCGCCTCATCCCTTGCGCGGAGGTCGCCGGTGCGATCGAAGATGCCAAAGAGCACGGCGGCCCGGAGCTTCCGGGCGAAGAACCGGCCGATGCCCGCGGCGATCGCGCCGTCGATTGCGACGCGCCGGTAGCGAGGGTCGGAGCGGTCGGCGACACGGGCCTCGGCCCTGGCCAGATCGGTGGCCGAGGAATCCGCCCATTCGTCGAGCTGTCGGGCGACCTCGACTGGCGTGATCTTGGTCGCGGGCTCGGTGGCCAGGAGCGACTCCACGAGCTCGTCGACGCTCGCGAAGATCTGGGGATCGAGGCTGCTCACGGTGCCGAAGACCCGCGGGGTGGGCGTGTCGGAGTACGAGCCCCGGTTGGCGTCGTCGACCATCGACATGTTGCTGTAGACCTCGGGCCAGTAGTTGTTGTTGGCGGCCGAGGGGCAATGGGCGCTCGTGATCAGCGGGAGAATGCGGCTCGACTTGGCCAGACCGGACTCGACGGCCTCCGCGGCCGCGCCGAACTCGTGCCGGAGCTGTCGTCGCCAGACCTCGGGATCGCTGTCCGGGTCGTAGGCGAGCCGGCCCCACAGCCGGTACGTGTATTCGTACTTCCGCCAGTCGCCACCCGGGGCCCTGAGCGACGCATCCAGGTAGGCATCGCGCCCACCGGCCAGGCCCGAGCCCTTGCGGCCCTTGAAGGACAACGGCTCCATGAACTCGACACCGTCGGCTCCGAACGCGCTGAACGTCCGGCCCATCTGCGCCGCGTAGGCCGGATCGCCCCACAGCAGCAGCCGCTGCGTCCCCGGCCAGACCCGGTGCAGGATGCCGTAGCGACGCTCCTTCGTCAGCAGGTCGCCGTAGCTGTAACGCATGTGGTTGCGGGTGCCCGTGCTCAGGGCCATGAGACGGTCGGCGCTCGGCTCGTCCTTGGGCAGCTCCAGCGCGCGGATGGAGGACTGGAGGTAGGGCAGCCCCATGTGTTCGGCCCAGAACTTTGTGGAGACGCGGACAGGAAGGCCGGTGGCCAGAGCAACGTCGAGGATCCTCTGATCCACGCCCTTGGCGTGAAGGTCGATCTCGACGGGTCGGCCCGCGCCGGCGACGCCGCTGAAGAGGGTTTGCCAGAACTCGTAGCGGCCTTCGTCGCCCTCTGGAACGCCGCTCTCGCCGTGCGTCCGGATGGTCAGCCCCTTGATGGCAGGACAGGCTTCGAGCAGCGCGCGCACCGCGTCGCGGCAATACGCGGCGTGGTTCCCGCGGGTGAGGCCAGAGATCGTGTAGTTGACCCGGGGGCTGTCGGCCCACTCGAAGGCGTGCGTCCAGAGGCCGAGCTGGAAGTGCAAGCCGCGCCTCGCGGTCTCCTCGGTCACGAAACGGAGCGTCTCCAGGTTCCGGTCGCGCTCCGCGTCGCTAAGGCCCGCGGCCCGCACGTGGTAGCCGGGCACGGAGAGAAGGAATGGGTAGGGAAAGTAGAAGTAGGTGTCCCGAAGCTGACGTGCGAAGTCGTAGCCGACGCCGAGGGCGAGGTTGAACCGGTTGAAGCGCTGGGTGACGAGCATGTCGAGGTAGGACGGCCAGAAGGATCGGTCGTGGAACCAGCCCTTGTCCTCGACGTCGCTGACGAAGAGTCGCATGATGCTGCGGATGCGACAGGTCGGTCGGTCCACGACCTTCTTCGCCGCCTGGAGTGCCTGGCGCGGGTCGGCCGCGTGCTCCACCTGGTCGGCCAGCTCCGTCAGGGCGTAGGCGAGCCCCAGGGCGTCGGGGGCGCTCACCAGCAGCAGGGGGCGGTCGCCGCGCCGGGCCGGAGCGATGACCAGGGACTCAGGCGCGTCGAGAGCGGCGGCCGCGGCCACGATGCACAGCTCCTTGGGTCCGGCCTCCTCGATCCTCCCGCACGTGCGAGTGGCGAGACCGCGGGATTCGCACGATTGTCGCAACAGGTCAGCCGCCCACCGGGCCGGCGCCGAAGCCGCGATCACGTCTTCCGGGTCGCGGACCAGCGCGAGGCCCTCCGCACCCCTGGGCGCGTCGCGCGGCCTTCGTCCGCTTGCGTTCCCTGCCCGCGGTGACGCGGCGACGGCCCCCGCCACGGCGCCGACCCGGCTCAGGAACTGGCGCCGGTCGATCCCTCCACGCGACCTGGGCATGGCTCGTGCCTCCGCGTGGATTCTATCCGCGGGCGTAGTATCTCAGGATGCAGTTCCACGGGCGGGTCGCCTTGGTCACCGGGGCGGGGAGCGGCATCGGAAAGGCGGCGGCGCTCGCCCTCCTGAAGGACGGATACCGCGTGGTCCTCGCCGGGCGTCGGCCGGAGCGGCTGGACGAGGTGGTGAAGGAGAGCGCGCAGCCGACATCGCACACGCTGGCCGTACCGACCGACGTGACCGATCCCGCGGCGGTGCGAGCGCTCTTCGCGAGGACGAAGGAGGCGTTCGGGCGGCTCGACGTGCTCTTCAACAACGCCGGCCGTAGCTCTCCCCCGGTCCCGATCGAGGACCTCACCTACGATCAGTGGAAGAGCGTGGTGGACGTCAACCTCAACGGTATGTTCCTCTGCGCGCAGGAGGCCATCCGGACGATGAAGAGCCAGGATCCTCGTGGCGGCCGCATCATCAACAACGGCTCCATCTCCGCCCATGCCCCGCGGCCCCATTCCGCTCCCTACACCGCCACCAAGCACGCCGTCACGGGGCTCACCAAGTGCATCGCTCTCGACGGCCGGGAGCACGACATCGCGTGCAGCCAGATCGACGTCGGCAACGCCCTCACGGACCTGTCGGCGAGGATGGCGGCAGGCGTCCCTCAGGCCGACGGATCGATACGAGCCGAGCCGCTCATGGACGTAGCTCACGTGGCCAGCGCCGTGCTCTTCATGGCGAACCTGCCCAAGGACGCCAACGTGCTGTTCACCACGATCATGGCCACCAGGATGCCCTTCGTCGGACGCGGCTAGCGAGAGTCTTGGCTCAGTCATGGTCGAGCGGCGGCCGATCCTCGGGCTTCCAGAGGCTCGCGAGCGCGCCCAGCCCCAGAAGAACGAAGGCGAGGATGACCGCGACCACGCCCCAGCCGGCGGCGGTTTGGGGGACAAGGCCACTTCCGCCCTCGCCGAGGCTGGTCAGGAGCCAGCCTAGGTTGTCGGCCATCGACTCGATGGAGTGGCCCGCCGCACCCGCGACCAGGCACCCGGCGGCTCCCCGGACCAGGATCGCCGAGCGGTGGATCGGATACGTCAACACGTACGCAAGACCGACGCCAGCGAGGACCGCTCGGAGCGGCGACAGGGTCAGGCCGAGCGGACCGTGAACGAGAAGCTCGTCGGGCGCCCCCAGCGAGACGACGATCGCCGCCAGCGGAAACCAATGTTGCCAGGCGACGTCTGGCCACGGAACGTCGACCAGCATTCGGGCAACGCCAAGGGCGACGAGAACGGGACCGAGGTAGGCCCAGTGGAAGTCGATGTGATACACCCATCCCGTGGTCCCAAGGTGCAATATCAGCGATGCGGGGAGCGCGTAGCCCAAGGCTCGCCGGAACGCCGTCGCCGGCGGCGGCAGCGTCGGTCCGGCTGCGGTCTTTCGGGCCTCCAGTGCCAAGACGACCACCGTCAGCGCCGCCCCCCACCACGCCGCATAGGCCGTCGCCGGGGTCAGGAGCCGGTCACCAGCCAGCAGGGCGAAGCCAGCCGGGGTGGCGAAGAGAAGCAGCATCGGGAGGCCGAGGGAAAGGAGGACGCACCTTTCGGCACCGCGAGCCAAAGCGCGGAAGACGACGACCGCCTTGAGAGCGGCCAGGAGAAGGGCCGCCCCGCTCACCAGCATCCCCGCGGAGAAGCTCGACGCAAAGCACTCTCCGTTGAGCAACGTGACGTCGGCGATGAACAGCACTTCCAGGAGTAGCAGCGTCCGGCCATCCGCCAGCAGGCCGCGCCGGAGGATGAGAAACAGGCCCAAACCGATGAGCAGAGCTTCGTAGGCGTTGAGCGTCAGCAGCAGGAAGAGAAGCTTCCCCGTTTGGCCCGGCCGGAGGGCGAGGGCATTGTTGAGGGTGTAACAGCCCGCCAGCATGCTGAGGGCGCTCAGCTGATAGAAAGGGACGCGCTTGACCAGGGCCTGTATCGCTTGCACCAGGGATCGCATGTCGCGTACCTCCCATCCCCGGCTTCGAACGCCTCGGCGCGGCGCCCGCATCGGCTCGCCGCCCGGCAGGCCTGGAAAAGGTGTCGCCTCACTGTACTCCTCGTGATACCGGCACCTTGACCCGTGCCCCGCATGGCCCTCGTCAGCCAGATGTACTACAGAGATGAATCGTGCGGAGCGTTGGAGGATGGATGCAAGAGTAGACGCAGAAGCTCGGGTTCATGCCCCTCGAGCTCGTCGAGGGCCAGTCCGATGCCCGTCCGGCGCCCGCACCGATGTTCCTGCCACTCGCAGACATCGAGGCCGCTCATCGCAGCTAGGGCACCCCGACGGTGACGGGCTGGCCGCGTACAGTCATCGTCGGGGCGATCCCGACAGGAACCGCCATCGGTTTCAGTTTTTCCGTGGGCAGCCTCACCTTGAATCCTTTGCCTATCAAGCCATCGAGAACGCCGGGGATGTTGACCTTGTCGAGGACGAAGCCGCAGGCGCCCTTCTTGTCGTCCAGGATCTTCTGCACCACGGCCCATGAGTCGGGCGACGGCACGACCTTCAGGTTGATTCTGATGACCGGGAAGCGGGGCGAGGCCAGGATCTGCTGGGCCGTCGCCGACAGCAGAAGCGAGCCCTCGACCGGATACTGGTCGGGCTTGACGCTCCCCGCGACTTCCCTCGTGACCTCCAGGTCCCCGCACAGGGCCCCGCTGACGTTCTTACCATCCCACTTGAAGGCGACCGCTCGGCCGTCACTTTGGCGGTCGGCTCGTCGAGCAGCTGGCCATGGTCGATGCACTTGACACCGGCTTCGATCGCCTGCCGCACGGCGCGCGGCGTATAGGCGTGCACCGTGACGTAGGTATCCCAGTTCTCCGCCACCTCGACTGCGGCGCGCAGTTCGGGCACGGTGTGTTGCGTCACGTCGAGCGGGTCGTAGCTCGATGAGACGCCGCCACCGGCCATCAGCTTGATCTGCGACGCGCCCAGCGCCAGCTGTTCGCGCGCCCGCTGCCGCACCGCATCGGCATGTCGGCAATCACGGCGGCGCCGATGCGCTCGCTGAACGAGAAGTTGCCCGGAGGCGCCGGCAGTTCAGTTGGCAGCCGGAAGTAGCCATGGCCACCGGTCTGCGAGATAAACGCGCCGGCCGGCCAGATCCGCGGCCCGGGCACCAGTCCCATGTCGATGCCGCGTTTGAGCCCGAACACTGGCCCGCCCAGGTCGCGGACACTGGTGAAGCCACGCTTCAGCATGTCGTTGGCACCCTTCGCGGCGGCGACGTTGACGAAGCCGACGTCGCTGGTGAGCACCGCCATCTGCGGCAAGGTCTCGAACATGAGGTGGGTATGGGCGTCGATCAGGCCAGGAACACGCGTCCTTGATGATCAGGCTGGCGACCAGACCTTAAAACGAACGCCAGCCGCCGCGCGGCCGAGCCGTACGTCATAGGTGACGATCCCGGCGAGGCCGTCCAACGACCGAGCTGTGGCCAGATGGACGGCGTCCAGCGTGCGCACGCCTGGGGGCGCGATCCGGGCGGCCGCCGCAAGCACGGGATCGTCGATCCTGATCAGGGCCACACGCGCCAGGACGCGCGTGGCCCTCCGGCGCACGGCGGGGCCAGCGCCCGTCCGCTTCACCGCACGCAGGACCTCGACTCGGGCGATGGCGCTCGACACTCGATACGGCCATCTCGTCAGGAACTCGAGCAGCGCGGGCGTCTCGGGCTCGGCGACGATCAGCTTCACCAGAGCCGACGAATCCAGATAGAGAAGGCCCGACCTAGAAGCGCTCGGCACGCTGCTCCCCCAACGCCTGACTCAGGCGTCGCGGGCGAGCAACCTTCGGGGGAGGACCGAGCTCCAGGAGGTCGCCTTCCGGCATGCTGGCGCGACCCAAGGCGACCAGACGCTCGATGGGCGTGACCCCGGCCTCGATGGGGGCGAGCACGGCCACCGGCCGCCCACGGGCCGTGACCTCGAAGGTCTCTCCGCACTCCACCCGCCTGAGATACCCGCTGAGGCTCTGGCGCATGGCGCGCACGCCCAGTCGCCTACGACCCTTCATGTACACATGGTAGCACATCGACTAAGGCGGCCTATCTTTGGTCTACTCATTCTCACCGCGAACGGTCGCCTCCATTTTTCAGCCAGCGGGCCGGGCGAGCAGGCCGCGACGATCGAGCGCCGATCCTGGACTTGTTCACGCCTTCGTTGACCTGGCGGGCGCCGCTGCGTACTCTTGCGGGCCGGCCTTGGGAAGGAGCGACCATGAACCGCAGGGATTTCGTCGGGGCTTCGGTCGGAGCCTCGCTCTTGCCCGCTCTCAGCCAAGCCGGTGACTCGGGCAAGCCTCAGCTACTGGAGCTCCGGCGATACCGGCTGCGCTTCGGTCCCATGGAGGCGCGCTTCGGAGACTACCTGAAGGGCGTCCTGGTGCCCGCGCTCAATCGAGCGGGCGTCAAGCCGGTGGGCGTTTTCAACGTGGCCGTGGGCTCCGGTGCACCGACGGTGCACGTGCTCCTGCCGCTGCCGAACCCGGAGTCGCTCTCCGAGTTGCCCGCACGCTTGGCCGCCGATCCCGACTACCGGCGCGACGCTGCGGCCTTTCGGAGCCTGCCCGCTACCGATCCTCCCTACATCCGTCGCGACTCGTCCATCATGGTCGCGTTTGGCAGCGTCCCGACGATCCAGGCTCCCGCGGGTCCGCAGGCGGCGGCCTCCCGCGTCTTCGAGCTGCGCACGTACGAAAGCCACAACGAAGCCGCCGGACTGAAGAAGATCGAGATGTTCGAGACGGGAGGCGAGATCCCGATCTTTCGGAGAGCGGGCCTCACCCCCGTTTTCTTCGCGCGCGACGTGATCGGCACGGGGCTGCCGAGCCTCACCTACATGCTCGTCTTCGAGGATCTCGCGGCTCGGGAGAAGAGCTGGCGCGCCTTTGTCGGCGACCCGGAGTGGACGAAGCTCTCGACGACCCCAGGGTTCACCGACATCGTCTCGAACATCCACAACGTCCTGCTCCGGCCGACGGACTACTCGCAGATCTGATGGAGCGAGTCTAGCGAGTCGGCACGGGAGCCCAGGCCAGCCCGTCCGCTTGCGCGCCGGCGTCGATGAGCCGGTCGACCTTCCATTCCTTCAGGTCGAGGACGGCCACCTGGTGGCTGGCGTCGCAGGACACGTAGGCAAAACGACCGTCGGGACGGACGACGACCTCCTGCGGCGCTTTGGGAACGTCAAGGGTGCGGACCAGCTCCATCTTCTCGACGTCGATCACACCCACCTTGTTCGCGTCCATGATCGCGATCAGCAGCCAGCGGCCGTCGGGAGTCGACGCCGAACCGTAGCCGAGGCCGGGGAGGGTCACCCATCGCGCGACCTCATTCCTCGACGTGTCGATCACCGCCATCCTCGGCGCCGTCGTGTCCGACGTGAAGACCCACCGGTCGTCTTTGGAAAGAGAGATCCGCTGCGCGTGGGCCGCGATGGGAATCACCTTCGTGACTTTCTTGGTCACGAGGTCGATGGCGCTCACCGTTCCGACACCCACGTTCGACGTGTAGGCGCGTTTTCCATCTCGGGTGAGGGCCAGCATGTGGGACTCGGGTTGCTCCGTCGGGATGTGGTCGACGACCTTGTTGGTGTGGGGATCGATCACCGTGATGGTGCTCGTGATCTCGGTGGTGACGTAGAGCCGACCGTCGGGTCCGAACAGCGGACAGTGGGGCCGCTCGGCGCGGCCGAAGTCGATCGTCGCGACGCGCTTCCGCGACGCGACGTCGATCACGTCAAGGGTCTGGCCGTCGGACCCGGGCTTGCCGACGCCCGAGTTCCCGTAGATCGGGACGTAGGCCGTGCGACCGTCGGGCGAGGCGATCACCTCGTGGCCCGTGACCCCGCTCTCGTCGATCGTCGCGATCTGCCGCCCGGCATCCGGATCGATCAGGCCGAGCGTGTGATCTCCCTTGTTCGCCACGAGCAGTAGACCGCTCGAGGCTCCGCCCGTCGCGGCTGCCGACGATGAGCCTCCCTTCGCGATAACAACGAGGACGATCGGGAGCGCAAGACTCCACCTCAACATGCAACCCTCCTTGGTGATCGAAGGACGAACGATACGCGCCTTCGGCCACGAACACCACCGCGCGCCGCCACCGTGCACGTCGTCAGTCGACTGGGCTGTAGTGCTTGTCCCGGCACTTGCCCATGTAGGCCCGGCGGCGTCGGTTACTGTCTGCGGCTCGTCCTGGCTGTTGTAGGTGAAGCTCGAAAGCAGGTCTGTCGTCTGCCCGTTGACCTGCCTCACTTCAAGCGGGTCGATGCCATTTGCAGCGTACGTGTTGGTGGCGACTCTTCCGACCGGGTCGGTGGCCCTCGTCACTTTCCCAAGTCAGGCTCATCGCTTCAGCGTGAGGTAGACGATCGGGTAGGGCCGGAAGGGATCGTTCTCTCGGGCCAGCGCGTCAAAAGCGTCCGCGATCTCCGCGGGCGTCGCCTGCCGCTCCTGCGCTTTGCGCCAGGTGACAGGCCCGGCGAAAGGGCGGCCGGAGAGGATCCACTCCTGAGCGATCCGGATCTGGTCGAGATCGTTGGATACGAGTACCCGGCCCTCTTTCGCCGCACGCTCGAAGTGCGTCCGATCGTTCTGTCCCTCGGGGTAGACGTCGACCGCGCGCACGAGCTCCCAGCCTTTCCGCTTCAGCGCGTGGACGAAAGGACCGTGGATGTCGGCATCGGTATAGAGGCGGAAGCGCCCCGCCACTACTTCTTAGGCGACCAAGGAAAGGGCCTCGGAATGGCCCGCTCTTCCGGAGTCGGGTTGCTGGGCGGATGGCCGCCGTTGCGGACCACGAGTTCGTCCCAGTTTCGCTCGGCCTCGGAGAAGAAGTGCTCGTCTTCACCGAACTCGGCGTCGATCTCTTCCCGGTTGTCGTAGTAGTAGGCCAGAGCGGCGTGGATCTGCGCCGGCGTCAGGTCCGGATACGCCTCGCGGATCTTCTCGTCGGAGGCGCCGTCCTTGTGGAGGAAGACGACGTTGTAGACTCGGATGCGCGTACTTTCGACGCGAGCCCTTCCACCGCAGACCCCGGGGGTCTTCGCGACGTGAGGGTATCCGATCGTCACCTTCGCCGTGGCCATGACCCTCGTATTCTACAGCCTCTCCCCAGCTTCGAGGTCGGAGACACCTCCTTCATTACGCGTACCTGCGCCCTCACCAAGCGCTCGAGGGGGCGACACCGGCCGAGGTCTATTTCGGGATCAGGCCAGCCCACCTGTCGGCTGTCTCGCCCCCCAAGGGGCAGACCAGGCGAGCGTTCCGTAGGGCTCGATCTGGTCGCCGTACACCTCGACTCTGTGCGGCGCCTTCCGGTCTTGATCCCGGCGGCCGCGTAGTCAACCCCCGCTCGCCAACTGCTCGGCGTCTCTCGCCCGCCGTCGTCTATCTCCGTCGCACCGTGGAGAACCAGGTTCGGGTTGACAACGACTGGCTCGCTCTCGACCCCCTCGGTCGAACTCCCCTCGGATGTCGTCCTTCGACTCGCATTGCGCCCCTACATACACCTGTGAGCCCTGGACCCGTTCCGAAGCCGCCCGCGCCTCTTGCCGGCCTACCCGACGCCTCAGATTCCTAGCCTGCAGGTAGCGAGGTCGCGCAGAGCCGCCTCCGCCGCGCTGCGGACCGCCGAGTCGTTGCCCTTGCTAGCGCGTTGCAGCTCCTCATGTAGTTCTTCATCGGTCATGCATGCTTCTCCGATGGTCCTGGCTGCAAGAGCACGGATCTCAGCGGACCCATCCGCGAGTAACACGTGGAGAGCTCGTGTGGCCGACTCTGAGTCCAGGAGGCGTGGCCTGAAGGTCACTTCGATACGAGAACGAGTTGACGGCGTAGTCTTCGGGAATCGAGCCGTGACTATCGCGATCGTCGCAGCCCGGTCGAACGAGGCCGATCCGCTGGAGACGCTGATCTTCACCTCGGCCTGATGAACGTACTCGCCAAGGAAACCGCCGACGGCAAACGTCACCGTCGCATCACGTTCCGGCTCCTTCCCCCATGGCCGCTGTCGTGCCCAGTTGACCCAGATCCTTCGGCGAACGTCGTCGACCCACTCCACCAATCCCGCATGCGGCTGAGTGGGTTGCGCAAGATGCAGTTCCACCCCAGGGGCATCGTCCGGGCTCCCACCAGTGTGCGCAGCAGAAGCCCACGCATAGCCAAGACACACGACGAAGAGAAGCCCTATCTCCACTACGTGCAAGACCCGCAGAAGAGATCAGGAACGAAATCGCGAATCCTCGAAGGATCTACGTACCACGGGGTACTGAACCCTGGCGGAAAATCGCAAGAGACTGGGAAAGTGAGCGTACAGTCGTCTTCGCCAAAGACGCCGTCCTCATAGACAGCCTTGACTGCGGTCGTCATGACGCTTCCTCGGTAGTTTGTATTCTACCGCCGTTGCCTGCCATCTCTGGACCGTTCCCGAGGCTGGGCTCGCGCGAGGACCTGGCGCAGGTCCTCCATCTGGACGGCGGTGTAGCGGGCCGTCGTCTGGATGTCGCGGTGGCCGAGGAGCTGCTGGACGTGGCGGATGTCGGCCGAGTTATGTTCCCTCGGGTCGGGGTGAGATCCGCTACTTCTTGTTCCGAACCTCGCCGTGCGGGCGGTCTTCGCGAAAGAACGTGTTCAGGTCGTCGAAAGCGACGAGACCCTCGAACCCCGCGAAGCTGCCGTCTTCTGCGATCTCCTTCGCCGCACGGATGAAGGCGGTCCAGGCGGCTCGCGAGAGAGACGAGCCGACGCTGACGCGGCGGACTCCCACCTCGGCGAGGTCTGACAGCTTGAGACCGGTGTGGGCGCTCATCAGAACGTTCACCGGCTTCGGCGCCACTGCGGCGACGATCGCCTGGATGTCGCCCCGGTCGCGCGGACCCGGCGCGTAGAGGACGTCGGCGCCCGCCTCGGAGTAGGCTCTCAAGCGGCGGATCGACTCATCGAGCGGCCTCGGGTGTCCGACGAGAAAGCACTCGGCTCGCGCGGTGAGCAGGACGCGGGTGCCGGAGGCGTCGATGGCCGCTCTTGCCGACGCCACGCGCTTGACGGCCACAGACAGATCGAAGAGCGGATTGCCCGGATCTCCGGTGGAGTCCTCGATGGAAAGGCCGGCGATGCCCGTACCAACGCAGAGCCTCACGCTCTCCGCTACCCCTTCGGCGTCCAGCGCATAGCCCGACTCGAAATCGGCATTGACGGGCAAGTCCGTGGCCGCGACGATCTCGGCGATGTGAGCGAGGGCGGCGTCCCGAGATACGGAGCCATCTCCATCGGGCAACCCGCGGGAGAAGGAGAAGCCGGAGCTGGTCGTTGCCAGGGCCTTGAACCCGAGATGGCGTAGGTAGCGCGCCGTGCCCACGTCCCACGGGTTCGGAATCACGAAGCATCCCGAGTCGTGAAGTCGTCGGAAGTCGGCGCGACGAGCGGTGAGATCGGTCATGGCATTAACGCGAGTGTATCCCGCTTCGCGTAATATCCAGCCCATGCGAAGCACGTTCGTTCTCTTGTCGCTGCTAGCACTTCCCTCGACCGTCGTCTCGGCCGACGATCTGCCGGCTCTGGCCCGCGACTTCTGGACGTGGCGCGCGGTCCATCAGCCGATCAACGGCGACGACATCCCTCGCCTCACGCGCCCCGCGGGCTGGAGTCCCGAATGGTCTGCCGCTACGGTCGCTGCCTGCCGACACGACCTGGAGGGTTTCGACGGGCGCTGGCAGGGCCTCGCCGATCCCGGGGGCCCGGTCGCCGATCAGGTCGACTACCGCCTTGTGGGATCGGCTCTCGCCCGCGTCCGCTGGGAGCTGGACGCGGTGCGACTCTGGCGACGCGACCCCGGCTTCTACGTCGCCCAGACCCTGGGCGCGCTCGTCGATTCCCTGCTGCCACCACCGCCGTTCACCGGCGCGCGCAGCCGCGACGTGGTCGCGCGTCTGGCGTCCTTCCCGCGGACGCTGACCGACGCGAGAGCGAACCTCGATCAGGCAGTCGGCCCGTTCGCGCGGGTCGCCATCGCCGACCTCGAGGACATCGGTCCGCGTCTCACGAAAGCAATGACCGCTCTGCGGCCGTTGTTGGCCGAGGAGAGCCGCACGGCGCTCGACACGGAAACGAAGCGAGCGGTGAAGGCCGTCGAGGCGTACCGGTCCTGGCTACAGTCGCGCGTGGACAGCCTTCCCACCGATGTGGCCGTCGGTCGCGCTCCGTACCTGTTCTTCCTGCGCAAGGTCGCGCTGCTCCCTTTCACTCCCGAGGAGCTGCTGGCGATGGGACGCCAGGAATGGGCCCGCTCTGTCGCCGCGGAGGCCCTGGAACGCCAGCGCAACCGCGGGCAGCAGGAGCTTCCGGTCTTCCCGGATCAAGCGACGCAGATCGCCCGGGCACGCGAGGAAGAGTTGGCGATCCGCCGATTCCTCGACGCGAAGGGGATCCTGACGGTGCCGGCGTCCATGGCGCACTACGGGTACCGGCCCCTCCCGGACTTCCTCGCCCCCATCGCCGCCTTCGGCGAGGGGACGGAGTTCACGTCCCCCGAGCGGCTGGACGAAGCGACGACTCGCTACGTCCCCAAGCCCTCTCCGGGTCTCGGCTATTTCGCCCTCTCCATGGCGCGCGACCCTCGAGCCGACATGGTCCACGAGGGCGTCCCCGGTCACGCCTTCCAGCTCGCTCTCTCGTGGCGACACGAAGACGCCGTGCGCCGACACTGGTACGACTCGGGCATCAACGAGGGGCTCGGCTTCTACGCCGAGGAGATGATGCTCGACATGGGCCTCTTCGACGACAGCCCCAAGACGCGAGAGATGATCTGGAACTACATGCGCCTTCGCGCCCTGCGCGTGGAGGTGGACGTGCGCCTCGCCCTCGGCACCTTCACGATCGACCAGGCGGCCGACTACCTTGCGGCGGCCGTGCCGATGGACCCAGCCACCGCCCGCGCCGAAGCGGCCTCCTTCGCCGCCATGCCGGGGTTCGCCATCGGCTACCAGATCGGCAAGCTACAGATCATCCGGTTGCTGGCCGACACGAGGCGGCAGAAGGGCGACGCCTTCGACCTGCGCGCGTTCCACGACTACGTCTGGAAGAACGGCAACGTCCCGTTGAGCTTGCAGCGCTGGGAGCTGCTCGGCCAGCGAGACGATGTCGACACCCTCGATCGCTAGCGGCGGGCTTCGCGACTGGCCGACAAGAGCATGGCGCCGGCGGTGTAGACGACCACGACGATGACGAGCCAGCGCACCGTCTTCACGTTCATGCTGCCGACGGCATAGGCCGCGATCAGGACGCCCGGGACGCCTCCCAAGGAGAGACCGACGGAAGGGCGCTGCGCGAATCTCCGTTCGCGGATGAAGCGCACGCTGGCCACCGGCATCAGGATCGCGCAGGAGCCCATCATGATCGGGAAGGCCACCTTCGGGTCCATGCCGAGGAGCGAGACCAGGATCATGCACGGCGCGTAGAGGCCGACTCCGATGGTCATCATCGCGCCCAGGACGAGGTTTCCGACGAATGCGACGGCGAGCTTGGTGCCGTCGAGCCCCAGCGCCGTTCCACCGGTGGTGGAGATGTCGAGGTTGCTCCGGAGCAGGAGGCCGGCGGCCACGAGGAGCGCCGTCCCCATCCCGATCTGCACCTTGCGGCGCGGCAAGCCCGCGACGACGCCCGCTCCCAGCCAGGCACCAAGCGCCGCAGCCGCGAGCATCAGGATGAGTGTCGTCGGCTCCACCGCGACGATCGCGATGAAGATGACCGCTTGCACGAACGTCGGCAGCGTGTGGCCCACGTTCAGGGTGCCGGGAATCTTCTCGTCGGCGACCATTCCGAAGACCTTCAGGATCGAGGCCGTGGTGGCGAAGGAGCCGATGCCGAGCGTGTCGAAGAAATTCGTCACGAAGCCGACGAATGCCTGGCCCGCCGACGGGGCCATGCCCTGTTCGGTCTCGGCGGCGCCACCTTCCGCGCGCCATCGTCGCACCGCCGCGATCCAATAGGCGACGAAAGCGAGCGTCAGAACGGTGAGGGTGGCGAAGACAGCCAATGTGCCCGTGCTCATGGTTGCGGCGGATACTACTACACTGAGGCCCATGACACGCCTCATCCGCGTCGTGGATTCCCACACGGGCGGCGAGCCGACGCGCGTCGTGGTGGACGGCGGTCCGGAGCTGGGGGACGGCGACATGTCTCGTCGCCTCGCCCGCTTCCGCTCCGACCACGACCGCTTTCGATCGGCGATCGTCAACGAGCCGCGGGGATCCGATGTCCTCGTCGGCGCCTTGCTCTGCGCGCCGGCCGATCCCGAGAACACGGCGGGCGTCATCTTCTTCGACAACGTCGGGACCATCGGCATGTGCGGCCACGGCACCATTGGCCTCGTGACCACGCTCGCGTATCTGGGCCGCATTCGCCCGGGACGACACCGTATCGAGACACCCGTCGGCCTCGTCACGGCGGAGTTGCACCAGGACGGACGCGTCACGGTCGGCAACGTCCCGAGCTATCGCTGGAGGGCGGGCGTGGCAGTCGAGGTGCCGGGGCACGGACGCATCACCGGCGACGTCGCGTGGGGCGGGAATTGGTTCTTCCTGGCCGAGAGCCCCGGCGTGCCCATCGGGCGGGACAACGTCGGGACGCTCACCGAGCTGGCTTGGCGCGTGCGGCAGGCGCTGACCGCGGCGCGGATCACCGGAGGGAACGCCGCCGAGATCGACCACGTCGTGCTTTTCGCACCTTCGCCAGTGCCGGGCGTCGACAGCCGGAACTTCGTCCTCTGCCCCGGCAAGGCCTACGACCGCTCGCCCTGCGGCACCGGCACGAGCGCCAAGCTGGCATGCCTCCACGCCGACGGCCGCCTGCGTCCCGGCGAGGTCTGGCGGCAGGAGGGCGTGCTTGGAAGCGTCTTCGAGGGGCGCTTCACCCTCGACGCCGACGGCCGGGTCCTGCCGTTCATCACCGGTCGCGCCCACGTGACCGGCGAGTCGACGCTGATCCTGGACGATGCCGATCCCCTCTGCTGGGGGATACGCGGGGACCCGTGGCCCAGCGGGTCCTGATCGTCGGCGCGGGCGTCATTGGCCTGAGCACGGCCTACTGGGCCGCGCGGAAGGGTCTCGACGTCACGGTCGTGGACCCTTGCGACGCCGATGGAGACGGCTGCTCGTACGGAAACGCCGGGATGGTCGTGCCGAGCCACGTCGTGCCCCTCGCGGCACCGGGGATGGTGGCTCTCGGCCTTCGATACATGTGGAGTCCCGAAAGCCCCTTCTACGTTCGTCCACGTCTCTCGGGCGATCTGTTCGACTGGGCGTGGCGATTCTGGCGTTCGTCGACGGAGGGTCATGTCAGGCGAGCGGCGCCGTTTCTTCGCGATCTATCGCTGGCCAGCCGGGCGATCTTCGAGGAATGGTCCGAGGCCTGGGCCGACGACTTCGGCCTCACACGCCGAGGCCTCATCATGCTTTGCCGGACGGCTCACGGCATGGACGAGGAAGCGCATCTCGCGCGTAGGGCCACGGCGCTCGGCGTGCCGGCCCAGGTGCTCTCGGCAACCGAGGCGGCGGCCATGGAGCCGGGGATGAGGCTCGACGTCCTGGGGGGCGTCTACTTCCCTCTCGATTGCCATCTCTCCCCCGATCGGTTCATGGCGGCGCTCCGTCGGGAGGCTGAGCGAGCCGGCGTCGCCTTCTCGCGGACGCAAGTGACCGGCTGGCGCGCCAGCGGCGGACGCATTGATGCGGTTCGCACCAGCGATGGTGAGGGCACGGCCGACCAGTACGTCCTCTCGGCCGGCATCTGGTCGACCTCCCTCGCTCGCGACCTTGGACTCCGACTTCCGATGCAAGCAGGGAAGGGCTTGAGCCTCACGCTTCCGCAACCCAGGCGGCTCCCCGCACACTGCGCCATCTTGAGCGAGGGTCGGGTCGCCGTCACACCCATGGGCGGCGCCCTGCGCTTCGCGGGAACGATGGAACTAGCCGGCATCGACCGGACCGTAAGTCCAGCCCGAGTGCGCGGCATCGTGCGCTCCGTCTCGCAATACATGCCGGACTTCACCGCCGAGGATTTCAGAGGCATCCCCGTTTGGTCCGGCCTCCGCCCCTGCTCCCCCGACGGGCTCCCGTACGTGGGCCGTCCGGCTCGCTGCTCCAATCTCCTGGTGGGCACGGGACACGCGATGGTGGGCGTCAGCCTGGGCCCGATCACGGGTCGCTTGCTGGCCGAGATCCTGAGCGGAGAGCCACCGTCTCTGGACGTCCGCGCCCTCAACCCGGACCGCCATGGTTAAGGAGACCCCGATGAAGCTCGACTGGAACGGCGTGATCCCGGCGATCACGACTCCCTTCAGCACCGACCTGCGCGTCGATCACGCCTTCCTGACGGAGCATGCGGTGTGGTTGGTGGAGAGCGGCGCCACCGGCCTGGTCCCATGCGGCTCGCTCGGCGAGGGGAGCACGTTGTCGGCAGCCGAGAGGCGACAGGTGATGGAAACCTGCGTGCGCGCCGTCGGCGATCGCGTGCCGATCGTGCCGGGGATCGCCGCACTCTCCACGGCCGACGCCGTGCAACTGGCCCGCGACGCGGCGGGCCTCGGGTGTCGTGGGCTCATGGTGCTCCCGCCGTACGCCTATAGCACCGACTGGCGCGAGATGAAGGCACACGTGGCGGCGGTCCTGTCGGCCACCGAGCTTCCGTGCCTGCTCTATAACAACCCCGTCGCCTACAAGACCGACTTCACGCCCGAGCAGGTCGCGGAGTTGGCCCGCGACCACGCGAACCTCGATGCCGTAAAGGAGTCGACCACCGACGTGCGCCGGGTCACGGCGATCAAGGCACTCGTGGGTGACCGCCTGAAGGTACTGGTGGGAGTCGACGACGCCATCGTCGAAGGCATGCAGGCGGGAGCCGTCGGCTGGATCGCGGGGCTCGTCAACGCCCTCCCGGTCGAGTCGGTCGCGCTCTACCGATATGTCGCCGAGGGCCGCACCCGCGAGGCTCTCGAGCTCTACCGATGGTTCCTGCCGCTCCTCCGCATGGATACCGTCCCGAAGTTCGTCCAGCTCATCAAGCTCGTCCAGGAGAAGGTCGGCCGAGGCAGCTCTCGTGTCCGCCCGCCACGCTTGCTGCTCGAAGGCGAAGAGTTGCGAACCGCGGTCGCAACGATCGATCACGCGCTGGCGACGCGCCCTCGTATCGATGGGTGAGGGGCGAGACTACTTGCAGTCGCCGGTGATGTAGCCGAGGGAACGCAGGTTCTCGCACTGCTCACGGGTCAGGATGGCTTCCTCACCGGCTCCGCCGCCGCTTCGAGCGAGGCTTGCCACCCATTGGTGCAACGCCTGCCGGTAGTACGCTGAACGGATCGGCTCCTGCGACGCGACGTTCCGCGTCTCGGCACCGTCGGCCGAAAGGTCGTACAGCTCCTGCTCCCCGGTGCGGGTGTCGTAGATGAACTTGAACCGCTCGTCGCGCAGGGCGTAACGCGGCCGATCCCAGACTGTGCGCGACAGCACGGCGCTTTTTCCCGGCGCCCCATCGATGGCGGGCAAGAGGCTGCGCCCCTGGAACTCCTTGGCCGATCTTCCCTTGCCGAGGACGCCGAAGACATCGGCGATCGTGGGACCGACGTCCAGCAGGTCCACGAGCCCCTTGAGCCGAATCCCCGAAGGACCGGTCCCCTTCGGCAGCCGGATGACGAGCGGCACGTGCATCGCTTCGTCGTAGACGTGGACGTTGTGGCCAATGAAGCCGTGCTCGAAGAGCCCTTCGCCATGGTCCGCCGCGACGATGACCACGGTCTTCTCCCACAGTCCTTCCCCTTCGAGGGTCGTTCTGAGCGCGCCTATCTCCTGGTCCGCGAACGCCACGTTGCCGTCATAGAGGCGCACGAGATGGTCGACCTCCCCATCCTTGGGCTTGCGGCGCGCCTGGTTCAGATCGTTGATCCAATCGCTCTGCTGGCGCATCCCCTTGGCGATCGGCCCCTCGGGTCCGAACCGCGTGTCGAAGGGGGCGGGCGGGTTGTAGGGAAAATGCGGCTCGCGGAAATGGACGTAGGCAAAGAACCGCTGGTCCTTGTGGGCGTGGATCCAGGCCGGAACGACCTTCCGGAAACCGTCGGCGCCGCTCCCCAGGTCCTTGAAGATCTCGCGGAAATCGCCGAAGCCGCGGTCGAAGCCGAAGAGCGTCCCGGCTACGGCATTGGCCACGAAGCCTCCGGTCGCGATCCCATTGGCCCCGAGAACCTCGGCCAGCGTCAAGCGATCCTTGGGCAGGCGCGCGGAGAACGAGACCTCGCTGTGGTGGCGGTCGGGATACTGCGACGTCCACACCGACGACATCGCCCCCAGTGTGTAGACCGCCGGCGTGAACGCATTCTCGAAGACGATCCCCTCGGAGGCGATGCGGTCGATCTCAGGCGTGGTGGCGCGGCCGTAGCCGTAGCAACCAAACTCGCGGGCACGGCCCGCGTCCAGTATTACGAACAGGACGTTGGAGCTGGCGAGGGCCTTGGACAGGTATGCGCCCCGAGCCGTGTCGGAGGCGGCCGATGGTGCGCCCGGATCGGCCACGGCGCCGCCACGTCCTAGGACTCGCGGCGCGTGCCACGTTCCCCAGGCGAAGCGGTCCTTGGGAGCGGCGCCCACGTGCAACGCCAGGCGTACGATCTCTCCCGCTTTTCCA
>JBGPYB010000157.1:0-10683 GCA_041493035.1 Vicinamibacteria bacterium | reverse complement strand
GCGAAGGAACAGCGATCGGCTTCGGTATCCCCATCAATCTCGTCAAGGACTTCATCGAGACCCGTGGCCCCGAGCCGTCCATGCCCTCCCGCCGACTCAAGATCGGCCCGCCTGAGTCACTGCGCGGCAAGGGGCTCAGCCTCCGCATCCCCGAAGGTATGGAGGACGTATCGCCGCACCGGCTGCTCTGTTCCTCGGGAGGCTCTGGGGACGAAGTCCTGCGGGTGGACCGGGTGTCCTCGCCTCTCGGGCTACCGGCGCTCGAGTTGTTACTCCTGTCCGGCAAGGCTTTCGAGAGCTTCAGCGCCTCGCCGAAGGTCCCCTCGCGTGCCGCGTCGTTTGGAGAGCTTCACGGTCTCATGGGATGGGCCCGCGCGGAGACCGGCGACGGAGGCGGCCGGGATATCGAGTACGCGCTCGTCGACCTGGGACGGGAGAAGCTCGTGGCCCGCTACGTGGGGCCGTCCCCGCAGATGGCCTTCAACCGCGGCCTCGTGCGCAGCTCCCTCCGCAGCGTCGAGGCGGAGCGCCTCCTCACCGCCGAAGTCTCCGCCCCGCTGCCTCCCGCGTTCGAGCGGGTGGCCCTCGACGCTCCTCCGGCGCCGGAGATCCAACTCCCGGCGCGCTGGATCCGGGAGCCGGAGACGGGATCGCGGTTGCGCGGCCTTCCCGTCCCCGACGCCGCGATCTCCGCTTCTCCGGAAGGGGACTTCACCGTTTCTTTCCGCGTCTCCTGGTGGCGCTCGCGCCGGGTGACACCGGAAGATGCCGCCACGACGCGCTCCGCGCAGCGAGGATCCCGGGGGCCGGGTTGGTACGCGATCTCAGGAGACCGGCTGGGCGTCTCCTACTCGGTCGAGGGCGTGTTCCTCGCCCTCGGCGACGGGCTCTTCCAGCTCGAGGTCGTGTCGCCCTCGGCCAAGCGGCCGTTCCTCCAGGACCTGTTCGCAGCGTGGGTCAAGGGGTTTGGCGCCGCGCTCTGAGAGTGTCGTGAGCAGGACGCCGTCTTCTGCCGGCGTCTCGGTCCCATCAGGAGCACAAAGAGAACAAGGACCAAATTCTCTCCTGCAAGGGATCAAACCCCCGGTAGCGGCAAGGGCTTGCGGGCATGCCTCACCGAGCGCGTTACGGGTAGCAGGCCCAGATAGCAGGCCCAGAAGTTACCGGTAGAACCCCGCGATCACCCCGGCGAGAGCGTCGTCAGTGGCCCGTTCGCCTCCGCCGCTCCAGGTCGGGTGGCCTCGGGTCGTAGTGTGAACGGCGCCAGCTCTTCTGCGAGACCAGGACGGGCTCGTCCATGGGACGCTCCCCCTCTCGGAGCACCTCGCCGCGCGTGGGGTCGAAGAGCCCGTATCTCCACTCGCCGCTCTCGTCCTTGAAGGGCAGCTTCGCGAAGAAGACGGCAGCGTCATCCCCGGCGCTGAGGACCGGAATGATGCCCTGCGCGCCCGTGTTCTCGATCTGTTCCAGCCGCAGGAGCAATTGCTGTCGGCGAGCTCCGTCGCACTCGCGAATGACCTGCTCCAGGAACCGCCGGCGATCATCGGCCATCGGATCCTCCTCTCTTGTGGCCCGTGGGTGAGGCCCTCCCCTAGTTTGCTCCCTGTCGGCTCTCTTCGCCACGCGGTGCCGATCCCTACGGGCGACGGGCAACCTGTCCCGTGCTTCCGGCTGGGCTGCCAATCGCAGCCTGCCGCGTAGCCATGTCCCCTGGCTTCTTACCGTCCCCTGTCCTCGGCCTGGTCGGGAATCGGGGTCGTGCGGGACAGCTCCGCATACTTCCGCGCCAGATCCGACTCTCCGAGGCGCGCGTAGACCGTGGTGAGCAGGTAGTACACCTGGAGGTCCAGGACGAAGCCGCTGGGGTCTCGCAGGCTGAGGGCGCGCTCGGCGTCTTTGCGGGCGGCCGCGTAGTCCTTGAGCGCCAGGTTCAGCTTGCCCCGCTCGTAGTGGGCCCCTCGGCGGTCAGGAAGACCGGCCACCGCGCGATCGAGATGCGACCGGCTCTCCTCCAATCGCCCCTGCTTGAGGAGGAAACGCCCATAGTTGTAGTCGAGGAACGAATCGAAGAAAGGGCCTTCGTTCACCTTCAGAGCGCTGCGGTAGGCGAGCTCCGCACCCTCGGCTTCGCCCAACGCCTCCAGGCCGAGGGCCAGGTAGTCCCCGGCGCGTGCATCCATGGGACGCAGCGCGATCACCTTCTCGAAATGCCGGGCGGCCTCCGGATGCAGCTTGCCGCGGAAGAACCAGATGCCCAGTTGATAGTGCGCTTCGGCGCTGGCCGGGTCGAGGCCGACGGCCCTTTCGAGCGCCTGGCGCGCAGCGGGCGCCCGGCCTCTCAGGCTCAGGATCTGCCCCTGTACGACGAGGGCCTCGGGGCATTCGGGGTTCAGGGAGAGCGCCAGCGCGGATTGGTAGTCGGCCGGCGGGTGCCGGCCTTGGGAGAGCCAGTACTGCGCGAACAGGGCGTGGACGAGCGCATCGTCGGGGGCCAAGACGGTGGCGCGGGCGAAGAGCCGTTCGGCCTCGGCCGGGTCGCCCTGGGCCGCCCGCAGTCGCGCCAGGCCGAGGACGACGCCGCTGCAGTCGGCATGGGATGCCGAAAGGGGCTGGAGCAGTCGTTCGGCATCGGCCCCTTGGCCCTTGGCGAGGGCCGCCGCGGCCGACTCGAGAGCGGGCTCCGCTCCCGCGCAGGGACCCTCGCCCTTGCGCGAAGACGCGGCCACGGCGCCATCGCCGAACAGGCCGATGCCGAGAACGAGCGTGATCGCGGCTCCGCCGCGGCGCCACGCCCGGCCGTCGTCGTCGGTGTGTCGTCGGTGGGCGTCCTTCACGGCTCCTTGACCTTGAGAACCTGCTCTGCCGCAACGTTCCACAGGATCTGTTTGGTTCCGCTCGGCCAGCGGATCTCGATCTCGCGGGCAGCGCGGTCGGCGCCCAGGCCGAAGTGCACCCGCTTGTCGGACGCGCTCGCGTAGCCCACGGCGGTCGTGGCGTGGTTGTATTGGACCCACCCCGACTCAGCCGTCACTCTGACGGTCGTGCCGATGCCGTCGCGGTTGCTTTTCGTGCCCTCCAGTTGAAGCTCGAGCCAGCGCCCGCCCGCCGTCACGTTGTACAGGACTTCCGGCGGCTCTCCGATCACTGATACGATCGCGTCGACGCGGCCGTCGTTGTCCAGGTCGCCGAAGGCGCATCCCCGGTGCGCACGGGCGCGCTGCATTGCCGCCCCGGCGTCCGCCGTCACGTCGCGGAAGCGGCCGTCGCCAATGCCTCGGAAGATCGCGTTCGGCTGCCGGTAGCGGTGATGGCCATAGAAGTCGATGTTCTCGCTCACGTGGGAGTTCGCGCAGAACAGGTCCTTGTGACCGTCGTCGTCGAAATCGTAGGCTCCCGTTCCCCAGCCGCTCATCATGATCGTGGCGAAGCCCAGGCCAGCGCGGTAGGTGGCTGGAATGAAGAAGCCATCGGCCGTGTTCAGGTAGAGGGGAAACGGCTCCCCGCTCAGGGCCGTGAGGAAGACGTCGGGGCGGCCGTCCTGGTCGAGGTCGCGAAAGTCCGTGCCCATGCCGGAGACCGGGACGCCGTCCTCGGTATAGGCGACCCCGGCCTCCACACCGGTCTCGGCGAAACTGCGCCCGCCTACGTTCCTGAAGAGGAAGTTCCGGAGCTGGTCGTTCGCCACGAAGACGTCCATGAACCCGTCGCCGTCCGCGTCCGCGACGGCCACGCTCATGCCCCTGCCCACGTGCGCCCCGATGCCCGTGGAGGCGGACACATCGGTGAACTTGCCGCCCCCCTCGTTGCGATAGAGGAGGTTCGGCAGCCCTTCGTAGTAGGTGGGCGAGCAGGAGATTCGGTGACCAAGGGCGCCGCAGACCCGGTTGTTCTCCAGCGACCAGTCGAGGTAGTTGGCCACGAACAGGTCGAGGTCCCCGTCGTTGTCGTAGTCCAGCCAGGCGGCGCCGACCGACCAGAGCTTCCTCCCCCCGGCGGAGGTCCCCGACACGCCGGCCCGCTCGGTGACGTCCGCGAAGGTTCCGTCGCGCTGGTTGCGGTAGAGGACGTTGCGGTTCACACCCGTCACGTAGAGGTCGGTCCAGCCGTCGTTGTCGAAGTCGGCCGCCGCGGCCCCCATCGAGTAGCCCTGGCCCCGGACCCCTGCACCTTCGGTCACGTCACGGAAGATCCCGGCGCCCTCGTTGCGGTACAGCCGGTTCCAGAAGCGTGGGTCGTCCTTCGCCAGCCCGGGGATCCGAGCGCCGTTGGTGAAGAACACGTCGAGCCGGCCGTCGTTGTCGAAATCCAGGAGCGCCACGCCGCCAAGGACGGCCTCGATGACCGTCTTGTCCAGGGTGGTGGCGTTGTCGAGGACGAAGTTGATTCCGGACGAGGGCTGGCGATCCTCGAACTGGATCCGACCCGCGGGTCCCGGAGGCACGTCGAGGGGGTTCGGCGGACCTGACCGATCGTCGCCGGCCAGCCGCACCGAGGCCCAGAGCGCCAGGGCAAGGACGAGGCCAGAAGCCAGGCGCACGCCGCAGCGAGCATGGCGCACCCGCCCCCGGGTTGAACCCCAGGAGCAGAACTGCCCACGCGTTATCGAGAAGTGACCGCGCTCCACAGGATGCCCCGGCGCAGGCCACAGCCGCCGCGCGTGCCTACGTCGGCGCTGCCACCCTACCCCCGTTCCGGAGCGATCGTCAAGATCACGTATCGACGACAGAGTTAAGCCCGATTTGGCTTGACACGCTCCGCGGCCCTGCGCTAGCAGCTAACGATCAGCGAGCCGGCGGGCCCGCGGTCTCCGCCTTGTTCCCGGCGGGAGGCGTTTGGCGCTCTTCCTTGCGATAGGCGGCGAGGGCCTCGCACTCGCCGGAGACCCGGCCGAGGAATTCGACGTTCCCCTGGTATGCCGTCGGGTCCAGGCGCTGCTCTCGCATCTCGACGTGCTCACCCTGGGGGAGCCGCACGCGATAGAGGTAGTAGACGTCGTTCTTCCCCTTCAAGGCCTTGACCGCTGACTTCGCGAGGCACACGGGGTCCAGCGTGATGCCGCCGGGTACGATCGGACTGCGACTTGCTTCAGGACCGACCCCCAGAGAGTCGCGAACCGAGTAGACGGGACCGTTGGCCGCGGTGGATGTCGGATAGCAGGGCACGCCCGCGTCGGCTGCCTTGTGGCAGGGCTCGTTGCGGTCTCGCTCCATCTTCTCGACGACGCGGTCGACCGAGGCGCGGATCGGTTGCGCCGGAAGCGTCGTCGGGGGCGCGTCCTCGCTGTCCGCCCGAGGGGCGAGGGAGAGAGCGGACAACAACAGCAACGCAGGCGCCGACCAACCGAGTCGGGGGATCATCTGGGGCGCCTTCCGGCCATTTCTTTGGACGCAATCGGGACGCGCAGAGTCTCAGGGAAGGCGCGGGCGGCGCTCCTCCGGCGGTGGCGAAGGCAGGCCGAGATCCCAGACCGTCACGGCGGGGCCGCCCCGCTCGACGCTCTCGAAACGACAGTAGGGAAGATAGAAGGCGTCACCCTGGAAGAAGCAGTGCTGCATCCCTTTTGCATTTCCGACAGGGTCGAATACGGCGAGCGGCTCGGCGTGGGCTCGCAGCCAACGCAGGACCCTGCCCGAGGGCCTGAAGAACGGAATATCCGGATGGGTGTGTGTGACCACGTAGCGCGCACCTTTGTCTTGGATGGCCTCGACCGAGCAGTGAATCTTGAGTGGTTCGAACGCCGGCGGCCGGCGCTCATCGGCGTTGATGGCCGGGGCGCCGTAGCCCTCGCAGGCGGCGATGCGCGCGCCCGCGGGAATGTGCTCGTCGATCCAACTTGCAGCTTGCAGCCGCGTGTCTTCGCGCGCGGCGAGGCGATCGAAGGCGATGGTGCTGCGAAGCGGTTGGAGTGCCAGGGCGAGGGCGGCGCCGGCGAGCCACACCGGGCTCGACGGCAGCAAGGCGGCCGTCACCTCCGCCGCCAGAATGGCGAGGGCTGGGACGAGCGGGATCATGTATCGGGCTTGAACCCAGGTGATTCCAGCGAGGCTCGCAAAGGTCGGGACCACGAACGCGAGAATGACGAGATCGGCCGGGCGTCGCAACCATAGTGTGCGGATCATTCCGAAGACGGCGACCGTGAAGCCGACCATGCCGAAAGCCCCCGGCAGCGTGAGGCGGAGATGGACGCGCCACGCGGCCTCTCCGGCCCCGTCGAAGAGCTCCCGCCGCTGCACGGCGACCCCCGCCAGGAAATCCGGGAGGCGGAGCACGCAGTAGGGAGACGTCAGGGCAAAGGCGCAAATCGTGGCGACCGCGGCCAGCACGAGCGACACGCCGGCGTGGCGCCGCTCGTCGGGAGTGCCGCGGCAGAGGGGCGGGAGCGTGGCAGCAGCCGTGGCAAACACGATCGTCACCGCGTTGTATTTGGCCGACGCCGCGAGGCCGGCGCAGATGCCACTGAGCACATAGTCCCGCCGCATCTGCGTCCGGCTGGCTCGCAGGGCGAAGCCGAGAGCAAGGGTGGCGAACAGGGTCATGGGTACGTCAACGGTTGCGAAGTGGGAATCGCGGGCGTGGAGGAAATTCACCGCGACCAGGAGGGCCGCGAGGAGGGCGACCGAACGCCGGCGATACCCTTCCCACGCCGCCCAGGCCGCAATCAGTACCGTCGCGACGCCCATGAGGGCGCCTGAGACTCGGCAGATGCGGTACTGGAGGGAGGGGTGTCCGAGGGACAAGTCGTCGAGGAAGCTCTGGGTGTCCGGATACCAGCCCAGCGCGTGTCCGACGCCTCGATAGGCCGCCAGTACCCCGGCGTGGATGTAGTAGACCCAGTGGGAGTAGTTGAAATCCCGCGGGTCGCGCATCTGTCCCAGCGAGATCTTGAGGGCCTTGCCCACTACGAGATCCTCGTCGGGGCGCGTGGCCGGATGGGGGAGGCCGTAGTTGAGCCCCCAGAATCGGAGGAGGGCGGCGGTCGCGGCGATCGCGAAAAACGCGCCTCCCGCGCGAGGCGTCACCACGTTCCGCGCGTCATTTCAGGACGTCGACTATACCCTGAGGACCGGTCGGCTGATCCGCGTCGAAAACTCGGCCGAAAACTCTTGCCAGGGAGGTCCCGCCATAGTACTCTGTCAGTCCCTCCATAGTTTTCGGTCTTGAGATCCTGGCGAAGGTCTCGAGGCTTTGACCGGTTGTGCCATTCGAGCGAGGTTGACCCTTGTCCAAAGCTGCGGGGCGAGACACCTACGAGCGGCGCCTCCGTTCCGGAGGCGGATCGCGACGGCTTCTGGTGCTGGACCACGACGCGTGGAGCCGCGCCCTCGCCGACGGCTTGCTGCGCGGGCGAGGCTATCGAGTGGTCTGCACAGGCGATCCCGAGATGGCGGTCCGCCTGGCCCGCGAGATGCTCCCTGATCTGGTGCTGGCCGATCTCTCGACGTCGGTCCTCGAGGCTGTCCCTGCCCGGGAGCGCCGAAGCGCCGACCCCGACCCGACCGAGATCCTCGCGCGAGTGGACGAAGGTTACGCCCTCCTCCGGCCCCTCGAGGTGGCTCCGGCGGGTGCGCAGCTTCCCGTCGTCCTGCTGAAGGCTCGCAAGGAAGGGGGGCAAGGACTCGACGGAAGCCGTTTCGGTGTCGTGGCCTCTCTTCGCAAGCCCTTTACTCCCGAGAGCCTCCTGGGCCGAGTCGAGGAGGTTCTCGGCGGACCCCATCGGCCGGCCGATGAGGCGGCGAGGCGCAACTTGGAAGAGGACGGCTTCGTGCTCGGCGGTCGCATCGAGATCGTGGGGGTCCCGGGCATTTTGCAGATGTGCCATCAGGGAACTCTCAGCGGCGTCTGCACCCTCGAGTCTCCCGAAGGGAACTCGACCAAGGTCTACTTCCGCAAGGGAGAGATCGTTGCCGCGAGCAGCACCGCGGGCGTGCGCGACAAAGAAGCCGTCGTCGACGTCGTCTCGTGGTCCCGCGGGCGATTCGACTTCGTTCCGGGGGAACCCGAGGAACGCAAGCCGCTGGGCGCCTTCGAGGCGCTGATTCTCGAGGGGTGCCGGCGGATGGACGAACGCGAGCGCTTCGGTTGGCGCCCCTATCCCGCGAGGCGACTGGAACCCAAGACCGAGGCTTGACTCGACCCCTTCAGCGAGCAGCGTGACAATGCGCGTGATGTGGTCCTGGGAGAGCGGCGACAACAACTCGCCGTAGCGCCCCCAGGCGGCCTCGTCCAACGTCCCTCCTCGGGTTCGACGCGCTGAAATAAGCGCACGTTCCGATCCGAGCACGCGGTCGCGGCCACGCCAAGGCCCACCAAGCTCTTTCCCGTCCGTCCCAGCTTCATCCGTGCGGCTCCCGTGGTTCGAAGTATCAAGTTCCTTGTCGAACTCGCAAGAATTGCCGTGCGGCCACGTTGCGGGGGAGAGAGTGGCTTCCGTCGGGCCATCTCACGTCGACCTCGTCGACCGTCTCGGTCGGCCCGAGACCGAAGTGCGGACGCGGATCGTGGGTGCTGAGGAAGGAGTCGCCCGCGGCGATGTCCTGCCATTGCCTCTTCCCGCCAGCTTGGATCGTCACTTGCGTGCCAACGGGGTTGGTGGCGCCGTGGGAGTCCTCGCAGACGATCGTGAGCCAGGCGCCTCCCGGCGTCTCGTTGTGGAGCAGGGACGGCGGCCCGTCGACGTGGGAGATCAGGATGTCGAGCCGCCCGTCGTTGTCGAAGTCGCCGACGGCGAGTCCTCGGCTGACGGCCTTGGGCTCGAAGCCGGGACCGGCGGTGTCGGTCACGTCGCGGAAGGTCACACGTCCCGCTTCGGTGACGTTCTCCATGATCGTGTTCCTCTGGGCGTACGTCCCGATCACTTCGGGGTGCCGGTCGATCTGCGGGTAGATATGTCCGTTGGCGATCACCAGGTCCAGGTCGCCGTCGTTGTCGAAATCGGCGAGAGCTGTTCCCCACTTGAGGGGCCGATAGGTCGCGGGGCCGATTCCGCTCGCCCGCGACAGGTCCTCGAACAGGCCGTGCCCCAGGCCGTGGTAGAGGGTGGCGAAGTCTTCGGAGAAATTGGTCGTGAAGAGATCCAGGACGCCGTCGCCGTCCACGTCGCCCACCGCCAGGCCCATGCTGGCCTGGGCGGCCCCGTTGGCGTCCAATGCGCAGCCTTCCCATGTGGCCACCTCGGTGAAGACCCCCTTGCCGTCGTTGCGATAGAGGTAGTTCGGGTCGGAGTCGTTCGCGACGTAGAGATCGACCTTGGCGTCTCCGTCGTAGTCGGCCGCGCGCACGGCGAAGCCGAAGCCCAAGGCCTTGTCCTCCATCCCCGCCTCGGCCGTCGCGTCGACGAACCGCTTGCCGTCCACGGAGCGGAAGAAGTGATCCCGCGCGCCCTTGAGACCGAACGGCCCGAAGGCCACGGTTTCGAGCCCGCGCCAGTTCAGCGTGGGCTTGGCACCGAGGACGTCCTGGAGCGTGGCGTCGATGTAGGAGGCGATATAGAGATCGAGATGGCCGTCGCCATCGGCATCGAAGAAGGAAGCACCCGTGTTCCAACCCGGGGCCTCGATGCCCGCTTCCCGAGCCACGTTCTGGAAGCGCCCGTTCCCAAGGTTGCGGTAGAGAACGTTCGGGCCGAAGTTGGTGACCAGGATGTCGGGCCAGCCGTCGCCGTCGTAGTCGGCCACGAAGGCGCCGGAGCCCCATTGCCCCTCGCCGCCGACGCCGGCCTCGTCGGTGACGTCGCGGAACGTCCCGTCGGAGAGCCCCTTGTATAGGGCGTTCTTTCCTTTTTCGAGCACGACGGATCCATCGAGCCTCCATCCGTTGACGATGTAGACATCCAGGACGCCGTCGCGGTCGTAGTCGAGGAACGCGACGCCCGCACCGACCGAATCGAGGAGGTGATCCTTACCGGGCCGACCGAAGGAGGTAACCTGCGTCAGGCCTGCTTTCGCCGCGACGTCGGTGAAGCGGAACGCGGGGGCGGTCTGGCCCGAAGCCAGGGCGACGTGGGCTGCCAGGGCGACGGAAAGAGCCGCTGCCGCGCAGCCGAGGGCGACGGTCCCGGAGCGCAACGAGCGGCCCTGGGCCGGAAGGCCTTTCACCTGCCGGGCTTCAGCAACTCCGAGACGACGGTCTCAACCTTCTTCCACTCCGCGTCGAGGGCCTCGGCCTTCGGAGCGTGGGCAAGCTGCGCGAACGAGCGGGACGACTCCAGCAGCTTGGCCTTGGCGGCACGCGTGACGATGACGAAGCCCTCGTCGAAGATCCCCTGGGCTTCGCCCGCCGAGTTGTGGTGCTGGCCGGCCTCGATGAGCCGCTTGCGGATGGCGCCCACGGCGTTGTCCCCTTCGGTCCCGAGCTGGGCGACGTCGGCGGCCACCGCCTCGATGGCCGTCTGCGCGGCTTTGGCGTCTCCCGCGGCGAGTGCCTTCTGGGCTCGGCCGAGGGCGACGTGGGCATGGGCGGCGGTCGCGGCAAGGATCGAGCGGCAGAGGTTCTCCTCGGTCCTCTTCAGCGCCAGAATGCCGTCGGCGAGCGTACTGTAAGTTGCCACGACTTCGGCCGGGGTTCCGGGCGCTGGGGCGTCGGCCAGGACAGGGCCGCTCGCGAGGCCCACGGCCAGAATTCCCTGGAGTAAACGAACCGCTCCCCCGCTGATCTCGCCGATCTTGCTGCGAATCATGTCCACCT
>JBGPYB010000193.1:0-7854 GCA_041493035.1 Vicinamibacteria bacterium | reverse complement strand
ACCTCGAAGTACAGGCCGGCCCCGTCGACTCCAGTCCCCGTTGTTCCGAGGCTTTCTCCGGCCGCGACCTTCTGGCCCACCTGCACTGCGGCCTCGGCCAGATGAGCGTAGAGGGTGTGGTGCTTACCGCCGTGGTCCACGACGACCATCAGGCCGTAGCCCTTGAAGCGGTCGACGAAAACCACGGTCCCCTCGTACACCGCCGCCACCGGCGTCTCGAGCGGGGCGCCGATCTCGATGCCGTTCTGGATCGTATAGGTGTCGAACTTCGGGTGCCGGTGGCGTCCGAACGGGGCGCGGATCTTCCCCGTCACGGGCCACGGCAGAGATCCCTTGAAGGCCGCGAGGGGAACGGCCACGTCTCCCGTCTCCAGACCCTGCAACAGGTCGCGAAGCTTCGACTCGACCTCCTCCAGCTCTCTCACGTAGGCGGCGTTTGTTTCCTTCTTCTCGACGATCTCCGTCAGCAATTCCGTCTTCCGCTTTCGGTCCGCGTCCTGCGCCAGTCGTGCCTTCTCGAGGTTCTGGCGAAGGGCCAGCGCGTCCTGGGTCTTCCGCTCCAGCTCGGTCCTGGTGTTCGTCAGGGCATCGAGGTCGGCGCGGAACGCCGCGAAGCGTTCCTTGTCCCGTCGTGCGAGGGCGGTGACGAAGCGATAGCCGCGGAAGATGTCGGAGGGGCGATCCACCGACAGGAGGATCCGGAGATACGAGACTTCCCCCAGCTTGTAGAGTTCCCGCGCCCGGGCCGCCAGGATGGGGCGCTCAGCCGCCAAAGACTTTCCCAGCTCCTTGGCCTTGCGCAGCGTGACGTCGAGCTGTGCGTTGGTGCGCTGGAGCAGAAGCTGCGTCTCGCGAAGCTGCTCGCCGCGGAGCCTCACCTCCACCTCGAGGCGCTCCACCTCACCCAGAAGGCTCTTTTCCTCTCCCCGGAGACGCGCGACCTCGCGCTCCAGGGCCTCGCGTCGCTCTCGCACCTTGTGGAGGCGCTCGTCCTCCGCCGGGGGCGGAGATGGGGACGGCGACTCGGCTGGGCTCGGCGCCTGGGCCGACGCCGCCACGGGCAGGGCGAGGGCGAAAGCGAGGAGGAGGCGCCTCACATGAGGGGCTTGCCGTCGAGGTCGCTCGGGAGCGGGACGCCGAGGAGCTTCAGCGCCGTCGGGGAGAGATCCATGATGCCGGGCGTCTCGGTGGCGATCCTGCGGTTCATGAACAGGACGCCGCCGCTGATCTCTGTGGCGGTGGCGCAATGATCGCCGCTCCACTTGCGATTGTTGTTTTCGACCACCGCCCGAGTGATGCCTCCGAGTGTGTCCTGCCACCCGACGCGGTACCCGTCGTTGAAGCCCACCTGCAAGTCGGGGGCGTTCTGGAGATAGTCGCCCTTGTAGATGTCGTCCCGGCGGTAGACGTCGCGGAAGACGAGCTGACCGTTGTCGGGGTCCCTGAGCGTCACGAGCTTCCCGCGCATCTCTTCCTGAAGCGCCTTGTACTCGGCTCCGGCCGAGACGATGCCCTGCCCCTCGCGGCCGCGCAGGTTGAAGTAGATCTGGCCGAGGCCGACGGCGTAGGCCTTCGTCTTGCTCCAATCGACGCCCTCGAAGAACTTTCCGCGACCGAACAAGTCCTCGAGGCCCTTCTTCGCGCTCTCTTCTCCCGCGAAAGCCATATAGCCGTTCCGGACCAGCCACGTGTTCAAGCTGACGCCCCGGCGGAAGGAATGGAAGCCGTGGTCCGACATCACGATGAAGACGGCGTCCTTCGGCACCTTGGCCCGCAGGCGCCCCACGAAGTCGTCGGCCCGACGGTAGACCTTCTCGATGGCGTCACCGTACTTGGCCGCGAGGTCGGCGTCGTACATCGGGTGCTTGGGATCGATGAGGCGCCACATCATGTGGGAGATGCGATCGGTGGTCTCGATCGCGGCCACGAAGAGGTCCCAGTCGTCGTCCTCGAGGTTCTTGAAGATGATCTTCTCGCGATCGTCGAAGGCGCGATCGGAGTCGTACAGGAACGCGGCCTCGTCGAGGCGCTCCTCGTTCAGGGGCTTGTCGGCCGACTCGGCCCACCCGAGGGTCCGGTAGGGGCCGATCTGCTTCGCGAGACGGGCCGAGAACTCATCGGGTTTGGAGATGGGAATCGGCGGGTTCCGCGGGTCGAGGTTGACCGGCGAGCCGTAGATCCGCAACTCCTTGTCGGCCCGGATCACGTAGAACTGGATCATGCCGTGGGCTTTGACCAGCACGTTGAACTTGAAGGTGAGGGGCACCCACGGGCTCCAGGCGCCGGCCTTCAGGGCGAGCTTCGTTCCCTGGATCTCGATGTCGGCCTGGCCCGAGTTCTCGCTCCAGCGCACCTTCATCGGCACTGGCACGAAGGCGCTCTTCCCCAGCTCCTCGAAGCGAGCTTTCTCGGCGTCGGTCAACCCGCCGGCTTTTCGCCTGGCCCTGAGGGCGCGCTCCTCCTGCTTGAGGATCGGGTTGTCGGGACCTTTGAGTATCGTCTCGGCGACGCCTCCATCGAATAGCAGCGTCTTCGAGTAGCCGAGGAACTCGCTGCTCCCTTCTTCGAACGAAGACATGTCGGTGGCCCAGTAGTAGTAGGTCCCCAAGGTGCCCCGGATATCCGGAAGCGGCAACCCCGCAAGCATCTCTCCGTGCTCGATCCCCTCGGGTGGGAACGTGACTGGCACCGTGAGGACGCGGCTCTTGATGCCGTCGCGCCCGGCATGGACCCAGAACGACGTTCCGCCGCGCGTCGACGACATCTTGGGACGCTTCGTCGGGATCAGACCCCAGAGGAACTCGGGGGGCTCTTTCTTCACCATGTTGAAATCGGGAAGATAGGTCTGGAAGTCTCGGATGAGGAAGTCGTAGATGTTGTGCTTGCCCGGGTTCACGCCGGTGGCGAAGCTGGACCACGCGGTGGGAGACTCCGAAGGCTGTGTGCTGGCGAGCGTCCGGAAGATCCCTTCCTCGCCCAGCGCCTTCAGGTTCGGGAGCTTGCCTTCGTCCATGAACTTGCGGGCGAGCGTCGGGTCCATCCCGTCGAAGCCGATGATGAAGACGCGCTGCGGCGCCTTGCGCGCGGGCTTCCTGGCCTTCGGCTGCTGCGAGCAGTGGACGAGGAGGACGGCCGTGGCCAGCAGGCCGGCGATGGGCAGGTATCGGCGAATCACGGCAAGGCGCATCCAGAACTCCTCATGGGCTCGACGCTCGATCAACAGGCGATTCTAGCTGATGGGTCTCGCGGGCCGGTAAGTCAACCCGGGCTATACTGCTCGCGTCATGCGTTACTTGGGGCTTGACGTGGGGGATGTGCGGATCGGCGTGGCGCTGTCCGACGAGACGGCGACCCTGGCCTCCGGCCTCGACACGATCCAGCGTGTCGGTCCGCGGAAGGATGTGAAGGCCGTGGCCGAGCTGGTCCGCTGTCACGAGGTGGCCGAGCTGGTTGTGGGGTTGCCTCGCCGCCTCGACGGCGGCCTTGGGCCCCAGGCGCAAAAGGTGCTGGCCTTCATGGACGAGCTGCGTACCGCTGTGAAGGTGCCGGTGGTCCCGTGGGATGAACGTTTCACCTCCGCCGTGGCGAACCGGGTCCTCATCGAAGGGGACGTGAGCCGCAAGGGGCGCAAGGCCGTGGTGGACAAGGTCTCGGCCATCCTCATCCTCCAGAACTACCTCGACTACCGGAAGCTCGCGGACGCCGAGGCCAGGAAGTCCACGGCCTGAGGGCGGCCCCGTGCGCCGCGTTCTTCTCCTTGCCGCTCTCGCCGCGACCCTCTGGCTGGCCTGGGTCCACGAAACGCGCTTTCCGCTGCGCGGGCTGGACGATCCGCCGCTCACGCTGGTGGTGCCGAACGGCGCCAGCGTCGAGTCCATCGGGCGCCAGCTCGGAGCTCTCGGCCTCGTTCGCCACCCGCTCGTTTTCCGCGCCCACGTTCTCTCGCGCGGCGACGGCGGCCGACTCCGTGCGGGTGAGTATCTGGTCGAGGGACCGATGTCCCTCGACGACATCGCCGACATGTTGGTGCGTGGCGAGGTCGTCCGCCACGACGTGACCTTCCCCGAAGGAAAGAGCGTGGACGACATGGCGGCGATCGCGGCCGAGCACGGCCTGGACGCGAAGGCGTTTCTGGCCGCCGCCCGTGAGCCGAAGGTCATCCACGATCTCGACGCGAGCGCCAGCGATCTCGAGGGCTACCTCTTCCCGGATACGTACGACGTGCCCAAGTCCGGAGACCCGGCGGGGGAGTCGCGGCGCCTCGTCGGCCGCATGGTGGAGCGCTTCCGCGCCGTGGCGGTTCCCGAGATGTCCCGTCTCACGTCGCGCGGCCTGACCTTGCGAGAAGCGGTGACGCTCGCGTCGATCGTCGAGCTGGAGACGGCGCAGCCCGACGAGCGCCCGCGGATCGCCGCCGTCTTCCTGAACCGGCTCAAGCTCGGGATGCCCCTTCAAACCGATCCGACTGTCATCTACGCGCTCCGGAAGACGGGGGCCTACGACGGCAACATCCGCAAGAAGGACTTAAGCCTCGATTCCCCTTACAACACGTACAGGCACGGGGGACTGCCGCCCGGGCCCATCTCTTCGCCGGGACGCGAAGCGCTCAAGGCCGTCGCCGAGCCCGCCGGCGCTCACGACCTGTACTTCGTGAGCCGCAACGACGGGACTCACGAGTTCAACGAAACGCTCGCTCTCCATGAGAAGGCGGTGGACCGCTACCAGCGCCACCGCGCGACGAGCCGCGCCGGGGAGAAGGGCTGATGGGCGTACGGGCGCCCGAGGAGGCACCGCAGGTCTTTGGCGCTGCGCCACCGGGGCCGTCGGTCGCCTCGGCCATCGGCCTCGGGGCGCTGGCGTTCGTCCTGCTCATCGCGAACGGTCGGCCGATTGGCGGCGGAGCCGACGTCGACGTTGCCTTCGCGGGGAAGCTCCTCTGCTCAGCGCTGTCGGCAGCGGCTGCGGCCGTGCTGTTCAAGGCCATTGGCCGCGTCCATCCTGAGGGCGATGCCCGTTGGGCCGCGCTCCTCTTCGCCCTCGGCAGCAGCGTCTGGGCGACGAGCCAGTCTCTCGGGCCGCAGCCCTTCGGCCTCCTGGCCGTTGCCGTCGCTCTCCTGTTTCTGTTGAAGGGCGGCGACGATCCGGCGTGGGCGGGTCGAGCCGGCCTCCCGCTCGGACTCGCCGTCGCAGCGTGGCCCGCGAACGCTGCCCTTGTTCTTGTACTCGCAATCGCTGCGGCGATCCGCTGGCCGCGACAGATTCTCTGGCTCGCGATCTGGGCCGCGCCTCCGATCGCGCTGCGGCTCCTTGCGTCGGCCGCGCTTCCGGCTTCCTTTGGCACCGGTCTCGACGGTCTCGGCACAGCCGTTGGCGTCGGTCACCTCGGCCTCTTCGTCTCTCCCGCGAAGGGGCTCCTGATCTTCACGCCCCTGGTCGTCGTCGCCTTCGTCGGTCTCGTCCGCGTCTGGCGCGGCGGTGAGCATTGGCTCACGGCGACCCTCGGCGGCGGCTTTCTGGCTCACGTGGCGCTCGTCGGTTCGACGGCCGGATGGCACGGCGGCGACGGCTGGGGCGCCACCACTCTCACGGCCGCGCTACCTCTTCTCTGCCTCGTTCTACCCGAAGGAATGAACGCCCTTCGCGCCTTCGGCACCGTCTTGGCCGTGGTCTCAGTCGCGGTGCAGCTACTCGGGGCTTTCGCGAACGACCAGCGCTGGGAACGCGTCTACCAGCGGCCCGCCAAGCCCGGACACCCGGAGCTGTGGGACGTGGCCCACAGCCCCATCCCGTTCTACGCGCGCCGGCGCACCGTGATCCTCGCGCTGCCCGGCCTTCACGAAGGCAAGCTCTTCATTCGGAAGCACCGCCTCGTGATTGGCGGCTCAATGGGATCGCGCTTCGCCTTCACCGGAAGCGATGTCGTCGTGAAGGGGGCCGACGCCACCGCCGGCGACGTTCACCTCGCGGGAGGCGCTCACGTCGAGGGCGACCGGCTGGCCCTCGCAGCCCCGGGCGACGGCATCTTCCTGCGTGTCCGGCCGGTGGCCCGTCTCCGCACCCTCGAGCTGCGGATCGCCGGCCGAGGCCGCGGCTCCGTCGTCGTCGAGGAGTCGAGCTTCTGGACCCCCGCCCATCGCAAGGAATACCCGATCGCCGGCGACTTCCACCTGCGCCATCCGTATCACTACGCCGACTCCGGCGGCCCCGACCTGCTCGTCACCCTCGGCCGCGGCGAGGCATCGCTCATTTCGGCCGCCCTCGTCGCCCCCGGCGACCCCGAGAACCCGCTCCAGCTGCCTTGAGGGTGTCAAGCGCCATGCGGCACAGTCCATTCTGGCCACCGCCAGCCCGCCCAGCCAAAATGGGCCATGGAAGGGGCGGTTCAGTCTTAACGCCCTCCGGCGGCCCCTCTGAGCGCTATACTGGATTCGTAGCCAATCTAGTCATAGTCGGTCGCTAGGTTTCGGATGCATGTAACGCGTGAGTCGCGGGAGGCGTTATCGCGGTCCAGGTTCTTCCTGGCGAAGTCGGACGAGTGTCTTGTCGACGAGCGTCTGGAGTTCGAGGCCTTCCTCGAGGCGGCCGTCATCTTTGCGCGCGCCGCCCTGCACCGCCTACGGGCCAAGTACCGAAAGCACCCGAAATGGAAGGTGTGGTGGGACTCTCTGAGGGGCAACCCGGCTGTCGAGTTTTTCCGGACGGAGCGGGACTGGATTCTCAAGGAAGCATCCCCGCGGATCGGCCAGAAGGTGTTCGCCGGAGGTAGCCAGGCGATCCTTCTCGCGGGGCATTTCTACTACTTCACTGACCCTCGCGTTCCAGCCACGACGTCGGTCGAGACCCACCTGGCTTCACTGGAGAAACTCGTCAAGAATGCGGAGAGATCTTTCTCGTAGAATGGACGGGCGTCCCAACAATGCAGCGGACGCCGCTGGCACATTTGCCGCTGATCTTAGGTGTCCTGCGGACCAACGAAGCCCGCACTGAAGGTGATTGGCGGCCCGAATCGTCCGATATTCCGTGGAGTTCCAGATGCCTGTCACCATCAACACACCGCCGAAAGCGGAGCCCGAGCGACTCAACCGCTTGGTCGAACGTGTGAATGCCGGGGAGGTCAAGATCCCGAGATTCCAACGCGGCTTCGTATGGCAGCGGCCAGCCGTGCTCGAACTGCTGGAGAGCGTGCTCCAAGGCTATCCGATCGGCAGCCTCCTCTTCTGGCGCACCGAACAGAAGCTGAAGAGCGAAAGGGACATCCAGGGCTTTTCGCTGCCGCCCACCCCTGACAAGTATCCGACCAACTATGTCCTCGATGGGCAGCAACGCCTTACGACGATCTACGGCGTCTTGAGTTACAAAGGTGCCACCGAACAGCCCCATATCCTCAGTGTGGTCTACGACCTTCGCGAGAAGGAGCTACGCCATCGACAACCGACGGACAGCCAGTGGTGCCTTCCCCTGAACTTGATGTTCGACTTCGCCCGTTTCAACCAGTTCCAGCAGAGTCTTACGGCGCTGTCCGACGCCAGTGACCTGAATGCCGAGGCCCTTCGTGTCAACGAGACTTTCCGAGAGTACCAGGTACCAGTGGTAACCCTCACGGAACGGACGCTGGACGAGGTGTGCCCGATATTCGAGCGGATCAATAGTACCGGCACGAAGCTGACGGTCTATGACCTTATGGTTGCCGCGACGTTCTCCGAGGACTTTGACCTAAATGACGAGGTACGCGGCCTGGCCGATTCGCTTGACTCGAAGAGCTTTACCATCGACGGCAACAGCATCTTGCGGACCCTCTGCGCGCTCCGCGGCACATCTGTCAAGAAGAAGGCCATCCTTGCCCTCCGAGAGCTT
>JBGPYB010000087.1:0-20043 GCA_041493035.1 Vicinamibacteria bacterium | reverse complement strand
GCGTCACCGCCGCGATCAGCGACATCACGCCGACGAAGCTCTCGGTGAGCATGGCGCCGTAGCCCACCACCCGCATGTCGCTCTCGCGGTCCACGAAGCGCGGCGTCGTCCCGCTGCAAATCAGGGAATGAAAGCCCGATATCGCGCCGCATGCGATGACGATGAAGCAAAACGGGAAGACGCCGCCGCCGAAGATGGGCCCGCTGCCGTCGACGAAGCGAGTCACCGCCGGCATCTGCACCGCGGGCCGGGCGAAGAGGATGCCGATGGCCAGCAGCGTCACGGCTCCGACCTTGAGATACGTGGAGATGTTGTCGCGCGGCGCCAGGAGCATCCAGGCGGGAAGCGCCGCAGCCAGGAAGCCGTAGATGACGATGGCCACGGCCAGCTCGGTGTCGGTCCGCGTGAACCACGACGACAGCGTCGCGTTCGCCGCGACCCAATGCCCGCCGGCGGTCGCGAGGAGCAGGAGCGCCACCCCGAGGGCCGTCGCCTCGCCTTCGTGTCCGGGGCGGAAGCGCGTCATGTACAAGCCGACGAGGAACGCGATGGGGATCGACGACGCGATGGTGAAGGTCCCCCAGGGGCTTCCCTTGAGGGCATTCACGACGAAGAGGCCAAGGACGCCGAGCAAGATTTCGAGAATGAAGAGCACGGCCAGCGAGGCGAGAAAACCGGCGGCAGGGCCGACCTCCGTCTTGATCATCCGCGCGAGGCTCATCCCGTCGCGGCGCGTCGAGAAGACGAGGATGACCATGTCCTGGACGCCGCCCATCAGCACGGCACCGAGGACGATCCAGAGAAAACCCGGGAGGAAGCCGAACTGCGCCGCGAGGGTCGGGCCGATGAGCGGTCCGGGTCCGGCAATCCAGGCGAAGTGCATGCCGAAGAGGGTCCATCGCCGGAAGGGCATGGTGTCGCGGTTGTCGCGGAGGCGGTGGGCCGGAGTGACGCGGGCGTCGTCGAGATGCAGCACACGCTCCGCGAGGAACGCGCTGTAGAAGCGGCCGCCCAGATAGTAGACGCTGAAGGCCGCGACCAGCAGCGCCACGGCGTCGAACCGCTCGTGGGTGAACCGCGCCGCGGCCCAGGCCAGCAACCCTCCGGCGATGGCGACGGGAACGAGCACGGCGCGGCCTTTCACGCCGCGCTCTTCCACCGGAGCGCGCGCCAGGCAAGCCCAGCCTTCCCCGCGACTCCCCAACTCGGGCGCCTGCGGAAGACGTCGTAGTCCACGGCTTCGATCCGGTCGAGGATGCCGGAACCGCCGAGCCACGTGAGGCGCATCTCGAAACGCAGGTCGCGCCCGACGCGATCGCAGAGCGGCCGGCCGCGGATGAACAGCTCGCGCGTGCGGCCGATCAGCTCCTTCATGAGGGCCTTGAAGCCGTCGGTGACGCGTCCCGCGTTCAGGTCCCACTCGGGGACCCCGTGGGCCACGAGCAGCTCGCGAGGGACGTAGATACGCCCCTTCTGAAGATCCACGGCCAGGTCCTGCCAATGGTTTGCGAGCTGCAAGGCGGTGCAGATCGCACCGGAGAGCGGGAGCAGCTCGCGATCATTGTACCCAAAGACCAGCAGGACGAGGCGTCCGACCGGATCCGCCGAGCGGCGGCAGTAGTCGAGAAGCTCGTCCCAGTTCTCGTAGCGGTCCTTGACGACATCTTGCTTGAAGGCGGAAAGCAGGTCGCGCAGGAGCGACTCCGGGATCTTGAGCCGGCGCACGGTCTCGGAGAGGGCGGCGAAGATGGGCCCGTCGAACTCGCCCCGATAGCAGGCGTGGAGGCGCGCTTCCCACTCGTCCAGCTTCTGGGCGCGGACGCCTTCGTAGATCGGCTCGTCGGCGAAGTCGTCGGCCACGCGGGCGAAGGCGTAGAGGGCGTGGACGTAGCGGCGCTTCTCCCTCGGGACGAAGAGACCCACGGGAAAGTTCTCATAGTGGGCCTTGACCCGAGCCTCGCAGTGGGCGAACGCTTCATCGAGAGTGAAGCCGACCTCGGTCATTGGTCGGGGATTCTAGCATCGGGCCGCTCGGACCTGCGCTTGACGTTGCCGGCGGGCGCTGCTTTCATGGGCCGCGGGCCGGGCGCCCCAGGGAGGCCGATCGATGATCAAGGTGGTGTTGATCCGCCACGGCGAGAGCCAGTGGAACCTCGAGAACCGATTCACGGGGTGGACCGACGTGGATCTGACGCCGAAAGGTGTCGCCGAGGCCCACGAGGCCGCGCGGCTCCTCAAGGATGGCGGCTACGCCTTCGACGCGGTCTACACCTCGGTGCTGAAGCGCGCCATCCGCACCCAGGCCATCGCCATGGAGGACCTGGATCTGCTGTGGGTGCCTGTGGTGCGCCACTGGCGCCTCAACGAGCGCCACTACGGCGACTTGCAAGGGCTGAACAAGGCGGAGACGACCGCCAAGTTCGGCGAGGAGCAGGTCAAGGTCTGGCGCCGCAGCTACGCCACGCCGCCGCCGCCGCTGAGGCCCGAGGATGAGCGTTACCCCGGCCACGATCCGCGCTACAAGGGACTGTCCTCCACGGATCTGCCCCTCACGGAGTCACTCAAGGACACCGTGGCGCGCTTCCTTCCCTACTGGCACGAGACCATCGCCCCCGAGATCAAGGCCGGCAAACGCGTCCTCATCGCCGCCCATGGCAACAGCCTCCGGGCGCTGGTGAAGTACCTGGACAACGTCCCCGAGAGCGAGATCGTGGAGCTGAACATCCCGACGGGCATCCCCCTCGTCTACGAGCTGGGCGACGCGCTCCGGCCGCTGAAGCATTACTACCTCGGCGACCCCGAGGCCGTCCGCCGCGCCGCCGTGGCCGTGGCCATGCAGGCCAAGGTCAAATAGGTTCGAAGGAGCTTCCCGTGAAGAAGACATTCAAGGCCGTGGCCTGGTTCCTGGGCGCTTTGGTCCTGCTGCTCGGCGCGGCGGCGCTCTACATGCAGGTGAGCGGGCTGCCGGTCTACCCGAAGCCGACGCTTCAGCTCAAGGTCGAGGTGACGCCCGAGCGGGTGGCCCGCGGCAATCGGCTGGCGCAGATGCTGTGCGTGAGCTGCCACTTCGATCCGACCACTCGCGTGCTGTCCGGCAAGAGGATGGTCGAGGCGCCCCCGGAGTTCGGCGTCATCTATGCGGCGAACATCACGAAGCACCCGACCCGTGGGATCGCGTCGTGGACCGACGGTGAGATCGCGTACCTGCTTCGCACCGGCATCCGCCGCGACGGGCGCTACGTGCCGCCCTACATGGTGAAGCTCCCCCACGCGTCCGATGAGGACATCCTCGCGATCATCGCGTTCCTCCGCTCCGACGATCCGCTCGTGGCACCGGCCGACGTGCCCACGCATATACCCGAGGTCTCGTTCCTGACCAAGGTCCTGGCGCGCGTCGCGTTCAAGCCCTTCCCTTATCCGACGACATTGATCGCGGCGCCCGACGCAAGAGACTCCGTCGCGCTCGGCCGTTACCTGACCGACGGCCTCCTCGATTGCTACTCGTGCCACTCAGCCGACTTCAAGACGAACAACTACTTCGAGCCATCGAAGTCGCCGGGCTACTACGGCGGCGGGAACATGCTGCTCGACGCGAGCGCACGGAAGGTCTACTCGGCCAACATCACTCCGGACGCCGAAACGGGGATCGGCTCGTGGACCGAGGCGCAGTTCCTTCGCGCGCTCAAGGGCGCCTTCCGCCCGAACGGCACCTCCGTTCTCTATCCGATGCAGCCCTACGTTGAGATGACGGACGAGGAAGCGAAGGCGGTCTTCGCTTACCTCAGGACGATTCCCGCGATCCGGAAGACGCGGCCGGCGAGGCAAGCCATCATCGTCGATGCGAGCGAGGGGCAGGGAAAGCAGGCCTTCTACAAGTACTCCTGCAACTCCTGCCACGGCGACACGGGCGTAGGCCTCTACGACCTGCGCCGCGCCTGGAAGAAGTACACGACCGACGCGGAGCTGATCGCGTACATCAAGAACCCGTCGGCCAAGGTGCCCGGGATCAAGATGCCGACGTGGGAGGGCACGATCAAAGAGGCCGAGTACGCGCCGCTCGTGAGCTACGTGGAAACGCTGCAAGTTCGGGCCGAGCCCTGAGCGGGCTCCGCTCCTCGATGGAGCGCTGACTCCTTGACAGTCGCGCCACGGGTGCCTACCTTTGGGCGCACATGAATCCAGAACAGATCGCCGACATCCTCCTCGACGCCCAGGGACGCCCGCGCGAGGCGGCCCGGCGGGTTCTCGAGTGGCTGCTGAACTACCTCAAGGCCCGCTCCGTCTCGCTGTGGACCGAGACTCGCGGGGTCCTCGCGCTCTTGCTGGGATCCGCTGTCGACCATGACACCATGACCGTCGTGGCCTCCCTGTGGGCCGACGAGGCTGCCGCCATAGCGGCGGGCGGCCCGGTCGTCCGCGGGGCGCGGATGCTGCTTCCGGTTCGCGGCGGCGGCGCCTACCTCTTCCTCGAGGGTATCGACGCTCGACGCGTCGACGTGGATACCGCGGCGTCGATGGGCGCGGTGGCGTCGAAGGCCATGGCCCGGACGGACCTGCAGGGCAACGAGGTCAAGAGCCTCGACAACCTCAAACGCGAAGACCTCATCGCGGCCCTGGCGCTCCACGAGTGGAACATCGCCAGGGTGGCGCGGGCGAAGCGCGTCACCAGGAAGACGATCTACGATTGGCTCGCCCGGTACCAGATCAGCCGCGAGCGAGTGACAAAGGTGTGACCCACGCTCTCAAACGAGCGGTGAAGCCGCTGGATTCCCGGTCCCGCCGCCATATCGTCATCAAATCCGTCTCAGCGAAACAGCGTCCGCGGCGACCTCCATCGTGATCGTTGGCCTCGCCGTCGCAGCTGTCCTATCGGCGAGCGGCCTCACCAGCCAGATGGAGGACATTGCCGCAGCGGCTCACGGTCACGTGGGTGCCGCGGTACGCGTCATCGAGACCGGCGAGACGACTGCGTTCCATGGCGACGACCATTTCCCGATGCAGAGCGTCTACAAGCTCCCCATCGCCCTGGCGGTCCTCCACGACGTCGACAGCGGCCGGCTCAGCCTGGATCAGACCGTAAATGTTGCCAAGGCCGACCTCGTCCCCGTCGGCTTGCACAGCCCGATCCGCGACGCGCATCGGGAAGGCGTCGATCTGAGCCTCCGCGAGCTGCTCCGCTTCGCCGTCTCCGAGAGCGACGGAACCGCGTCCGACGTGCTGCTACGCCTGGCGGGCGGGCCCGAACGCGTGAACGAGTATCTCCGCGGCATCGGTGTCGGCGGCCTCGTGGTCGCCACGACGGAGATGGAGATGAGCCGGGCGCTCAGCGCTCAGTATCGCAACTGGGCGACACCTCAGGGAACGGCAGTGGCCCACAAGACGGGGACATCGGGAACCCAGGACGGCCTGACCAGCGCGACCAACGATATCGGGATCGTGACGCTCCCTGACGGGCGCCATCTCGCCGTCGCGGTCTTCGTCTCCGACTCCAAAGCGGGCGAAGCCACGCGCGAGGGCGTGATCGCCAGGATCGCCCGAGCGGCCTGGGACCAAGAGCAGACTCGTCGCCCCAAGGGCGCACTCGCCGGCACTCACCCCAAGCTGCTCCTTGGTCCACGCCGCGTCGAAGAGCTGCGGGCGGTCCTCGAGACGAGCCACCATTGGCTCTGGGAGCGCTACCTCCAGGACATACCGCACATGGTCTCGGTGGCGAAGCGGGACGTGCCGCTGGAGGACGAACGGTACGACGGCGACCTCATCCCGGACCTGGCTTTCGCCTGGCTCATGACCGGTCGGCCGGACCTCCTCGCTGTTGCGAAGAGTCACTTGTTGCGCCTTGCCGCCGCCGAGGATTGGGGCTCGAAGGAAGACCTGATCTATCTCGTTCCCGCCCACCACATCCTCGGGATGGCGCTCGGCTACGACTGGCTCCACTCCGTCCTCACGCCCACCGAACGCGATCAAGTGGCGGCGCGTCTCGGTCGCGAAGCCGAGGCTCAGCTCCGGCGAATCACGCAGGAGCGAGTGTGGTGGCGGAACCAGTATTTCCAGAACCACTCTCACTCGAACACGGCTGCCCTCGCCTTCGCCGCCGCCGCTCTCTGGGGCGAGGACCCGCGCGCTCCACAATGGCTCGAAACCGCCGAACGATTCTTCGAGAAGACGTTCTCCGTCCTGCCCGGGGACGGCTCGTCCCTCGAGGGCTATGCCTACGCCGGCTACGGCGGAGAGTACCTGCTGCTCTACGCTCTACTCGAGCGAGAGCTCCTGGGAAATGACGTCGCCGATCGGCCCTGGCTGCGGCACTTTCCCGAGTACCTGATCCACGGCTTGCTCCCGCGTCGCGCGGCCGACGAGTGGGCCATGACCTTCGGCGACGCGCCGCGCCGGGGCTGGACCTCGACCGCGCAGCACCTCTTGACGCTGGCTCGGCTGCATCGGGACGGCCGCGCCCAGTGGATGGCCCGTGAGACCGTCGGTCTCCACGAGACGGGCCTGGGCAGTCGCGGGTGGATGATGATCCTCGGCTACGATCCCACCGTGCCGCTGGCGGAGCCAGGGGCGTTCCCCACCTTTGCGCGCTTCCCCGAGATCGATCAGGTGATGATGCGCTCGTCGTGGACCGACGCGAACGCCACCCTCGTCGGCTTCAAGTGCGGGCCGTTCATGGGACGGACGCTCTCGAAGGATGCCGCCTTCGATTTCGGAACCGGGCACCAGGACGCCGATTCGGGCTCCTTCCAGCTCTTCTCCCACGGGCAGTTCCTGACCATCGACCCGGGCTACACTCGCCGCGAGCGAACGGAAGACCACAGCACGATGCTCTTCAAGCACCACGGCCAGCTCGGCGAGCAGGCCGCTTTCGGCTCGGCGGAAGCGCTGCGCTTCGGTCACCACCCCGAGATCGTCCAGGCGACCGCGACGGACCGGTACGACTACGTCGTGGGCGACGTCACGCGAGCCTATCACCCGGCGCTCGGGCTCCGGCGCTTCCTCCGTCATCTGCTTTTCGTCAAGCCGGACGTGCTCCTCGTCGCCGACGAGATAGCGCTGCGGGAAGAAGGCGTGGTCCACGACTTCGCCCCCGAGGCCCTCGAGACCGCAGGCGGCTTCACGCACGCGCCGAACGGCTACGTCGTGGGGAACGAGGGCGAGGCGTTCTTCACGTTTGACGGCGAGCCGGGGCCGTATCGCATCGCCGCCGTGTACCTCGACAACGTTCCGGGTGTGGGCCGCTACTCCTTCGAGGTCGACGGCCGCATGGTCTACTCCTGGACGAGCCGAAACGAGGACCGCGACGACAACCTGAGTGCCGTGTCGGAGCCTGTCCCCCTGCGACGCGGGAGTCGTGTCGCCTTCCGCGGAGCGCCGATGTCCGCCGGCACCCGCCTGACGAAGTTGTCGGTCTTCTCGGATAGCGTGCGGGCGCCTCTCGACGCCGAATGGCTGCTCCACCTGGACCCGAAGGCGCAGCTTCGGGAGCGGCCGGACCATCTGGAGGCAACTCTGGGCGACGCCGCCCTGGATCTCTATCGCCTGCTTCCGTCCGGCCTGGCCATGACGTGGGGGCGCCACGCCGTCGCGAAACCGGAGGTCGAGCCCTTCACCTTCCGCGAGACCACGCGTGTCGTGGTCCGGCCCTCCTTCGCCGGCGGTGAAGCCTTCCTGCTGACGCTCCTCCACGCGCGCTCTGCCGGAGCGCCGTCTCTCGAAGGCGTGGAGGCCTCGAGGGACGGCGGAAGCCTCCGCATCCACTTCACTCGGCAGGGCCGCTCGACAGGGATCGGCTGGGACCTCGCCGGACGAACGGTGGCGCTCGACGAGTGACGGAGGTCCGATGAACGTGCGAGTGTTGTTTCTGGGGTTCACCGTGGGTCTCGCCGTCCTGGCGGCCGCTGGCCACGCGCCGTTGTCGCCTGTGGCGCTCGGAAGGATCGACGCCCACGTCCATTTCTTCGCCGAGGCCAAGCCCGTCCTCGGCCTGATGGAGCGCGCCAACCTCACGGCCGTCAACATCTGCGTCGTAGACCGCTACGAAGCCGGCTACGAGGCGGCGGCGCCACAGCACCGCATGGCCCGCCATCTGGCGGACGTGAGCCGCGGCCGCCTTCCGTGGATCGCGACCTTCGACGATGCGGGCTTCGCCGAGCCTGGCTTCGCGACTCGTGTTCTCGGAGAGATCGATGCCGCTCTCAGGGACGGCGCGCTGGGCGTGAAGATCTACAAGAGCATCGGCATGGAGCTGCGCTCCGCCGAGGGCGCTTTCATCCTTCCCGACGATCCTGCCTTTGCTCCGATCCTCGAAGGGTTGGCCGCTCGCGGCAGGACCCTCTATGCGCACCTCGCCGAGCCCATCGCCGCCTGGCAGCCGCTCGATCCGAAGAGCCCGGACTACGACTACTACAGCACGCGGGCGACCTGGCACGTCTACGGCCGTGCCGGCATGCCGAGCAAGGAGGTCGTCCTGGCGGCGCGGGACCGCATGCTCGAACAGCATCCGCTCCTGAAGGTCGTGGGCTGCCATCTCGGCAGCATGGAGGAGGACGTCGACGACATCGCCCGTCGGTTGGACCGCTACCCGAACCTCGCCGTCGACACGGCGGCGAGGGTCGCCCACCTCATGCTCCAGCCGCGCGACAAGGTGCGCACGTTCCTGATCCGCTACCAGGATCGCGTTCTCTATGGCACCGACTTCGAGGTGATGCAGGGCCACGACGCCGACGAGCTGGCGCGCCGCCTCGAGGCCGTGTACGCCCGCGATTGGGCCTACTTCGCCACCGACCGCGCCCTCGACGAGAACGGACGTCCGGTCGCGGGTCTGGCCCTGCCGGAACCGGCCCTGAAGCGCATCTTCAGGGAGAACGCTCTCCACTGGATACCGGGTCTCGGCGAAGGCCGCCACTGACGTCCGCCGCGCCTCGGGCGCGAGGCTGCCTCCACGATTCAGGGGGTTACCGGCTCGATCAGCCACTGCTGGATGCGTGGCGGATGCGTCGGTGAAAGGGACAGTGATCCCTTCATCCGGCCATGAGAGCAGCGCCAGGTGAAATCAGCCGAAAGAGCGCCGGTAGCTACTACCGGACTTGTCGTGTCGCACTCCCCCACTTGTGCCTTGAGCGTCGCGAGCCTCCGCGACCAGCCCTGGGCATCCCGGTCGAGCAGGAAGTTCATCGCGAGGGACCCCAGCCCGGCGGTGACATCGCCCGCCGCGTAGAGCGCACCGACCGTGTTGTACGCGGTTGAAACGTCTACGCTGGCCGGCAGCTCGCGATCGTTCCCCAGGAGACCCGCCTTGTTGAGTGCGACGGCTGCGTCCCAAACGGCCGCGGATGGGCCAGCGTACGTGCGATTCGCCAACGCGAATATGCCTATGCCGCGGTTCGGCAGCAGCAGCACGTGCGATCCGTATCCCGGATACCCGCCGCCGTGGCTCAGCGTCAGTCCGAGATCGCAGTCGACTGCGGCGCCCATGCCCATGCCGTAGGCCACGGCTTGGCGACAGGTGGGGGCGCCGGCGCGAGCGAAGCGATCCCGGATGCGGGGAAAGTTCGATCCCTGCGCCAGCTCGCGCACCGTCGCGCGCCGCACAGGCCCGGCGTCAGCCCCGTTGCGCGCGGGCCACGCAGACAGCAGGAACGCGACCCATTTCGCGTAATCGTTCGCACTCGTCTGGAGTCCGCCCATGGCACCGAACGCGCCGGGACCGAGCGTGGGCTCCAGGCGCCACGCGTCGTCTTCCCAGCGGTATCCGAGCGCGCGTTGCTCGCGAGGTGCCGCCTCGGCCACGAAGCCGGACGCCTCCATGCGAAGGGGGCGCAACAGCGTGCGCGTGATGGTGTCCGCGTAAGGTTGCTTCGAGACGTTTGTGATGATGCGCCCCAGGAGCGCATAGCCGAGGTTCGAGTACTCGTACCGCGTGGCGGGTGCACTCGTGAACGGCACTCCGTCGCGAAGCAGCCGCGTGAACTCCTCCTCTGGCAGCGGCGTCTGGCGATCGCCCCACGGGTCGTCGGTCACGAATCCGGCGGCATGGCTCAACAGGTCGCGGACTCGAATTTCTGGTGAGTCGTCGGTCGGGTACTTCCAGGCGCGCAGCTCGGGAATGTAGTCCGCAGCAGGTGCGTCGAGGCGGACGCGGCCGTCGTCGCGCAGCTTGAGGACGGTCAGCGCGGTGAATGCCTTGGTCATCGACGCGATGCGGAACAACGTGTCGGGGGTCACGGGGCGCTGCGACTCGAGGTCCTGCACGCCGAACACCCCGACGTGAACTAGGCGGCCGTCGGCAACGATGCCGTAGGCGAGACCGAGGATGTGTGCGTCCAGCCTGAACTCGTCGACGATCCGGTCGGCAACCGCGTACGCATCCGCCGACGCACTCGAGGCAGGCTGCGCTTGCGCCACCGCCTCCAGGCCAAGGGTCGAGAGAAGCGCCAGCAACGCCCCAATGCGATTCATATGGTCCTCCCCGATGCGGCCGTCGCGCTCACGTAGCGTGAACAACGCTTGGCCGCCCCCTTCCGATCATCCTTGGGCTGGCAGACTATGCTCGGTCGCGAGAGGCGGTCAAGGAAAATCCGGCGGGGCGACTAGTCGGCCAGGTCGCGAGCCATCATCCGGATGATGTCGGCGCGGCTGACGATGCCGACGAGGCGACCGCCTTCGATCACCGGAATGGGATTGACTCGCTTCCGGACCATGAGGTCCGCCAGGGTCTCCACGTCCTCATCGGGGCCCACGGTCACGACCTCCTCCGTCATCACGTCGCGGACCTCGGTCCCCAGCATGTGCCTCAGGCGTTTCCGGTAGTGCCCCGGCGTCTCGATGGGGATGCGCCCGTCGAGGATCTGGAAGAACGCGGGAGGCTCGAAGCGGGCGTTGCGCACGATGAGGTCCAGTTCGCTGACGATGCCCACCACGCGGCCGGTCGTGTCCACCACGGGGACGCCGCTGATGCTGCCCTTCCCCATCAACTGGGCCACGGCGTTCACCGAGGTGTCCGGCGCGGCGACGACGACGCTCGACGTCATGATCTCTCTGACCTTCATGCTCTCCATTCTCCGCGAGAATCCCGCGATTGTGGGATCATGGGGTTTTGGCGTCACGGGAGGGTCAGGATGAGATCGACGAGAGGGTGGGTCGGGAGGATGCTGCGGGCAGCGGGAGGAGCGCTCTTGACGGCCGCGGGATTGGCCGCGGGCGCCGCGGTGGCGGTCGCGGCTCTCCCGAAACCCGACCCCGACAACGGCGCGATCACTCTTCCGCCCGGCTTCCGCGCCCTCGTTGTGGCCGACAACCTGGGATCCCTTCGCTTCATGACCGTGGCGCCGAACGACGACGTCTACGTGAAGACGTCGGGCCACGGCATCATCGCGCTGCGCGATCAGGACGGCGACGGTCGGGCCGAGATCCAGCAGAAATTCGGGTCGGGCGGCGGCACCGGCATCGCCCTCCGCGACGGCTGGCTCTACCACTCCACCAACAGCGCGGTCTACCGCTATCGCCTCGCGCCGGGAGAGCTGGCGCCCAGGGGAGAGCCCGAGACCGTCGTCTCCGGGCTGCCGAACGAGCATCAGCACGAGGCCAAGTCCTTCGCCTTTGACGAGGCGGGGCAGCTCTACGTGGAGGTCGGCTCTCCATCGAATTCCTTCGGCCACCCGGATCGCTCCCCGGGCGCCAAGGGGACCGGGAAGGACGCCACCGAGTTCCTGAAGACCCACGGGGGCGTTTGGCGCTTCGACCCGAACAGGGCGAAGCAGTCCCAGGCCGAGGGGTTCCGTTTCTCCACGGGCCATCGCCACATCCTGGCCCTCGCGTGGAACACCGTGTCGAAGGCGTTCTTCATCGTGCAGATGGGTCGCGACCAACTGGGCACCGTGGACCCCGAGCACTACAACGACGAAGACAACGCCGAGCTGCCCGCCGAGGTCATGCACATCCTGAGGGAAGGCACGAACCTCGGCTGGCCGTACACCTACTATGACCCGCTGAAGAAAGCCCGCATGGTCGCGCCGGAATTCGGCGGCGACAACCAGAAGCGCGCCGAACCAGGCAAATACCCCGAGCCTCTCATCGCCTTCCCCGCCCACTGGGCGCCGCTGCAAATGGCTTTCTACCGGGGCGAGCAATTCCCGGCGAAGTATCGCGGCGGCGCGTTCATCGCGTTCCACGGATCCTGGAATCGCGCCCCCAAGCCGCAGAAGGGGTACAACGTCAGCTTCGTTCCCTTCGACGAGAAAGGGATGCCCCGCGGCGACTACGAGGTCTTCGCCGAAGGCTTCTCGGGAAAGCGGGAGTTCACGAACCCGGGCGACGCGCGGTTCCGTCCCAGCGGCGTGGCGGTCGGGCCGGACGGATCCCTCTACGTGGCCGACTCCGAGAAGGGGCGCGTCTGGCGGATTCTCTACACGGGAGAGAGCGGGCCAGTGGCGGCCGCACCCGAGGTCGCTGCGCCCCAGAAGACCGCGGTAGCGGACGACTCCCGCGGGGCCAAGGTCTACGCACAGGCCTGCGCCTCGTGCCACATGGCCGACGGGAGCGGCGTCCCCCACATGCACCCAGCGCTCGTGGGCAGCGCGTTCGTCGCCGATGATCCGACGACGTTGGTGGGGCTTCTGCTCCGCGGCCCGGGGGAGGTTCTGCCGGCCGATCGGCCGACCTACTCGAACCCCATGCCGCCGTTTGCCTCGCTGACCGACGACGACCTGGCCGCCGTGCTGAGCTACATACGTCACACCTTCGGCAAGGGCTCACCGGCCATTACGCCGGCGACTGTGGCGGCGCAGCGCGGAGCTCATTGATGAGAGCCGCGGTCGCCACGTCCCCGAAAAAGAACTTCGACATCGTGACGAGGGACCGGCCCCAGCCTGGGTCGGGGCAGGTTCGTCTGAAGGTCGCGGCCTGCGGCGTCTGTTACAGCGACCACCTCGTCAAGGACGGTCTTTGGCCCGGAGTCCAGTACCCCAGGGTCCCCGGCCACGAGGTGGCGGGCACAGTCGACGCGGTCGGCGCCGGCGTCACCCATGTGGCCGTGGGCACGCGCATGGGCGTGGGCTGGGGAACCGCCGCCGACTCCGCCGATTGCCTGGCCTTGGCCCGCCTCCAGGGTGTGCGGGCTTGGATCGAGACGTTTCCGCTGGACCCAGGAGTTCGACCACGCCATCGACGTGGCCCGGCGCCATCTGGCCGCCGAGATCGCCGCCGATGCCACGGGGCCGTTGAGCGTCGTCAAGCCGGGGCCCGAGGCCTGAACGGCTACGTGAGCCCGAACTCCCTGGCTCGGAGCATCTTGATCCGGTCGCGGATCTCGCCGGCCTTCTCGAACTCCAGGGCCTTGGCCGCCTCGCGCATCTGCTTCTCGAGGACCTTGATCTCCTTGTCGAGGTCGTCGATCGTGCGGTAGCGCTCCTCCGGGGCTTCGGCGACCTCCGGGACCGCCACGTAGTCGGCCTCATAGACCGACGACAGGATGTCCCCGATGCTCTTCTGGATGCTCTCGGGGGTGATGCCGTGCTCGGCGTTGTAGGTCTCCTGGATCACCCGGCGGCGATTCGTCTCCCCCATGGCCTTCCTCATGGAGTCGGTTTCCTTGTCGGCGTAGAGGATCGCGGTTCCTGCGAGGTTCCGGGCGGCGCGGCCCATGGTCTGGATGAGCGACCCGGCCGAGCGCAGAAAGCCCTCCTTGTCGGCGTCGAGAATGGCCACGAGGGAGACCTCGGGGAGGTCCAGCCCTTCCCGGAGGAGGTTGATGCCGACGAGGACGTCGAACTCCCCCTTCCGCAGGTCGCGGAGGATGCGCACACGCTCCAGGGTCTCGATGTCCGAGTGGAGGTAGCGCACACGGACGCCGAGGTCGTGATAGTACTCGGTCAGGTCCTCGGCCATGCGCTTCGTGAGCGTCGTGACGAGGACGCGCTCGCCCCGCGTCGCGCGGGTGCGGATCTCGGCCAGCAAGTCATCCACCTGCCCTTTGACCGGGCGCACTTCGACCTGCGGATCCTTGAGCCCCGTCGGCCGAATCACCTGCTCGACCACGACGCCCCCGGCCTTCTGTAGCTCGTACGGGCCGGGTGTCGCCGACACGTAGATAGCCTGACCCATGCGGGCCTCGAACTCCTCGAAGTTCAGGGGGCGGTTGTCGAGAGCCGACGGGAGGCGGAACCCGTACTCCACCAGGGTTCCCTTGCGCTGCTGGTCGCCGTGATACATGCCGCGGACCTGGGGGACGCTCTGGTGGCTCTCGTCGATCACCATCAGGCAGCCTTTGGGCAGGTAGTCGAGAAGCGTCGGAGGCGGTTCTCCCGGAGCCCGTCCCGAGAGGTGGCGGGAGTAGTTCTCGATGCCGTGGCAGTGGCCCGTCTCCCGCAGCATCTCGAGATCGAACATCGTCCGCTGAGTCAGACGCTGGGCCTCGAGAAGCTTCCCCTCCCGCTCGAGGACCGCCTTGCGCCCCGGCAGCTCTTCCTCGATGGAGCGGATGGCGTCCACGAGCCGCGGTCGCGGCGTGACGTAGTGGCTCGACGGGTAGATGGCCACTTGCGCCAGCTTCGAGAGGGGCTTGCCTGTGAGCGGGTCGAACGAGGTGATGGCCTCCACCTCGTCGCCGAACAGCTCGATGCGAATGCCCGTCTCCTCGTACGCTGGAACGATCTCGACGACGTCGCCGCGGACGCGGAAGGTGCCGCGCTTCAGGTCGTAGTCGTTGCGGTCGTAGCGCGCGTCGACGAGCTTGGAGAGGATCTCTCGGCGATCGAGGGTGTCCCCCTGGCGGATGAACAGGAGCATCCCGTAGTAGGCCTCGGGGGAACCGAGGCCGTAGATGCAGGAGACCGACGCCACGATGACGACGTCGCGGCGCTCGAAGAGGCTGCGCGTCGCCGAGAGGCGGAGCCGGTCGATCTCCTGGTTGATGGTGGCTTCCTTCTCGATGTAGGTATCCGACTGGGGGACGTAGGCCTCGGGCTGGTAGTAGTCGTAGTAGGAGACGAAGTACTCGACGGCGTGGCTCGGGAAGAAGCCCTTGAACTCCTGGTAGAGCTGGGCCGCCAGGGTCTTGTTGTGCGCCAGGATGAGGGCCGGCCTGTTGACCTTGGCCAGCACCGACGCGATGGTGAACGTCTTGCCGCTGCCGGTGACGCCGAGCAGGACCTGGTGCTTGTCGCCGCGCTCGAGCCCGGTGACCAGTTCCTCGATGGCCCGGGGCTGGTCGCCTTTGGGCTCGAAGTTGCTCTCGATCCGGAACGGCGTGTCGGCAAGGGCGGGGGCCAAGCGTGGCTCTTCGGGACGTGCGCGCATAGCCTTCGATGATACAAGGCCCCGGGGCGCCGGAGGTCCGGTCGTAAGGGTCTTCCGCCAGGTGGGCTACAATGGGCCCTTCTCTGCCAGGGGGGGCTGATGGACGCCGAAAAGGGAACGCTCATCGACACCGACGCCCGCTTCGAAGGGACCCTTTCGGGCAAGGACGCCCGGATCCTGGGCCGCTTCAAGGGCGACATCGAGATCAAAGGCCGCCTCGTCCTCGGCGAAGGGAGCGTCGTCGAGGCCAAGGTGATCGCCGACACGGCCGAGATCGCGGGGGAGTTCAAGGGGGAGCTCGTCGCCGAGCGCCTCACTCTCCTCGAGAAGGCCCGGGTGACCGGGACCTTCGACGCGAAGATGCTTTCGGTCCGCGAAGGAGCCCAGATGAACGGCGCGGTGAGCTCGGGGGAGAGCCGAAAGGTGGCGGTGGCGGCTCCGCCGGCACCGCCGGCCAAGACCGCAACCCCCATCCCGCCCGCCAAGCCCGCGGCCGGGACCCCCGCGGGGTGATCCTCCGCGACCTCGCCGCACGCCTCGGTTGTGAGGTCCGCGGCGACGGGGGCGTGGACGTCGTGCGGGTAGCCGGAATCGATGACGCGGGACCCGGCGACCTGACGTTCGTTTCCAACTCACGCTACGTCGCCCGCCTCGCAACGACGCGCGCCACGGCCGTCATCGTCTCGCCGGACATCGAGACCCCTCTCCCAAGCCTCCTCACCGAGAACCCGTACCTGGCCTTCGCGCAGGCTCTCAAGGCTCTCCATCCAAGGCCACACCCTCTCGCCGGAGTCCATCCGTCGGCCATGGTCGACGAAGGGGCCACCCTCGGCGAGGGAGTGCACATCGGTCCCCTCGCCGTGGTCGGGGCCGGCGTGCGACTCGGGGCTCGAACAGTGGTGCACCCGCACGTAGTCCTGTACCCGGGCGTCGACGTCGGCGACGATTGCGTCCTTCACTCGAGCGTGCAAGTCCGAGAAGGCTGCCGGCTGGGCAACCGCGTGGTGGTCCAGAACGGAGCTGTGATCGGGAGCGACGGCTTCGGCTTCGCGAAAGACAGCGGCGGGCACTACGAAAAGATCCCGCAGGTCGGGATCGTCGTGATCGAGGACGACGTGGAGATCGGCGCCCTCGTGGCCATCGACCGCGCGGCCCTCAAGGAGACGCGCATCGGTCGCGGGACCAAGATCGACAACCTGGTCCAGGTCGGCCACTCGGTGGTGATCGGCGAGGACACCGTGCTCGCGGGGCAGGTCGGGATCGCGGGCAGCACGAAGGTCGGCGATCGCGTGACCCTGGCGGGGCAGGTGGGTGTCGCGGGGCATCTCACCATCGGCGACGGCGTCATCGCGACCGCGCAGACCGGGATACCGAACGACGTGCCAGCGGGGGCGCTCATCTCCGGCTACCCCGCCATCGACAACCGCTCGTGGCTCAAGGCGAGCGTGGTCTTCGCCAAGCTGCCCGAGCTGCAAAAGCGTCTCAGAGAGCTGGAACGCCGCGTGGCGGAGTTGCTGGCCGGCAAGCCGCCCACGTCCGTCTGACGGAAACGGACGACCACGGAGGCGCGGAGACACGGAGAAGCGGCGTGGAGAGAGCGGAGAGGGCTACGGCCTAGCGGTCTCTGGGACCGTAATAGGCGAGGCGGTGGTGGACCTTCAGGTCCCTGCGCTTGACGTCGACCCGGAGCCTGCGCAGCTTGCCGTCACGCTTGAGGTTGTCAGAGGTGAATCCCAGGACGTACTGGGCCGACAACTCGTCGAGGATCTTCTCGTAGATCCCCGACAGGTCCTTCGACGCGGACGGGGCGAAGACGGCACCGCCGGTCATTTCTGCCAGTGACCTCAGGAAAGAACGGGCGGAGACCGCGCGGTTGCTCCCGAGGAGGTACTCCCCGGAAAAGGCGATGGGATAGATCGTCACCGGGCTCGAGCGGACGAGCCGCATCACCTGGGTCAGGCTGAGTGCGCTCGTGGTGTCCTCGCCGTCGGTCAGTATGACGAGGACCTTGCGTCCTCCCGAATCCTGCACCCGGGACAGATACACGGCAACGGCATCGTAGAGCGCCGTGTTGCCGGTGGCGTGCGTCTTCAGGATGCGCTCGAAAAGACCCTGCTGGTGCTCGCTGTCGTAGCGGGAGATGCGGATGTCCTGATCAAAGAAGACGGTCAGAAGGTCGCGGGCCCTCGGGATGGCCTCGAGAAAGCGGGTGGCCGCCTCCTGGGTGAGCTTGATCTCGTTGGCCATGCTCTCGCTCGTGTCGAGGAGCAGGCCCAGATCCAGGGCAAGGGCTTCTTCTTGGCCCGGCTTCACGGCGGGGGCGAAGAGCTGGACGTTCTGTGGACGTCCGTCCTCGAAGACGGCGAAATCGTCCGGGGTCAGATCGGCGACGAGTTGCCCGTGGAGGTCACGGACGGTGACCGTGAGGTTGACGACCTCGGCACCCGCCGAGAACGTCGGGAGCGCAGCTTCTTTGTCCCCGGCGGCGACGATAGCGCCGAGGCCCCAGAACGCGAGAGCCAATCCGCGAGTCCCCAACGCACCCCCCCAGGCGAGGACGTGAGGGCATTCTAGGCGAAATCCCGGAGAAGGGAAGGGGATATATCACAGACCCTGGGCTGTTAGACTGCCGAGCTGTGGACGGCACTCACTTGGCGCATGGAAGGGACCGCTGGGGCGCTGCGGCCCTGTTGACCGGCCTGCTTGCCGGCTGCGGCTCCAACACACCCCCGATGCAGACGCCTTCGACGCCGCCTCCTCCCTCTCCGCCGCCCACCACCGGCGCGTGGTCCAGCCAGTTCGCCGGGGACGACGGCCAGTGGACGCGGACCGCCCACTCTGGCGGCCACGTCGCCTTCGGCGTGGCCGACACACGAGCGACGGACGACGCCGTGGCGGCCCTCGTATTCGCCGGGGCTCCGGGCCTTCCGGGCAACCAGCGCGTGGGACCAGGCTTTGCGACGGAGATCGACTCGAAACGCCAACACCTCTACGGGACCTTCCGGGCGCGCCTTCACCTCGCCGCGTGCCGCCCGAACGAAGAGGTCGTGAACGGCTTCTTCACCTATTTCAACGACGGCAGCGACGCGAACGGCAACGGAATCCCCGACAACTCCGAGATCGACATCGAGATCCTGTGCGGCACCCCCAACGTCATTTCCCTGACGACGTGGACCGACTATCAGGCGGCGCCCGAGCGCTTCCTCAAGTGGACCCGCGCGCTCGATCTCGCGACCGGCGAGTACTTTGACTCCCCCTCCGACCACGAATACGGCGTCGTCCTCCGGGGCCGGTCACGCGAGCTGGTGCATCCGGGCTTCCCCGATCCCGACGCCTTCTACGAGATGGGCTTCGACTGGCACCCGGCGCGCCTGCGGTTCTTCATCGTCCTGGACGGCCAGGAGGTGACGCTCTGGGACTACGCCGACGCACGCTACATCCCCCAGCGCCCCGCCGCCTGGCTGTTCAACGTCTGGCATCCGGACTCCCACTGGTTCGGCTCCGGCGGCCCCGCGGACTTCCCCGCCGCGGATTCGGAGATGCGCATCGACTGGGCGAAGTACTCCCCGGACCCGGGACAGTAGAACCCGGCGGCGGTAGCGCCTACTGAAGGACCTCGATGACCCGCACCGCCAGGTCGACCTTGTTGAACGGGGGCATGATGTAGACGCCCTGGGCCAGGTCCTTGGCGGCCAGGAGCGCCTCCTGGGCGATGCGCACGCCTTCGGCGTGAGCCTGCTCCCCGGAGCCGGCACGCTGCATCCGATCCCGGATGTCGGCCGGGATGATCATCCCCGGCACTTCGTTGTGGAGGAACTCGGCGTTCCGGTGGGAGTAGAGCGGGAGGATCCCAACGAGCACCGGCGTCTTCAGATGGCGGATCATCCCGAGAAACTGTTCCACGGTCTTGGGGTCGTAGACCGGCTGCGTCATGATGTACTCGGCTCCGGCCTTGACCTTCTCCTCGAGGCGCCGGACTTCCTTCTCCATGTCGGGCTTGCTCGGGTCGGCGCCGCAGCCGATGTGGATCCCGAGAGGAGGACCGATCAGGTTCCCGGCCAGGTCGCAGCCGTGGTTCAGGTGGTCCATGATCCGGATGAGGCCGATCGAGTCGACGTCGTACACCGCCGTGGCGTCCGGGTAGTCCCCGAGCTTGGGCGGGTCGCCCGTGATCGCGAGGACGTTGCGCAGGCCGAGGGCGTAGGCCCCAAGAAGGTCCGACTGGATCCCGAGGAGGTTCCGGTCGCGGCAGGTGTAGTGGAGGATCGAGTCGATGCCGACGCGGCTCTGCATGAGGACACAGAGAGCCTGGGCGCTCATGCGCGCCGAGGCGCGCGGACCGTCGGCGACGTTGATGGCGTCGACTTCATGCTCTTTGCAGTTCAGGGCCTTCTCGATGACCCCGACTGGGTCCGCGCCCTTCGGCGGATCCAGCTCCACCGACACCACGAATTTCTTGCCCAACTTCTTCGCAAGGGGGCTCTTCTCCTCGCGCGGAATCGGCGCCGGTGCTTCCTTGGCCCGAACCGGAGGCAGCACCGTCACGGATTCCTTCGTAGGCTGGAGCATCTTCACCGAGCGGACCAGGTTCTTGATGTGAGCCGGCGTCGTGCCACAGCAGCCGCCGACGACGGTGACGCCGGCCCCGATGAAGCGCCGCGCGTACGACGCCATGTACTCCGGCGTGCAGAGATAGACGTAGCGTCCCTCGACCATGGCCGGCGAGCCGGCGTTGGGCATGGCCGAGAGCTT
>JBGPYB010000155.1:0-10976 GCA_041493035.1 Vicinamibacteria bacterium | reverse complement strand
GGCGTCCCCGTCCCGGTGGAGCGCTTCTTCCCTGCGGAGACGTACCCGCGGGCGCAGGAAGCCTTGCTCTCTCACATGCCCGGTGGGCGCTCGGCGCCGGTAACCGCGACGCCCGGCTACTTCCTTCCCGCCGAGAGCCAAGCGCCGTCTCCTGTCGCCTCGGTCGCCTCGGTCGCCTCGGTCGCCTAGCGTCTCCCGAGACGCCTCCTCGCTTCTGCCGAAGCGAGCCCTGCCGGTTGCCCGAATGGCGCGGCTGATCCCAATCGACGGGTCGCAGGCGGAGGGCGGAGGAGAAATCCTTCGAACGGCCCTGTCATTGTCCATGCTCACCGGCCAGGGCTTCGAGATCACGCGGATCGGGGCGGGCCGCCTTCGGCCCGGCCTCCGTGCTCAAGACGTCGCCTCCGTTCGGGCCGCGACGATGGCGAGCGGAGCCAAGGTCGGCGGCACGTTCGAGGGGTCGCCGGACCTGCGCTTCGAGCCCGGGCCTCTGGCCCCTGGAGAGTTCCGCTTCGACCTCGCCTCGCCCGCCGCCGCCTCGTTCGTCGCCCAGACGCTTCTCGTTCCGCTGTCCACGGCGGCGGAAGGGAGCCGGCTCGAGATCACCGGCGGAACCCACGTGCCGGGGAGCCCGAGCTTCCACTACCTCACACGCCATTGGGCCGTCGTTCTGGCCGACCTCGGATTGCACCTTCGCTTCGAGCTGGAGAAGGCCGGCTTCCATCCTGCCGGTGGAGGCGAGATTCGGGCGGAGGTCGAGCCCTGGATCCGGCCCGCCACGCTCTCCCTCGAGGAACGCGGATCCCTCGTAACGCTTCGGGGTGTTTCCGGGGCGTCGCGACTCAAGGGGGACGTGGCCGAGCGTCAGCGCGACGCGGTCCAGAAACATCTCTGGGAGAACCAGCGCCTGGACGTCGATTGGGAGTTGAGCGCGCCCGCCTCGGCGTCCCCCGGCTCCTTCCTCCACCTGGAGGCCATCTTCGAGAAGAGCCGTGCCGCGTTCGGCTTCCTGGGCGAACCCGGTGTGCGCCCCGAGACGCTGGGAGGTCGGGCGTCCCGGCGCTTTCTGCGGTTCCTGGAGGCCGAAGGTGCGGTGGACGGCTATCTGGCCGACCAACTCGCCGTCCCCCTGGCCGCGGCCCGAGGGGGCGGCCGAGTCACCACTGACGAGGTGACACATCATCTCGAGACGGTGGCCGCGGCTCTCTGCCTCTTTGGGTTTTCTGCGCAGACCTGGGGACGACGCGGAGGCCCGGGCGGACTCGAGGTGGGGAGTTCTTGACCCCTTGGGTGGTCGTGGCTAGCATGAAGCGCTTGAAGGTGGCGTTCGGTCTAGCCCTCGCGGTGGCTTCCACGGGTTGCGCCGTTTCCGGTCTCGCTCCGCCCTTGTCCGACACATCCGAGCCGAGAAAGGCGACCCTCGATGAGGTCCTGGCGGCCCACGAAGCGTACTGCTCCACCCGGACGTTCAGCGCTTCGGGCGAACTGGAGGTTCGGGACCTTCGCGCCGGCAAGTCTCGGAAGCTCGGTGTGCGTGTCGTGGCGGCACGAGGAGGTCGGCTCTATCTCAAGGGGTCCGTCCTCGTTGTGACGGCTCTCGAGGTGGTCTGCGACGGCGAGCGCTTCTGGTTCCAGGTTCCCTCGAAGAAAACCGTCTGGACCGGGCCGAACGATGCTCCGCACAGGGCCGAGGGCGCCGACGAGGCCCCGTACTACGTTCTCCGCCCGGGCGACCTCACGTCGGCCTTTCTACCCGAGGCGCTCACGCCCCGCGAGGGCGAGGTGCTCCTCTTCGAAGCGGATCGGCAGTCCGTCTCCGTCGTCGTCGGCCGTGTCTCCGAGGGGCGGGGCCCCGTGCGTCGACGCGTCTCCTTCGACCGCGAGACCCTCCACGTCCTGCGGGCTCGTTCCTTCGACGAGCACGGCGACGTGATCTCGGAAGCTTCTTTCGGCGGCTGGAAGGGCGAGGTGCCGAGTGTCGTGACGGTGGCTCGTCCGGCCGAGGGGTACGTCGCGTCCTTCGTGTTCGACAAGGCCCAAGTGAACGTGGCGATTCCGGAACGCGCCTTCACGCCGAGGATGCCCGAGGGCTATGCGGTCAAGGAGGTCGGCGAGTAGCCCATGGCCTCTCCTGGACCGATTCTCGAGACGATCGATCTTCGGATGGTGTACCACGTCGGAAAGGTGGACGTTGACGCCCTTCGCGGCGTCGACATCCAGGTTCAGCGAGGGGAGTTCGTGTCGATCATCGGACCCTCGGGGTGCGGCAAGTCCACCCTCCTTCATCTCCTTGGAGGCCTGGCTCGCCCCACGTCAGGGACGATCGTCGTGGACGGGGTTCAAGTCTCGAGCGCCGGAGACGGGGAACGAACGCGCACGCGGCGCGAGAAGATCGGCTTCGTCTTCCAGCGCTTCAACCTGCTTCCGACCCTCACGGTTCGCGGGAACCTCGAAATGGCCTCCCAGATCCAGAACGGCGGTGTTCCGCCGCGCTCCCGGATCGTGGAGCTCCTCGAGATGGTGGGGTTGGCCCACAAGATGAGCATGAAGCCCCTGGATCTGTCGGCGGGGGAGCAGCAGCGCATCGCCATCGCCCGGGCCCTCGTGAACCATCCGGCGATCGTCCTGGCCGACGAGCCGACGGGGAACCTCGACTCGGTCAACAGCGGCGCGATCCTGGACCTCTTCAAGAGTCTGAACCGTCGCTTCGGCCAGACGATCGCCATGATCACCCACAACCCCGAGGCTGCCGCGGTCGGACACCGGACCATCGAGATGCGGGACGGTCGCGTCGTGAGTCAGGGGATGCTCCCTCGAACAGTGACCGGGGCCGGGACGTGAATAGCACCGTCGCACTCTTCCTGGCCCTCGCCGTGACGCCGGCCCCGGCGTCTGCCGATGCCCGGTCGGTCCTCGAGTCTCTGGAGAACGCCGGCCGGCTCTTGGAGACAATGAGGGCCGAGTTCGTGGAGACGAAGGTGCTGGTTCTTCTCGACGAGAAGACCGAGTCTCGAGGAGACGTGATCCTTCAGGTTCCGGGTCGCTTCCGTTGGAACTACGCTCTCCCACAGCCCAGCGTCACCCTCGTCAAGGACGGGCACTTCGCGCGCTACTTTCCCCAGAGCAAACAGGTCTTTCGGGGCGTTGCGAGAGGCGAGGCCGATCTCCTGGTGGGATTTGGACCCGGGACGGTGGGGCTCAATCGGAAGTACGAGATCACGCTGATCGGGGACGAGAGGGTGGGGAAGATCGTGGCTCACGTTCTGGACCTGAAGCCGCTTCCCGGGCAGAGCGGCCTCTTCTCGGGGATCCGCCTCTGGATCGACAGCGTCCGGTTCATTCCCGTGCAAACGCGCCTGACGGAGCCGACCGGCGATCACACCACGGTGCGGTTCGACGAGGTCAGAGTGAACGGGCCGCTCAAGCCACATTCCTTCGACCTGTCCCTTCCGAAGGACGTCGTCGAGGTTCGGTGAACGGAACCGCGTTGGCCCTCGCTGGCCTGCTCCTCGTCCCCGGCGCTACGAGCCAGGATCCTCCCGCATCGGACGCGAGCGATCTGATCAACGTGCTGCTTGCCAGCATGCTCGGCCTTCGCGACATGAGCGGCGACGAGCTTCAGAAGGAGGTCGCCGAGATCGGTCAGATCCCCTTCCGCTCTCCGGTGGTGTTCGACTATCTCGATCGCCGGCAGCTCGTCGCCTATCTGCGCGAGGTGGTCGACGCCGAGTATCCGGCTTCGAAGGCCGAGGCCGACGCCCGGACTCTCGTCGCCTTCGGCCTTCTCGAGCCCGGGACGGACCTGAGGCGCCTCCGGAGCCGGCTCCTCGAGCAGAACGTCGCGGGCTTCTACGACGACCGGCCAGGCCGGAAGCGCCTCTACGCCGTCAGCGAGGATCGGCGATTGACACCCGCGAACCAGATGATCCTGGCCCACGAGTTGCGCCATGCCCTCCAGGACCAGTACATGGACACCCGCGGGCTGTTGGACGACGCCATTGGCGATTTCGACGATCGTCGCATGGCGGTCCTGAGCCTCTTGGAAGGAGACGCCACCTTCCTGATGGAACAGTTTCTCGTGAGCCGCGCTCCGGGAGGGAACGAGCTCGGGCAGGCACTGTCCGGGGCGTCATTCCCCACGCCCCCGGTCGACGGTGCCCCTCCCATCCTCCGCGATCAGCTCGTGCTTCCCTATACGGCGGGTGTCGACTTCGTGACGTCTCTCTGGAAGGCCGGCGGCTGGAGTGCCGTCCGCGGGGCCTGGTCGCGTCCTCCGCAGTCCACGGAGCAGGTACTGCACCCGGAGAAGTATCGCGCTGGCGAAGCTCCCCGAGCCGTCCTGGTGACCTATTCCCCGCGCACGGGCCGTCTCGTGAACCAGGGTGTTCTCGGCGAGATGCTCACTCGAACGCTCCTCGGGGACGCCCAAAGCCACGGCGCCGAAGGGTGGGGCGGGGACGCGTTCCGGGTCTGGGACCTGTCGGGCAAGACGCTGCTCGTCTGGCAGACCGTTTGGGACGGTCCCACAAGTGCCTCTGATTTCGCTCGCGACATGCGGGCGCATCTGGAGTCGGTCCAGCGAGATCCGATCCGGCACGGGGCTTACGACGTCTACGCCCGCGGAGCCTGGCGCTGGGCCTTTCGCGGCGATGCCGGGGGCGGCACCCTCGTTTCCTCGGACGACGATGGCATTCTTCAGGCGGCTCTGGATGCGCTCCGGTGACGCGTTGCCTTGACAACGTCGGGAGGGGTCTCCATAATCCGCCACGTCTCCTGCCATTTTTCTTCAGTTCCTGAGGAGGAACCATGTCCTCGCCCACGCCCGGCCAAACCAACCTCGGCATCGCTCCGAACCTGGGGGGACTGCTCTGCTACGTTCCCTGCTGCCTCGGGCTGATCTTCGCCATCGTCGTCGCAATCGTGGAGAAGCAGAGCCGGTTCCTCCGGTTCCACGCCTTCCAGAGCCTTCTTCTCCACGCCATCGCTTTCGGCATTGGCATCGCCTTCATGTTCGTGAGCATCGGCTTGAGCATGCTGCACCTGGGCATCGCGGGATTGCTCCTGCTTCCGATCCGCATCCTGATCGGCTTCGGCCTCTTCGCCGCCTGCATCTACCTGATGATCCAGGCAAACAGCGGCGAGGAGACGGAACTTCCCGTCATTGGACCGATGGCCAAAGGCTGGGCCTGAGACAGCGAGCGAAGCGGGCGCCGGATCTACTCCGGTGCGCTCTGCTCGACCAGTAGGCGCCCCTCCCCCTCGAGACGGAGGAGGGGTCCCCTGCGGCCACCGGCCGGCTGCATGATCTCGCAGAGTTGCTGGTCGTTGACCGCGTGGGGACGCAGGTCGCCGCTCCACGTGATCACCGATGCTGAGGGCACGGAGACGGGCAGATCCCGCGTGACGGCAAGCGGGAGGGGTTTGCTGGATACCGAGAGCGCCACCATGCCCGTGCCTTCGAGAGCCAGGAACTCCAGGTCCTCGGGCGCGTCGCCCAGGGAGAGGTAGCGCGGCGTGAGAGTCTCCTCGCACGCCAGGAGGTGTGACGGCTCGACGAAGATCGTCTCCTCCTGCACCTGCATGAACGTGATCTCCCGGTCCTTGTCGGTCAGGAGGACTCGTCCGCTTCCGGTGATGATCACGAGGGCCGAATGCCCTCCCGGCCGCTTGTCCTTCACCCAGAAGGTCAGGTTGCCGCTGTACGAATAGATCGTTCCCTGTTTGATGAAGACCTTGCCGGCGAACTCGATCTCCATCAGGTTGTTCTGAAGGAAGCGGAAGGGTTCGGGGCGGCGCGTGGGCGGCAGCGTTCGGTCGGTGGACTGAGGTCCCGCGGGCGCCGCCGGGCCTGCGGACCGAAACGAGATCACTTCGGGAAAGCGCTGCGGCGCCGCCGGTGGTGCGAAGATGTCGGCGAGGTGATAGCGGTTGGTCCCCGCGGTCTCGAGATTCGGAGCGCCTTCCGCCATGAGCGCCGGGCTCACGGGGCCGATGGCCTTCGCCGTCACGATGGCTTCTTCGGCGCGACGCCGGATGGACTCGTGGATCTCCGCCGCGCGGAACTTCGCCGTATCGTCCTTCCGGGGCTTCCCCGGCGCCGGAGGACGTTCCGCGGTGGCCGCGGCCATCTTGTCTTCGACGCGCCGAACCATGATGTTGGCCCCGGCCTGGCGGTACTGATAGATCGCGTCGGGGAAGCGCCGCTGGCGTTCGTAGATCGATCCCAGGTAGAAGCTGATCTTCGGGTTGTCTTCCGCCAGCTCGAGGGCCTTCAGGAACGCAGCCTCGGCTTCCTCCAGACGTTTGAGCTTGAAGTAGACGAGGCCCAGATTGTAGAAGAGCGTGTGAGCCTCGGGGCTCTCGGCGATGAGCTTGCGGTAGACCTCTTCCGCCTTTTCGAAGTTCTCCTGTCGGAAGTAGATGAGTCCCAGGAGATTCAGGACCTTCTGGTCCCGGGGACGGAGCAGGTAGGCCTCTTCCAGCTCGCGTTCGGCCTCGTCGTACCGTTTCTCGTCGTAGTGCTCCTTGCCCTTGTTGAAGTGGGCGAGGAACAACCCTTGGTCGAAGGGCGCGCGGGGGGAGGGGTCGCGTATGGCCATGGGCTCAGTCGAGAGCGCGGATCATCGAATAGGTCACTCCCTCGGAAGGGGGAGCTTGCGCGACGTGGATCTGCCCCGCATCGTCATTCCACCGGTAGTAGACCTGCGGCCGGGCCGGCGTGACGCGGGCCGCCTTGCCGGGTGCCGCTGCTCCGGGCCGGGGCCCCGAGGGTGTGTAGTAGGCGGCCTTCAGCGTGGGGCCGCCGCTGGCTCCGACGAAGGTGGGGAAGCCGTCCCCCAGGAGGCCCTGGATCTTCTGGACGTAGTAACGCGTCTCCTTGAACGGGGGGATCCCCTTGAAGCGTGCCACCGCGTTCTCGCCCGCGTTGTAGCCCGCGAGGGCGAGGGCCACATCCCCCTGGAAAGTGTCGAGGAGGAAGCGGAGGTACTGCGCGCCGGCGAAGATGTTCTGGCGCGGGTCAAAGGAATCGGAGACGCCGAATCGCCGCGCGGTGAAGGGCATGAGCTGCATGAGGCCCTGGGCCCCCTTCGACGAGACCGCCGACCGGTCGAACTCGGACTCGGCGGTGATGACAGCCTTGATGAGATCGACGGAGACGCCGTGGATGGCGGCTGCGGCTTCGATGTGGTTGTCGAACTCCCCGTTGTAGGCCCGCGGAAAGTAGCCCCGGGAGTGGATGAGGATCCCCTTGCCGACATAGGTGAGACGGAAGCCTGGACCGGCGGGAACGTTGGTCGCCTCGATGACGCCGTTGCCGTTCGTGCGAGTGTAGATCTGGGCGTGGGCCGGAGTGGCCACGCCGGCAAGACATCCCGTCGCAACGAGAAGCAATCCGGTTCTAAGCTGCACCCGTTCCCTCCAGCATGGCGCGCATCACCTCTCCTGCCTTCTTCCTGAGGCCATCCACCTCGCCGGGTGCCACGCCGCCCCCTTGGGCGAAATCGGGTCGGCCGCCGCCGCGGAGGCCGAGCCGCTTCATGACCTCGGGAGCATTGACGCGGTCCTTCAGCGAATCGGACACCGCGCTGATGACGTTGACGCCCTCGCCGTCGATGGAAGCCGACACGAGGACGAAGGCGCGGTCCTTGTTCCGATTGCGGAAGTCGTCGACCACGGCCGCGTGAGCCTTACGGTCGAGACCCTCGAACCGGGGCGTCCATAGCTGCACGCCGGCCACCTCGACCAGATCCTGAGTGGCACCGGCACCCGAGGTGCCCGTGGCCAGCTTCATCTTCAGGGATTGAATCTCGCGCTCCTTGGCCTTCAGTTGCTCGCGCAACTTGGCGTATTCGTCCACCAGGGCGCGCCGATCCACCTTCGCTGCGCCTTCCAGGTCTTCCAGGATTCCCTGGTCGCGCTGGGCCCGCTCCATGGCCGCTTCTCCGGTCAGCGCCTCGACACGCCGGGTGCCCGCGGAGATGCCCTGCTCCGCGGTGAAGAGGAAGAGGCCGATCTCACCGGTCCGGGGGACGTGGGTGCCGCCGCAGAATTCCTTCGAGAAGCCGGGGACCTCGACGACGCGGACGCGCTCACCATACTTGTCACCGAAGAAGGCGAGAGCGCCGTACGACAGAGCCTCCTCACGCCCCATTACCTTCTGCTGCAAGGCGCTGTCGCGGAGGATTTCGCCGTTCACCCGATTCTCGATGTGGCGCAGCTCGGGCGGTGTCACGCCCGCGTAGTGGCTGAAGTCGAAGCGTAGACGGTCGGGCGCCACGAGGCTGCCGGCCTGCTTCACGTGAGGGCCGAGGATCTCCCGGAGCGCCGCATGGAGCAGGTGGGTTCCCGTATGGTGGCGCATCGCACCCGCGCGCCGCTGGGCGTCGACTTCGGCCCGGACGGTCACACCGCGTTCGAAGCCGCCGACCGTGACCTTCACGTGGTGGACGTAGAGTCCGGGAATGGGGAGCTGGCAGTCCGTGACCTGCGCCGCCGAACCGTCCGACGAGAGAACGCCATGGTCTCCGACCTGTCCCCCCGACTCGCCGTAAAACGGCGTTCTGTCGAGAACGACCTCGCCCTCGTCGCCGGCGTCGAGGCGCGGCGCGAGGGCACCGTTCCTCAGGACGGCGAGCACCCGGGCGTCCTCGACCACGAGGGTGTCGTAGCCGAGGAACTCCGGCTTCCCTTGCTCCAGCAGGCCGAGGTAGACCGGGTCGCCGGCGACTGTTCCAAGCTTGCTCGAGTGCCGCGATCGCTCGCGCTGCTCTTCGAGCTTCTGCTCGAACGCTTCGCGATCGACTGTGAACCCCTGCTCAGCCGCCAAGTCCGCAACCAGGTCGGGATGCATACCGTAGGTGTCCCAGAGGTTGAACAGGTCCTGACCGTCCAGGCGCAACGGGGGGTGTGCGCTCATCTTATGGAGGGTGCGGGTTCGAGCGACTTGCAAGTCGAATTCCAATTTCCCCGCCTTAAGCGTGGCAGCGAAACGTTCTTCCTCAACATTGACTACACGGCGAATGGAGTCACGCTGATTGAGGAGTTCAGGATAGGCGGCCGCCATGCGATCCACCACGGGGTCGGTGAGCGCTGAGAGAAAGGGGTCATTGATTCCCAGCCTTCGGCCGTGCAGGAGTGCACGGCGCATGATCTTGCGAAGAACGTAAGCTCTGCCCTCGTTGCCGGGGAGGACCCCATCGGCGATCAGAAAGGTCGTGGCTCGTAGGTGGTCGGCCAGCACGCGCATCGACACATCGTGCTGCGGGTCAGTTCCGTACGTCTTGCCCGCTCGCTTCGCGACAGCCGCGAGCAGAGGCGTGAACAGATCCGAGTCGTAGTTCGAGACCTTCCCCTGCACGACCGCGGCGATCCGCTCCAGGCCCATGCCTGTGTCCACGCACGGCGCGGGCAACGGGTTGAAGGTTCCCGCGGCGTCGCGGTTGTACTGCATGAAGACCAGGTTCCAGATCTCGAGCCAGCGGTCGCACTCGCACTCGACGCCCATGCAGGGGCGCCCCGCCGTGACCTCGGGGCAGGGGAGTGAATCGCCCTGGAAGAAGTGGATCTCGGAGCAGGGGCCACACGGGCCGGTGTCGCCCATGGCCCAGAAGTTGTCCTTCATCCCCAGCTCGAGGATGCGGTCCTCGGTCACGTGGCCCTTCCAGAAGCCCTGGGCCTCTGCGTCCCGGGGGATGCCGGCCTCACCTCGGAAGATCGTCACCTTCAAGCGGTCCTTCGGGAGTGCGAAGTCTTTCGTCAGCAGCTCCCAGGCGAAGGCGATGGCGTCCTGCTTGAAATAGTCGCCGAAAGAGAAGTTGCCGAGCATCTCGAAGAACGTATGGTGGCGCACGGTCTGGCCGACGTTTTCGAGGTCGTTGTGCTTTCCGCCGGCCCGGACGCACTTCTGGGACGACGTTGCGCGGCTGTACTCGCGCGTCTCCTTGCCGAGGAAGACGTCCTTGAACTGGTTCATCCCGGCGTTGGCGAAGAGGAGTGTCGGATCGCTCTCCGGAACGAGCGACGAACTGCGGACGACGCGGTGGCCGCGCTCCTCGAAGTATTTCAGGAAAGTGCTGCGGATCTCGTCTGCCGTCCTCAACTCGTCTCCCTGGTCCCCTGGGGTGTCATGACTCGTCCGGTGCGTCGGGTACCTCGGCTTCGAGGGGCTCCAACCCGTCGAGGGCGTCCCGGTGGCGAGGCCACAGCGCTCTCAGCCGCTCACCGACGAGACCCGCGGGGAAACCCCGGCGGAGGAGGAAGGCCCAGAGCTTGCGGAGGCGGTGCTCCGGTTCCTCCCGCGCCCGCTGGCGCCAATAGCGGCGCGCGAGAGCGTCGAGGACGCTCGCTTCCGAAACCTCGCTGAGCGCCTCGGTCAGCCCAGCTTCCGCGACGCCCTTCGAAACGCCTTTTTGCCACAGCGCCCGACGCACCCGGTGGCGTCCCAGGCCTTGGTGCGCCATCCGGCTTCGCGCGAAGCGGGCAGCAAAGCTCGCGTCATCGATCAGGCGTTCGTCACGCAGGCGGAGAACCGTGGCTTCGATTTCATCCTCCGCATGGCCCGCGTCCTGAAGCGCCCCCCTCATCTCGGCCTCCGAGTGGTCGCGCCGCGCGAGCCGTCTCAGGGCGCGCTGGTAGGCGCTCGTCCTCGCTACTCCATGTCGAAGGATTGCATCGTCTTCTCCATCTCCTCGGCGGCCATGTCGGAGGTGGATTGAATCCCCTGGATCTTCAGCTTGAACTCGTCGGGGTTGCTCGCGCGGCGGAGCGCCTCGTCGTAGGTGATCAGCTCTTTCTTGTAGAGCTGGAAGATCGACTGGTCGAACGTCTGCATCCCGTACTGGCTGACGCCCGCGGCGATGGCCTCGTGGATGAGCTTCGTCTTGTCCTTGTTGATGATGCAGTCGCGAATGAAGGGCGTGGCGATCATGACCTCGACGGCCGGGACGCGGCCGTGGCCGTCGGCGCGCGGTACCAAG
>JBGPYB010000244.1:0-5343 GCA_041493035.1 Vicinamibacteria bacterium | reverse complement strand
GTCTTGGGGCGTCACGCTAGGGCGTCCTTCGACGCGAGGAATGCCCACAGCCCTTGAACGGCGAACCCGCGCGGACGAAAACATGAAGATCTCACGACTAGAGTCCCCGCTGCTGCCGGACCCGGCGGTGGGCTTGATGGCCATATCGCTGCAGGATTCTAGCGAGGGCGGACTCTCTGCTACCACGCTGCTACCAAGCCACCCGATCTTGGGCCAGCCGGACGTGATCTGGGGCGCTCTTCGTTGGGCATGCCCCCGGGGTCGCGCCCGCCTTCGCGTTCCTCAGCCTCGTCCACCACGCCGCCGCCGGATTCGCGCGTCTTCAGCCACGCACAAAGCGGCGGAGCGCGTTCTGGCGAGCCACAGGGGTGAGCCCCGCGACCTTCCTAGGAGCTGTTCTCTGACCTCAAGGTGGGACCGTGTCGCCGAGAATCCGAAAGTTGATTGCTGGAGCCTCAGCGATAGCCTTGCGCTTGCTGGCGCCCGGTCGTACAGTTGTAGTGGCCTCATAGTGGATCGTCTGTGACCTCGATTAGGTCTTAGAGGAGCCGTTGGCGCTCGCAGGCCCCGTAGGCCTCGGTTTTCGCTCGTCGGCGGGTCACCCCGCTCAGACTCGCGCTCCTGCTCGGCTCCCTCGTCGCTGGTCTTGGCGCGCCCGCGCAAGTGAGCACTACGGGGGGACGCGGAGGAGGCTTGGCGGCCTCGAGAGCTTCCATCCGCGCGTGAGCTTCGTGGACCTCCAGCTCCCGGGCATGGACGGGTTCGAGCTGACCCAGCGGCTCAAGGCTGATCCCGCGAGTGGGCACGTCGTCATTCTGGCCCTTAACGCCTACGCCATGAGGGGCGCCGAGCAGAAGGCCCTCGACGCCGGCTGCGACGGATACATCGCCAAGCCCATTGACACCCGCCGCCTGACCGGGGTGATCGCCGAGCACATTGCGCGGCGCCGCGGGGTGCCTCCCGCATGAGCGCCGGGGCCATCCTCTTGGTGGCGGACAACCCGATCACGCGCAAGATGCTGCGCGCTGCCCTGGAGATCGAAGGCTACGACGTCGTCGAAGTGGAGAATGGCCGCAACGCCCTGGAAGCCTCCGCCGCTCGCGGCCCGGACCTGATGGTCGTGGACTACGTGCTCCCTGACATGGACGGCCTGCGGCTGCTGGCCGAGGTCCGTCGCCTCGCACCCGCGCAAGATATCCCAGCCGTCGTCGTCACCGGGATGGTCTCTCGTCTGGATGAGCTGCGTGCTGAGGGCGGCTCGTCCACCCAATTTCTGGTCAAGCCTGTCGAGACCACGCAGCTGCTCGAAGTGGTCCGTGCACAGCTCTCGGCGCCCCAGGTACAGACGGCCAGGAAGAGGCTCCTCGTCATCGACGACCAGCCCCGGAACCTGAAGCTCGCCACCTTCTGGCTCCAGCGGGCCGGGTACGACGTGGAGACGGCGTCGGGAGGCGAGGAGGGCCTCGAAATCGCGCGCCACCGTCCACCGGATGCCATCCTCACGGACGTCCTGATGCCGTCGATGGACGGCTTCGCGTTCTGCCGCCAAGCCCGCCGCGATCCGGTGCTGGCCGCCATCCCGATCGTTCTCGTGTCCGCCGCTTACGTAGACGAGGCGGATCGGGACTTGGCCCGCCAGATGGGTGGGAACGCGCTCGTGGTCCACACGCCGGACCTGCGGGATGCCGTGGTCGCGCTCGAGGCCGGCCTGCTCCGAGCCACCGCTCCACAGCCAACGACGAGCGACGAACGGGTGACCGCCCTCCACCGGGAACGGCTCCAGGTTCAGCTCGACCGGCAGACGGCCCGCAACGAAACCCTCCTGCGAGAGGCGGCTATCCAGGCCGCGGCGCTCTCGGTCATCAGGTGCGTTTCCGAAGTGCTGGCCCACCCTCGGGATGTGCCGGAGATACTCGGTGACGTGCTCGTCGACTGCCTCGACGCCGCGGGCCTCTCGACGGGCCTGCTGTACGTGGCCGAGCCGGGCGGTCTCCATCGACTCCAGGCGTCTTTCGGGGTCCCTGCCGGCCGGAAGGCCGATGCTGAAACCTGTTTTGGCCACCCTGAGGTCATCCGTCGGATCGTCGAAGCCGGGCAGACGGCCGCGCTCTCTTCGAGCGTGGAAACGGCGGATGGGGAGGTGCGCGACTTCCTCGCCCGCCTAGGTCACTCCTCGGTCCTCATCCTGCCCTTCGTCGTCCTGGGCGAGCCCTTCGGGGAGCTGGTGCTGGCCTCTGACAGCCACGACCTCTCGGAGCGCGCGTGGCTCGGCTTCGCTCATAGCCTTGCCCTGCAGTTCGGCCAGACGGTCGCCCTTGGCCAGTCCGTCAAGCGCCTCGCAGTCTCGGAGGCCCGGTATCGCGCGCTCATGGAGCACGCGAACGACGCGATCCTGATCCTCGATCCGACGGCGAGGGTCGTGGAGGCGAACCGGGAAACGGAGCGCCTCCTCGGGAGGCCGCGCGCGGAGATCGTGGGTCGGCACTACGACGAGTTCGTCGTCCCAGATGAGCAAGCCCACTCCGCGCGGATGCAAGTGCAGCTCCCGACCGAGGGGACGCACCGCGTCGAGGAGCATCAGTTGTTGCGGGGGGACGGGACCCCGGTGTGGGTAGAGGTCTCAGTCTCGCTCGTGCGCCTTGGCGAGGAGTCCGCCGCGCTCACGATCCTTCACGACATCACCGAGCGGCGGCGTGGCGAGGAAGCGCTCCGGAGGAGCGAGGCGAGGATGAAGTCCGTCCTCGATGCCGCCCTCGATGCCGTGATCATGATGGACGAGCAGGGGCTGGTGGTTTCGTGGAACGCGCGGGCCAAGGACCTCTTCGGGTGGGCGCAGGACGAGGCCATCGGCCGGAGTGTGTCCGAGCTGATCATTCCGCCTCGCTATCGCGCTGACCACACGCGGGGGCTGAAGGCGTTCCTGGCTACCGGCGTAGGCCCCGTCATCGGTCGCCGGACCGAGCTGAGCGCCCTGCGGCGCGACGGCTCGGAATTCCCCATCGAGCTGACCGTCACCACCCTCAAGGAAGGCCGCGCCTTCTACTTCAGCGCCTTCGTCGCCGACATCACGGAGCGCAAGCGAGCGCAGCAGGAAATTGCGGAACGCATGGAGCTTGCGACCTTCACGAGCGACATCGGCGCGGCCCTCATCCGCGACGAGCCGCTACCGGTCGTGCTCCAACAGTGCGCTGAGGCAATGATGCACCACTTGGAGCCGGCGTTCGCCCGGATCTGGACCCTCAACCGGGCCGGCGACACGCTGGAACTTCAGGCCAGCGCGGGGATGTACACGCACCTCGACGGCGCGCACGCGAGAGTCCCCGTGGGACAGTTCAAGATCGGCCTCATCGCGGCGGAACGCGAGCCGCACCTCACCAACGACGTGACTCACGACCCCCGCGTGAGCGACCAGGCATGGGCCCAGCGGGAAGGCATGGTGGCCTTCGCCGGGTACCCGCTCGTCGTGGGAGACCAACTCGTAGGTGTCATGGCAATGTTCTCCCGCCATCCCCTCTCCCCCAACGTTCTGGGCTCGATGGCAGCGGTGGCGAATCAGATCGCCCTCGGGATCAAACGCAAGCGGAGTGAGGAGGAACATCGAGCCAGCGAGGAGCAGTACCGGCTGCTCTTCGAAAGCAACCCGCACTCCATGTGGGTATACGACCAGGAGACCTTCGCGTTCCTCGCCGTCAACGACGCTGCCTTGCGCCATTACGGCTATTCGCGGGACGAGTTCCTCGCCATGACCGCCCTGGACATCCGGCCGCCGGAAGAGGTCCCGGCCTTCAGGGAGAAGTTCGAGGCGTTCATGACACAGCGGGAACCCGGTCGCACCTATCGACCGCCCCACGCCTTCAAGCATCGAAAGAAGGACGACGCGATCATCGAGGTGGACATCGCCGCGAACCCCATCGTCTTCGAGGGTCGCAAGGCATGGCTAATCCACGCCACCGATGTGACCGAGAAGCGAAGTCTGGAGGCGCAGCTCCTCCACTCCCAGAAGATGGAGTCGATGGGTAGGCTGGCGGGTGGCGTGGCCCACGACTTCAACAACCTCCTGGGCATCATAACGGGGTACAGCGAGCTGCTCCGCAAGAGGGTCACCGCGGACCCGCGTCTCGTCAAGTACGCTGATGACATCGTCAAGGCGGCCGAGAGGGCAGCGGGTTTGACCCGTCAGCTCCTGGCCTTCAGCCGCAAGCAGATCCTCCAGCCCCGGATCCTCGATTTGAACACGGCCGTCGCTGAGACGGAGAAGATGTTACGCCGTCTCATCGGAGAGGACATCCAGCTCGTGACCGTCCTCGACGAGCAGGTGGGCCCAGTGAGAGCCGACCCCGGCCAGATGGACCAGGTCTTGATGAACTTGGCCGTGAACGCCCGCGACGCGATGCCTCGCGGAGGGCGACTCATGATCGAGACCGGGAATGTGGTTCTCGACCAGGCGTACGCCCGCCAACATGCAGGGGTCGAGCCCGGGCGGTACGTGATGCTGGCCGTCAGCGACACCGGCCACGGCATGACTGCGGATGTCCGGAACCGGATCTTCGAGCCGTTCTTCACCACCAAAGACCCGGGGAGGGGGACCGGGCTGGGGCTCGCGACCGTACACGGGATCGTGAAGCAGAGCGGAGGCCACATCTGGGTCTACAGCGAGCCCGGCCATGGCACGACATTCAAGATCTATCTGCCGCGGACAGACGCTCCCGGGTTAGGGGTCGAGGCGCCGGCCCCAGCACAAATCGAGCTGCCGAGAGGATCGGAGACGATCCTCCTCGTCGAGGACGAGGCGAGCCTGCGCGAGCTCGTGCGGGAGTGCCTGGAGGCCTCCGGTTACAGGGTGCTCGAAGCCAGTCACGGGACGGCGGCCCTCGAGGTCGGCGAACGCCACCCGGGACGGATCGACCTGTTGATGACCGATGTGGTGATGCCAGGGATGAGCGGACGCGAGCTGGCGGAGCACGTGCGGGTGCCGCGGCCGGAGATCCGCACGTTGTACATGTCCGGCTATACCGACGACGCGGTGGTGCTCCACGGCGTGCTTGCCGAAGACATGGCGTTGCTCCAGAAGCCTTTCACGGCGGCAGAGCTGGCTCGCCGGGTTCGCGACGTGCTCGACCGCACGGTGGGCAAGTAGCCCGCAGCGCTCCCTCCCGCCGGTATCATGCTCCGCCGGCTCCCGCGTCGAAGGCCGCCAAGCGGCGCTGACGACTATCTCTTGAAGTGTGTGCCTCGCCAGAATCCCGGCACGCTGGTGGGCATACGATCCGCGGCAATAGGCCGCGGAATCAGGGCAGAAGCCCGCCGTGCTCCCCATGCTCGTCGCCGTCCTCGGATCCCTGT
>JBGPYB010000085.1:0-20431 GCA_041493035.1 Vicinamibacteria bacterium | reverse complement strand
TCGAAGGACATCTGAGCGCCGCGCACGCGAAAAGGGATCTGCGCTTGACCCAGGAGGACGGCCAACGGCTCGACGTCGGACGCCCGGTCCGCTCGGAAGATACGAACGTAGGTCCCGTCGGTCCCGGGACCGACAGACAGCCGCTCGGATTCCCCCCCAGGGACTCGCCCGGCCGCTCCATCGCCCCCTTCCTCGAACCGGTCTCGCAACAGCGCTCCGCAATCGGAGCAGTGGACGATCTCCGGCCGGAATTCCTCGCCGCATTCGGGGCACACTCGAACGTGCATCGCGAAATCATAGCGCCGATGTATCCTCCACCCCGCATGCCGCCGCGCCTCGGAGCCTTCCTCGCCGTGGTCTTCTGGGGGATCTCCTTCGTCGCCACCAAGGCGGTGGTGGGCGAGATCTCGCCGGTGGCGCTCATCTTCGCCCGGACTCTCCTGGCCACGCTCTTCCTGTCGGCCGTCCTGGCGCAGCGCGGGCAGCCCCCGTGGCCCCCGCGGGATGCCCTGGCGCCGATCGCGCTCATGGGATTCGTGGGCGTGACGGTCCACCAGACCCTCCAGGCCTACGCATTGACGCTGACCTCCGCCGTCAATACCGGGTGGCTCGTCGGCCTGACGCCGATCTGGTCTGCCCTCTTCGCCGCCTGGGCCCTCCACGAGCGGTTCGGCCCGCGCAAGGTCCTGGGGCTCGCCCTCGGCTGCATGGGCGCCATCCTCGTCGTGACGCGCGGGCGATGGGCCTCCGCCCTCGCTCTTCCGTCCACCCAGGGTGACCTCATGATCCTGGCGAGCACGCTCAACTGGGCGCTCTACACGGTCCTGGGCCACGACACGGTGCGACGCCTTGGACCCGCGCGGGCCACGGCCGGGGCCATGTTCCTCGGGTGGCTGATGCTCGTGCCGCTCTTCCTTTCAGCGGGCGCCTGGCGGGAGTACGCGCACCTCACGACCCGAGGCTCGGGGGCCATCGTCTTCCTGGGCGTCGCGTCCTCCGGCCTGGGCTACCTGTTCTGGTACGGCGCCCTGGCTCGGATCGAGACCTCTCGGGTGGCGTCTTTCCTTTACCTGGAGCCCCTCGTGACTCTGGCGGCGGCCGCTTTTCTTCTGGGCGAGCCCGTCTCCCCCGCGACGATCGGCGGAGGCCTGCTCCTTCTCGGCGGCGTCGCGCTGGTCCAGAGAAGCTGAGGCGACCAACATGGATGCGCTTCCCAGGCTTCACAGCCGTCAGCTTGACGTTTCCATGACGGCGGGCGTACGTCACGAGGAAGGGCACGTCGTCACCGCCGATGGCCTGTCCCTCTACTCGCAGCGTTGGCTCGCCGAGGGCACGGCGCGAGGGGCGTTGCTTTTCGTGCACGGCCTCGGAGACCACTCGGGGCGCAACGCGCCGGGACCGGCGGCGCACTTTACTGCTCGCGGCTTCGACTGTCACGCCTTCGATCACCGCGCCCACGGCCGAAGCCCTGGGCCGAAGGTCCATGTCGACGCCTTCGACGAGTTCTTGACCGATCTCGACGCGGCGCGCCGAGCGGTTGGGGACGCGGCGCCGGGCCTTCCCCTCTTCCTCGTCGGACACTCGCAAGGTGGACTCGTCGCTCTCCGCTCCGCTTTGCGTTCCGCGGAGGCGCTCGCGGGGGTCATCCTGTCGTCTCCTCTTCTCGGGATTCACCCCGCGAGCCAGCCGTCCGCGCTGCTTGCCGCATCAGCGCGAGTCCTGTCGCGGGCGGCACCGTGGTTGCGTCTGGCCAACAAGCTGGACCCTAGAAACCTCTCGCACGACGCCGCGGTCGTCGCCGCGTATTCCCGCGATCCCCTCGTGAGCCACCGGGTGTCGTCGCGGTGGTACGTGACGCTGCTGGAGGCCCTGGCCGATACCCATGCGCGCGCCTCCTCGCTTGCGGTGCCAATGCTCGTGATCGCCGCGGGAGATGACCGGGTCGTCGACCCGGCGGCGACGGCGCTTTTCGTGGAACGCGCCCCGCGGTCGCTCGTGACCCACGTCGTGTGGCACGGGCTCTACCACGAGATCTTCAACGAGCCGGAGAAGGCACAGGTGTTCCGGCGCATGGAGTCGTGGCTCGAGGAGAGGCTCCTCGCGGTCCGGACGTGACGGTCGGAAAACGGCTCCTCCTTCCGGCGGTCGCTCTCGGCCTCCACCTCCTCGCTGCAACGCATCCCCAGCGCGTGGAGACTCTCTATTCACGGCGGATCTACCCTCGCCTGGCGGCGTCCCTCGCGCTTCTGTCGGCTCCCCTTCCGTTCGCCGCCGCTGAGCCTCTCCTGCCCGGAGCGCTGCTGACGATGGCGTTCCTGAGCGTCCGCAGGTTCCGCGTACTGCGGTCGCGCTCACGAATGGCGGGTGCAGCGGAAGCCGCGGTTCGCGTCGCGTTTCTGGCCAGCGCCGGGTATCTGGTCTTCCTCGTGGTCTGGGGCCTCAACTATCAACGTCTCACCCTCGCCACGACCATCGGCTTCGAGATCCGTCGCTCCGGGCGCCTTGAACTGGACGAGGTGGGCGCCACTCTCGCAGCGCGAGCCGATGCCCTGCGCAGCGGTCTCCCCGAGGACGCCCACGGCGTTTCTCGGCTCGCCACGGGAAGCGCCGATGTCTTTGGTCGAACGCGGATGGGATTCGCCGAGGCTCAGGACCGCTTCGCCGCCATCAGCGTTCCCGCAGCTCATCCCAAGCCTGCCTTTCTCTCGCCCCTTCTCTCCAGGCTCGCGATCTCGGGGATCTACTCTCCGTTCACCGCGGAGCCACTCGTGAACGCCGAAGTCCCCGATCCCGATCTTCCTTTTTGCGCCGCCCACGAGATGGCACACGCCGCCGGCTTCGCCCGTGAAGACGAGGCCAACTATCTCGCGTCCCTGACCTGCCGGCTTCATCCCGACGCCGACTTCCGCTACTCGGGGACGTTGGCGGCGAGTACGTACCTCCTCTCGGCTCTGGCCACCATCGATCGAGAGGCGGCGCGCCGCCTCCATGACGGTCGTTCCGCAGCCGTGAAACGCGACATCGAGGCCTTGAGCGTCTGGGCGGCGCGTCACGAGGGGCCCGTGGCCGAGGCCTCGCGGCGTGTCAACAACGCGTACCTGCGAAGCCAAGGCACGTCCGACGGTGTCGGGAGCTATGGCCGTTTCGTCGACCTGCTGCTCGCCGAGCGCCGAGCCGAGGGCCAGATGCTGGGATCGCGACCGTAGATGTGTCAGGGGCCGACGTCGCGAACGCAGCGGAAGCCGACAAAGCTGTCGTGGTAGGTGGGCGCGTCCCTCACGCGGTACGAGGCGCGGAGGTTCGAAGCATCGTCGACCCAGGAACCGCCGCGGATCACACGCTGGAGCCCAAGTGCCGGTCCCACGGGATCACGACCGGAAGGCGCCCGGTAGTACTCCTTGTCATACCAGTCCGAGCACCACTCCCCCGCGTTCCCCGCAATGTCCTGAAGACCGAAGTCATTCCGCGCGAATTCTCCGGCCGGTGAGGTGTAGGCGTAGCCGTCGTCGTATCCCGAGACGACCTTCAGGCTCGGGTGCCTGCGCTTCAGAGATTCGTCCGCGACGTTGGCCTGCTTCGCGCCGCCCAGAAGCGGCGTCGACCCATCGCCCCACGGATACCTCGCGGATTCGCGGCCCCCGCGCGCCGCGTACTCCCACTCCGCTTCGGTGGGCAAGCGCCCCCCCGCCCACGCGCAGAACTGCCGGGCGTCGTACCAGCTCACGTGGAGAACGGGGTGCTTCGGACCCTGCTCGAACCCGGGGATTTGCCAGGCGACGCCCTCCTTCTTCACGAGGCTCTTGCCGTCGAAGAACCGGCTCCAGCCGTCGGACTCGGCCGTCGTTCGGTAATTCCTGGCGGAGACGAACTTCCGAAAGGCCTCCACCGTCACCTCCGTCCGGCCCATCCAGAAGCCGTGGGCCAGTTCGACGTGGTGGGACGGCTTCTCGTCTTCCTGGCACTCGCTGTCGCCTGCGACGCAGCCCATTTCGAATGCGCCCGGCGGAACGTAGACGTATTCCAGGGCGTCGGTCGAGTTCAGCCGGACCTCGCCCGCCCGCGGCGGCGCTGCCTCATTCCTCGGCGGGGTCAAAGCGGAAAGCCCGTGCGCCCAGAGCACAACGAGAAGGACGGAATGGGCCGGCCTCAAGGAGAAGCGTCCCGGGCGCAGCGGAAGCCGATGAAGCTCATGTGGGTGGCGGGCGCGTCCCAGTAGCGGCGCGAAGCGAACGAGAGCGATGCGTCATCGACCCAAGAGCTACCGCGGACGACACGCTGCTCCCCCACTCCCGGACCCTTCGGATCCACGACCATCTCGGGAAACGAGGCGTAGTACTTCTCGTCATACCAATCGGAGCACCACTCCGCCACGTTGCCGCCCATGTCATGCAGCCCGAACCCGTTCGGCGCGAACGTTGCCACCGGTGAGGTTTGGATGTAACCGTCGTCGTATCCGGGCACGATGGTCCAGCTCCCGTACACGCGCTTCGCCGACTCGTCGGCCACGTTGGCTTGGTTGACTCCCGAGGCGACAGGTGTCGGATCGTTACCCCACACGAACTTCTTCCCGTCTTCGCCGCCGCGCGCCGCGTATTCCCATTCGGCCTCGGTCGGCAGACGGCCGCCCGACCATGCGCAAAAGGCCTCGGCGTCGTACCAGCTCACGACGACCACCGGGTGCTTCGGCCCCTGGTCGAAGCCGGGAGACCGCCAGCTCATCCGCTCCTTCCTCACGACCTGTCGGCCATCGAAGAGGGGGCTCCAGCCGTCCATCTCCGCCGTGGTCTGGCGTCCTGTTTGAGCCACGAATGTCAGGAACGCCTCCACCGTCACCTCGGTACGGCCCATCCAGAACCCCCTCGCCAGCTTCACAGGGTGGCGTGGCCCCTCGTCCTTGCGGTCGTCCTTGGCACAGTCGTCGCCGGGCACGCACCCCATCTGGAAGACCCCGGGCGGGATGAAGGCGTACGTCAGGCCGTCCTTCCGGCTCGTAGCGACGCGCCCCAGGTCCGGGCGCGCGGGCTTCACGGCTTTCTCCTCGCCGCGCGCGGGCAGAGCCCTGGCAGCGAGCGTGAGAGTGAGCGCGAGCGTAAGCGCGGGCCAGTGTGCGTTCATGGTCGCGAGATTCTCGATTGGTTCGGTTGGGAATTCCACTACAATCGCGCCCACATTGAACCAAGGGCGGCGGCGTTTCCTCAAGACCCTGAGTTGCGGGGCCGCACTGGCGCTCCTCGGCCGGCTCGGACTCAGTGACGCCCCGCCGACCAACGCCCGCGTGCTGTTTCGCGAAGTGACCCCCGAGAAGAGCGGGATCACCTGGGTCCACGACAACGCCCAGTCCCCCGATCGCTACCTCCCCGAGACGACAGGCGCCGGTGCCGCCTTCCTCGACTTCGACAACGACGGGTGGATGGATGTCTATCTGGTGAACAGCGGCCGGTCAGACTTCCACCGGCCGAGAGTCCCGATCGGGAACGCCCTCTACCGGAACAATCGCGACGGGACCTTCACCGACGTGACCGAAAGGGCCGGCGTCGCGGGTGGGAGCTTCGGCATGGGCGCGGCCGTCGGCGACTACGATAACGACGGCTTCCCCGATCTCTACGTCACGGCTTACGGCAGGGCGATCCTCTACCGCAACAACGGCGACGGCACGTTCACGGACGTGACCGACAGGGCCGGCGTGTCGGCGCCCGGCTGGACCACCAGCGCGGCATGGTTCGACTACGACAACGACGGCCTCCTCGATCTCTTCGTCTGCAGCTACGTGCGGTACGGGCTCGATACCACAACCTCGTGCAGCGGGAGCCGGCACGGCAAGCGCTATTACTGCGTCCCCCGCATCTTCGAGCCCACGGCCAGCCACCTGTTCCGGAACAACGGGGACGGCACGTTCACGGACGTGGGCGCCGCGACGGGGATCGCGGGAGCGCTGGGCAAGGCGCTAGGAGTCGTGGCGACCGACGTCAACAACGATGGGCTGATGGACCTGTTCGTCGCGAACGACACCGCACCGAACTTCCTGTTCGTCAACCGGGGCAAGGAACGATGGGAAGAGCGGGGTCTCGCGGCCGAAGTGGCCTTCTCCGCCAACGGCCAGCCGCGGTCGAGCATGGGAGTCGACGCGGCCGACTACGACGGGGACGGCTGGCAGGACGTGGTCGTCGGCAACATCGACCACGAGTTCTCCGCCCTCTATCGCAACAGCCGGAGAGAGTCGTTCACCGACGAGGCCCAGCCGAACGGTATCGCCGCTGCGACGCAGCTTCTGAGCGTCTGGGGGGTCAAACTCTTCGACTACGACAACGACGGATGGCCCGACCTGTTCCTCGTGAACGGCCATCCCGACGACATGGTCGACGGCGCCGGCACCGCGGTCCGGTACAAGGAGCCGCCGCTGCTCTTCCACAACGAGGCCGGACGGTACCGGAACGTCAGCGCCGAGGCCGGCCCGGTGTTCCAGAAGGACCTTTCGGGCCGGGGTCTGGCGGTCGGAGACTTCGACAACGACGGACGCGTGGACGTGCTGATGACGAACAACGGCATGGCCCCGGTTCTCCTGCGCAACGAGTCGGGGTCCGAGAATCATTGGCTCGGCGTGCGGCTCCAGGGAACACGGTGCAACCGTGATGCGGTGGGCGCCCGCATCCAGTGGTCGGCCGGCGGCATCGAGCGCCAGCGGCTGAAGACAGGGGGCGGCAGCTATCTCTCGTCACACGACCCGCGCCTCGTGCTCGGGCTGGGCAAAGCGGCCAGGGTGGATTCGGTGGAAGTGAGGTGGCCAGGCCCCGGCGACCGCATCGAGCGGTTCCTCGATCTCGCGGTCGATCGGTATGTGACCCTCGTCGAAGGCAACGGCACGTCCGGCGATCCCGGCACATCTCGACGGCCGATCGAATACAATCCCCAGCCGAAAGTGAAACCTCGATGAGTGAACCCTTCGTCCTCGGCGTCAACTACTGGCCACGCCGCAAGGCCATGTCCTGGTGGTCGCAGTTCGATGCGGGCGAGGTGCGCGACGAGTTCGCTCAGCTCGCCGAGCTCGGACTCCAGGTGGTGCGCCTTTTCTTGTTGTGGGACGACTGGCAGCCCACGGCCGATTCAGTCTCGCAGGAGTGCCTCGCGCATTTTGGCGAGGTCTGCGATGCGGCCGCGGAGCGGGGTCTCGGCCTGGACGTGACGTTCTTCACCGGCCACATGAGCGGACCGAACTGGGCGCCGGCTTGGATGCTGCGGGGAAAGCCCGAGCCGAAGGCGCGGCCGCTCGTGAGCGGTCACCGGGTCGTCGACGCCGGCTATGCCAACTACTTCACCGACCCGAGGGTGCGCGAGGCTCAGCGCCTTCTGCTGCGGACGGTCGTGGGCGCCTACAAGGACCATCCCGCCATCTGGATGTGGAACCTCGGCAACGAGCCCGACCTTTTCGCGATCGCTCCGGACCAGGAGAACGGCCGGCAGTGGACCCGAGAGATGGTCGCTACCATCAAGACGATCGATCCCGTGCACCCCGTGACCCTCGGCCTGCACGGGGACGGCCTGCGCTTCGGCCACGCGCAGCGCGTCGACTTCACTTTCGCCGAGACCGACGTGGCGGTCATGCACTCGTACCCCATGTACGTGCCCTGGGCTCGGTCGCCCCTCGATCCAGACTTCGTACCCGCTGCCTGCGCGCTGACCACCGCGCTCTCGGGGAAGCCAACGCTCATGGAGGAGTTCGGCGGCTGCACGGTAGGCCCCGGCGAGCCTTCGACGGTCTGGGACTGGACCTCCATGGGCGAGCACCGCACGCAGTTCATGGCGTCGGAGGAGGACTTCGCCGAGTACATTGCCGCCGTGCTCCCCAAGCTGGTCGAGGTCGGGGCCACGGGTGCGATCACCTGGTGCTTCGCCGACTACGCGCCCGAGCTGTGGCACCGCCCACCCTGCGACGAGTTCAAGCACGAGCGCTTCTTCGGGCTGGTCCGCCCCGACGGCTCCCTGAAGCCCCACGCCAAGGTCATCCGTGACTTCGCCGCGACCAAGCCGACAGTGCAGCCGGCGCGCCGCAAGATGCAGTTGGACGTGACGCCCGACGAGTTCTACCAGGCCCCGGAAGCCCACTATCGGCGCCTCTACGAACAGTGGGTCGGCCTGGATCCCTAGCGGGGCTCCTCGACCTTGAGGACGCGATCGACGGGGACGTCTGCGAGCCGCTGAACCTGCCCGCTCGGCCAGCGCACCTCGAGAGCCTTGACAACAGTCTCGCGCCCCAGGCCGAAATGGACGCGCCGGTCGCTCGAGGACATGAAGCCCACGCTCGTCGTCACGTGGTTGTAGAGCACGCGGCCCGAGCCCGTCGTCAGCTTGAGCTTGGCCCCGATGCCATCGCGGTTGCTCCGATGCCCCCGAGTCTCGACGAGCAGCCAATGGTTGCCGTTTCCACCGCCGTTCAGGAGGATGCGCGGCGTCTTCGAGAGCGACGTGACGACGATGTCCAGGAAGCCGTCGCCGTTCAGGTCGCCGAATGCGGAGCCACGCTGGAAGCCCTTCTGAACGAAGTCCTCTCCGAGCTGCTCGGAAACGTCCTCGAAGCCGAGACCTTCGCGATTGCGGAACATGGTGTCGTGCTGCGCGGCGTTCTCGGGGACATAGTCCACGTCGCCGTTGGCCGAGTAGATGTCCTTCCAGCCATCGTTGTCGTAGTCGATGAAGCCGCAGCTCCACCCTGAGAAGCGCCGGCTCAGGTCCAGCATGTTCGTCGCTGGAGAGACGTAGAGGAACTGCTTCGCTTGCTGACTCTGGAACAGCCCCCAAAACTGGGCGGCGAGGTCATTGTAGAACACGTCGACGTGGCCGTCATTGTCGTAGTCCTTGGCGTCCGCACCCATGGCCGAGACGGTCGCGCCCTGGTCGTTGAAGTCGACGCTCCAGGCCGAGGCCGATTGGGTGAATCTTCCGTTGCCGCGGTTCAGGAAGAGGAAGTTCGGCTCGGTGTCGTTGGCGATGAAGACGTCCATCAGGTCGTCACCGTTGAAGTCGGCGACGGCGATCCCCATCCCCTTGCCGTTCGTCGCTGCGGAAAAACCGGACGAGTCGCTGACGTCGACGAAGCGGCCGCCTCCCTCGTTGTGGTAGAGCGTCTGGGCCACGCTCTTGTAAGTGCTCGGCGGGCAATACGAGTCGCCCGCGGTGCCGTAGGTGCAGCGCTGGTCGCTCGCGGGACTCCAGTAAGTGTATTGAGACACCACCAGATCGAGGAGACCGTCGTTGTCGTAATCGAACCATGCCGCGGATACCGAGAGCAGGTCCTTGGCCTTGGTGGCAAGCCCGGCCTTGTCGGTCACGTCGGTGAAGGTCCCGTCCCCGTTGTTGTGATAGAGGGCGTTCCGGCCCGCCTGGCAGAGAAAGAGGTCCGTGAACCCATCGTTGTCGTAGTCGCCTGCCGCGACGCCGAACGTGAAATCGAGAGGAGCGCCCTCCAGGCCGGCCCGGGCCGTCACGTCCTCGAAGGTTCCATCCCCCTTGTTTCGAAGCAGGCAGGCGTAGAACGACGGGTCGACCTTCCGAAGCTCCGGCAGCTTGGCCCCGTTCGTGAAGAAGATGTCGTACCGCCCGTCGTTGTCGAAGTCGAAGATCGCGACGCCGCCGCACATGGGCTGGGGGAAGTACTTGCGGCCGGTGAAGTCGTTGTTCGTCTTGTAGGTGATCCGCGACCCGGGAGCGACGTCCGTGAAGCGTATGGCGCCCTCACTGCCAGCGGATCGCGTGGCGTTCCGTGGAGCCAGGAGAATCGCGAGGGCAGCGAGAGCGAAGCCGCTACGCCGCATCCAGGTCGGCTGAATCATGGAAGGCTGGGGCGCTCGAACCGGCGAATCGTATCATGGCCCCCGCGGCGGAACCGCCGCCAGGGTAATATCCGCGCCGATGATTCGACCCGCGGGTGGAATCCGGCTACGAGTGGCGTTCGTGTCGGCGGTTGCCGTGGCGGTGACGGCCGCTGCATCACAACCGCCCGCGAGCCGCGGCGCCACCGTGCGCGGACGCGTGTCGGGGAAGAGGCTCCTGGGCCAGGACGCGGTAGTCGTGAGTCTCGAGGCGCCGGGGCTGGCCGTCCATCCGCCATCGGCCCCCGTCCTGATGGACCAGAAAGGCTTCCAGTTCGTGCCGCATGTCCTTCCCGTCGCGCGCGGAACGACGGTGCGCTTCCTGAACGGCGATCCCGAGCCGCACAACGTCTATTCGCCCGAGGGGCGTTACGACCTGGGTACCTGGCGGCGGGGGGAGACGCGTGACTACACGTTCGAGGCGCCAGGCGTCTACACGCAGCGCTGCCGTGTCCACCCGGAGATGATTGCCTACGTCGTCGTGCTGGAGACGCCCTACTTCGCGCTCAGGGACTCCCAAGGGCTCTTCGAGATCCACGACATCGTGCCGGGAAAGTACAAGCTCGTGGTCTGGAGCCACAAGCTGGACGGGTTGGAGCAAGAGGTGACTCTCGAGGAGGGAAAGGCTCTCAGCCTGGACCTCGTCGTGGACCACTGAGATAAGATCGCCCGAGTGACACAGGGCATCTCGAGCCCCGGCGAATCGACTCGGTCGCCTGGGCCTGACAGGTCCTACCAACCGGCGCTGGCGGCGATCTTCTTTCTCTCGGGCTCGCTCGGTCTCTTGTACGAGATCGTGTGGTCCCGCCGACTGCATCTCACCTTCGGGGTCAGCATCTTCTCCGTAGGGGCCGTGGTGGCGGCGTTCATGCTAGGACTCGCGACCGGCGGCCGTTGGGCCGCGAGCAGCGAGCGCGTGCGCCGCTCTCCGCTCACGACTTACGCCTGGCTGGAGATCGGCGTGGCGCTCTACGCACTGGCCTTTCCTAGCCTGGTTCGCTCGGTCGAAGCGCTCTACCCAGTGCTCTTCAGGCTCCTCGAAGGCCGCTTCCTCGCTCTCTCGGTGGGACGCTTTCTCTTGTCGTTTGCGCTGCTCCTCCCGCCCACGTTCCTGATGGGCGCCAGCCTCCCGGCGATCGCGGAGGCGACGGCAGCCCAAGGGGCACCTGTCGCGAGGAGGGTCGCGTGGCTTTACGCCATCAACACCCTTGGAGGAGTCGTCGGCGCTTTGACGACCGGATTCTTTCTCCTCGAGCGGCTGGGGATCACCGGAACCCTGTACGTCGGGGCCTTCGGAAGCGCGCTTGTCGCCGGAGCCGCACTGGCGCTGGCCCGTCGCTCCTCTTCTCGGGGACCGCTTCAAAGCCCGGGCGCAGCCCCGACCGGAACGAAGGCCGGCCGGCGCCTACCGGGATCGTGGGCCGGTCTGGCGGCCACGACCGTGCTGGTCGCTGGAGTCACTTCGATCGCGGCCGAAGTCGTATGGACCCGAGCCCTGGTCTTCTTCATCCACAACTCCACCTACGCCTTCAGCTCGGTGGTGGCGGTATACCTCTTGGGAATAGCCGGCGGTGCCGCGCTGGCGGCACGCGCTGGGCGCACGCCCGAGGGCGCGGCTCGGTGGATAGCCGGAGCGCTGGTCGCGAGCTCCCTCAGCCTGCTGGCGGCGATCGCCGTCTACCGCCACTTGCCCGAGCTGGCCCCGGTCCTGGTCGGTCGGTCGCACCTGGCGCCAGGTGTGACCGGTGCTTTGAACACGTCCTCCCTGCTCGTCTGGAGCTGGTCGTCCGCTCTCGTGGTGATCTTCGGTCAGGTGATCGCGGTGCTCTTCTTGCCGGCGCTCTTTCTGGGCGCGGTCTTTCCCCTGACGCTCAAGCTCTTCGACGCGAAAGACGTGTCACCGGCAACGCTCGTGGGTCGCCTTTACGCCCTCAACGCCGCGGGAAGCGTCGCCGGAGCCGTCCTCGGGACGTTCGTGCTGGTGGGCGTTTTCGGCACCCGAGGGGCCTTGCTGCTCCTCGCGTGGCTTCCGGCGCCCGTCGCGGTGTGGGCTCTGTCGAGAGGAGCTGCGAAGAGACCGGTCGCCGCGACTCTCGGGGGGCTGCTCGTGGCTGTGCTCGCCACGGGCAGTCTTCTCGCCGCCCCTCCAGGGTTCTACAAGGACCTGTTCGAGCGGCGGTTCGGGCATGTCCTCTGGTTCTCGGAAGGCATCTCCGAATCCGTGGCTGTCTGCGAGTATCCGGATCGCAGCCGATGGATCCAATTCTCGGATGGGCGCGGGGCTTCGGGAACCTGGTCGTTTCAAGGCGGCTGGCTCTACGCGCACATCCCGCTTCTGCTTCATCCTCATCCCGAGTCCGCCGCCGTGGTGTGCTTCGGTACCGGCAACACCCTCGGAGCCGCGAGCCTTCATCCCCTGAAGGTGCTGGAGGGAATCGAGCTGTCTCCCGAGGTCATCAAGGCGGCTCCCTTGTTCGCGAAGACCAACCACGATGTCGCCGACAACGGCAAGGTCCGGCTGATCATCGAGGACGGACGGAACTTCCTGCTGGCCACGAACAGGCGCTACGACGTCATCATCGAGGAGCCGCCCCTCGTCCATACCGCCGGCGTCGTCAACCTGTATTCCAAGGACTTCTACGAGCTGTGCTCGCGTCGGCTGACCGACGACGGCATCGTGGCGGTCTGGCTGGCCACGTGGGAATTGGAGACCGACGAGCTTCGGATGCTCGTCAAGGCCTTTGTCGACGTCTTTCCCTACGCCTCGGTCTGGGACTGCACCCATCCCCAGGAGTGGCTCCTCATCGGTTCCAGAAGGACACCCCGGATCGACCTCGATTCCCTGGCGGCGAGGATGGCGGAGCCCCGCATCGCGGGCGACCTCTCGAAGATCGACGCCGACCTCGGCGGCATCCGGGCGCCTGCCGATCTTCTGGCCCTCCATCTGAAGGGGCGCGCGGCGCTCGTGGAGCTGGCGGGCTCTGCGGAGCCGGTCACCGACGACAAGAGCGTCGTCGACTTCACGACGCCCCGCCACGCGCGGGCCAACTTCGGTCTCGGAGAGTGGGTGACCGGCGGCCTCACGACGTTCGGAGTCGGGGAGCGCGGCCTCAAGACGGAGACTCGCCTGCGCGATTTCGACGCCATCTACGCGTTCCGGGAGTCCGCGGCTCCGCTCATCACGAGCTACGGCGCTCGCGACCCAGCCCGCTTCGCTGAAGAGCTCCGCAGCCGGACATGGTCCCGCGAGATGAGCGCCGCGGGGACGATGCTGCGTGACCTGCGGAGCCTGGCCGCGGACTTGCGGGCGCTGGGCCAGCCGTCGGCGAGCCTCGAGGTTCTCGAACGGGGAACGAAGCTGATCCCGCGTGACGCGAGCGGCCCGCTCCACATCATGAAGGCTCAGCTTTACGAGGAGTTGGGGCGTCCTCGAGAGGCCCGGGAGGAGGAGGAGCAGGCGGCGGAGATCCACGAAGGCTTGAAGCGGCGACCGTAGCACTTGACACCATCCGTGTCGGATATACAATGTGTAGTCTGAGAGGGTGGGATGCTGACCAAAGTCCAGAAGTGGGGCAACAGCCTCGGCTTGCGCATTCCTCGGTCCTTTGCGCTGGAGGCGAGGGTCGGGCCCGGTGTCGTCGTCGATATCTCCCTGGAGCGGGGAGGCTTGATGGTGCGGCGCCCGCGCGCGAAGAGGTACGCACTTCGCGAGTTGCTCCAAGGCATCACCAAGAGGAACTTGCACGGCGAGGTCGTGTCGGGCGGCCCCGTGGGTCGTGAGGACTGGTAGGTGGCGCGGCAGTACGTTCCAGAACGAGGGGATGTTGTCTGGCTTGAGTTCAATCCGCAGGCGGGCCACGAACAGAGGGGTACAAGGCCGGCCTTGGTCATTTCGCCTGGAGCCTACAACCGACGCGTCGGGCTCGCGCTCTTCTGCCCCCTCACCACTCAGGTGAAGGGCTACCCGTTCGAGGTTCTCCTGCCTCCTGGTCTCCAAGCCAAAGGCGCGATACTTTCGGACCAGGTCAAGAGCCTTGATTGGCGTGCCCGGAAAGCGAAGCTCCTTTGCAAAGCGCCACCGGAGGTCGTCGAGGAAACGCTGGCTCGGGTGCTGACCTTGATAGAACCGGAGGTTGCCCCCTAACGGATCAACCTGACGAAGTCCGCGTCGTCCCGTCAGCGTTTGACCCGCAGGGAACGGTGGTGTTGATCTCATGAGCCGAAAGCGGTCGAGGGGCCGGCGAGTCGAGCCAAAGCGCGCGCCTCGAGGTCCTGTGGACCCGACCGTGGCGCCCGAAGGCTCGGAGCCGGCGAGGGAATCGCCACGTCGGGGTCGCCGCTGGCTCTTCCGTGCCGTCGTCTTCGCAGTGCCATGGCTGGCCCTCGTCGCGTTGGAGCTGTCACTCCGCCTGTTCGGCTACGGCGTCCCCATGGACTTCGTCGTACGGCAACAGGTCGATGGAGAGGCGAGGCTCCTGAGCAATCCGTACTTCACGTGGCTCTTCTTCGACCCCGGCGTCGCCAGGCTCTTTACTCCCTTCTCTCTCGAGGTGAAGAAGCAGGCGAACGCGTGCCGGGTGTTCGTGTTGGGCAGCTCCGCAGCCCAAGGCGATCCCGAGCCGGGCTTCGGCATCGCGCGCATGCTCGAGATTCTCCTCCGAGACCAATACCCGGGCGTCGAGTTCGAAGTGATCAACGCCGCAACCACCGCGGTCAACTCCCACGTCGTGTATTCGGTCGCCGCCGCCGCCGCCGATCTCGATCCCGACGTGTTCGTCGTCTATGTGGGCAACAACGAGGTCGTCGGTCCGTTCGGAGCGGGAACCGTCCTGACATCGGCGGCCCCGAGCCTGACCGTCGTGCGAGCGGGCGTCGCCCTGCGGAAGACTCGGCTAGGACAGCTCCTGAGATCGATCGTACGCGGTGGCGCTCGCGCGACGGGCCACGGCGAGGCACAGGGATCGTGGAACGGGATGGAGATGTTCCTGGATCACCCGCTGGCCGCGGCGGATCCACGTCTCGAGCGCACGTATCGGCACTTCGAGCAGAACCTGAGCGACACTTGTCGGGTAGCCCGCCGGGCCCACACTCCCATCATCCTGAGCACCGTGGCTGTGAACCTGCGGCATTGCGCACCCTTTGGCTCTCTTCACGCGAAGACGCTCTCGGAGGCCGACCGCCGGAGATGGGACGATCTCTATCGGGAAGGCACGGCGCTCCAGGGCAAGGAGCGCTGGGCCGAAGCCGCGGAACGTTTCCGGCAGGCCGACAGGATCGACGGCGACTACGCCGAGCTGGAATTCCGCCTGGGCCGGTGCGCCTGGAGCCTGGGACAGTATGTCGAGGCCAAGGCGCGCTACCGCCGAGCGCTGGATCTGGACACGTTTCGTTTTCGCGCCGACACGCGTATCAACGAGATCGTTCGGCAAGTGGCGCGTGACGAAGGAACACGAGGCGTCGTCCGCCTGGTCGATGGGGCGGAGTCGTTCGACGAGCTGAGTCCCATCGGCACACCCAGCGAAGAGCCCTTTCTCGACCACGTCCACTTCACCTTCGCCGGCAACTATGAACTGAGCGTCGCGCTCTTGCGGGGGATCCACGAGGTCTTGCCGGACCGAGTGCGCGCCAGAGACTCCGGGCGCCCCGTCCTGAGCGAGCAGGAGTGCGCTCACCGACTGGTCTTCACGGAGCTGGACCGCTACATGCTGGCGGAGACGATGGCGAAGCGCATGGGGCAGCCACCGTTCACGGGCCAGGTCGACCACGCGGAGCAGTTGGGCCGCTTCTCCCGCGAGCTCGAGACACTGAGGGCCCACGGAGAGTCAGGTGCGGTGGCCCAGGCTGTTCAAGAGTACGAAGGGGCGCTTGCGGGCGAGCGCCCTCGCTGGGAGATACGGGAGCGGTACGCGGCCATCCAGAAGAGGATCGGCAACACCGGCGTCGCCGCGCGCGAATGGGAGGTCCTGACGCGCCAGTTCCCGCAGTATCCCAGCTTTCACCTGCAACTGGCCCGCGCGTTACGAGACGAGGGGCACTACCCGGAGGCTGCGGCGTCTCTACGCACGGTCCTGAAGTACGAGCCCGAATCGTCCCTGCCCCTCGTGGAGCTGGCGAGACTCGCCATCGCCCAGGGTCAGGCCCGCGAGGCGCGCCAGTACTCGCGGCGGGCGGTCGAGCTTGACCCCAGGGATGCGAGCGCCCTTTACGTGCTCGCGACAAGCCTCTGTCGTCAAGAGCCGTGCAGCCAGGAAGATCGAGTGGCGGCCATCGACGCTCTCACCAAAGCGCTGAGAATCGAGCCGGACAGGGACGCCATTCGCCAGGCGCTTCGGGCGCTCCAGGGCCACTGAGCCTCGGCTCTGGCCCGGGCCGTCAGTGATCGGTCGTGGCGCCGGCTTCGAGCTGGAGATGGTATCGGCCGAGCAACTGCGTCAGGGTGGCCAGCACCCCGGCGTTCCCGCTGGCGAGCGCCGCGACGATCTGGGCGGTTTCCTGGGCCTGTGCTCGCCGGCCGGTCTCGAGCTGCGCTTCGCAGAGCATCAGCAGCACGTTGGGTTCGGCGACTCGCGACTCCTCGAGGTAGCGCACCGCGTCGGCCCACTCCTTCTTACGGAAATGGAGCTGGCCGACCGCCATCAGCACCAGGGGATCTCGTGGATTCTGCTCCAGCTCCTCCGTGAGGACCTTCTCGGCCTCGGCGAGATGCCCCTGTTCCATGTAGCTGAGGCCGAGGTACGCACGGACCTTGGCGAGCTTGGGTGCGACGATCATCGCGTGGGCGAGCAGACGTTCGGCATCCTGAAAGCGTCCGATTGAGTAGTAGAGGGCTCCCACGAGGTAGGTGGGCTCGTTCGCCGGGGCGTTTCCAGCGCCAAGGAGCTTCAGGGCCTCCGCCTCTTTTCCCTGTCTCACGAGCGTCTCGGCCTTGTGCCACAGGCTCTGCTCCAGATCGGAGCGATCCTTGAAGGACTGAAACGGGTTCGCCTTCAGCGCCGTGAAGAGGCGCAGCTCGCGCTCGGCCTCGTCCGCGTGTCCCGCGGCTCGATAGGCCCGGGCGAGATGGAAGTGCGCCTCCGGGAGCTTTGGGTTCTGCTCAGCGGCGGCGTTGAGCTCGCGGATCGCGGCTTCGTTCTGCCCGAGGCCCAAGAGCGCCGCTCCAAGACCCGCGTGGTAGTGCGGATCGGTTTGCCCGAGATCCAGGAGCTTCTGGAAGTACCGTCGGGCCGCCGCATGATCACGTGCCTTGGCGCAGGCCTCGGCCAGATTCGAGAGGACGGCCAGACTCTCGGGGTCCCTCTTCTCGGCGCGCTCCAGAGCCGTTCGGGCCGCCTCGACGTCCAGAAGGCTCAACTGCACGACACCCAAGGCCAGATCCAGGCCTGGCTCATTTGGGTTCAGCGCCTGCGCCTTGAGCAAGGCCTCGAGGGCGGGAGAGAATTTGCTGGCGTGGGCCCGGTACTCTCCGAGCTTCAGGAGAATCGCCGGATCCTTCGGAGAGAGCGTCGCGCAGCGCTCCATCGTCTCGAGAGCCTTGCCTTTGTTCTCCGTGTGAAAGTACGCCTGGGCGAGGTGGAAGAGCGTCGCAGCGTGTTGCGCAGCCTCGTTGCTCGTCTCGAGATAGCGGATGGCCTCGTCCCAGGCCTCGGCACGCATGAAGTGCTGCCCCAAGGCCGCAAGGATTTGTGGGTCTTTGGGTGCTATTGCGAGTGCCTTCTCGTAGCTCAGCTTGGCGTCGTCCAGGCGGCCCAGCTCGTCGAGGGCCAGCCCCCGCAGCAGATGGCTCGACTGCGACCGCGGATACTCCTTCAGCAGACCGACGACGATGTCCAGCGCGCGCTGGGGCTCGCCCTTGTCCAGGAGCGCCTTGGCCTCCTGGATCCGTGAAAAGGGGTCTCCGCCAGTGGCGGCGCTATCGGGCGCTGCGGCCTGCGTCGCTCCCCCGTTTGCTGCCGCGGCGGCCGCGAGGTATCTGTCGCGCGCCTGCAAGGCCGCGGGATTGTCCGGAGCCAGTCGAACGCAGCGTTCGATCGCGTCCACCGCCGCCGAGAGGTCCCGTTTCTCGAAGCGCCCCTGGGCGAGCAGGAACAGCGTCTCGGCGTCGTCGGGCGCCAGCCTCACGCTTCGATCGAGCAGCGCAATGGCCTCGTCCCACTGCCGCTGGCGAAGGCGGTGGGCTCCGAACAGCCGGAGGAGCTTGGGATCGTTGGGCAATACCTTGAGCGCCGCTTCGTAGACCGGTCGCGCATCCGCAGGTCGACCCAGGGCGTCGAGGAGGAGGGCCTTCAGCACGAGCGCCTCGGGCAGCTCCGCATGACGCGAGAGGACGTCCTCGACGATCGCCAGGCCGGGAGCCGGTTGGCCCTGGGCTAGAAGACGGGCCGCCTCCTGAAGACGCTGTACCGGGTCGGGCGCCAGTTGCGCGAGAAGGAAGTTCAGAACGAGGATGGCAAGCATCTGGATCGCAGTGCTCCCGACCTATTCGTCGAGGACGAGGAGCTCCACCTTGCGGAACTCGATGGGATGCGTCTCCGCCTGGAGGGAGACGTAACCCTCAGACAGCAGCCGGTCGTCTCCGGGGATCAGCTTCTGCGCCTCGCCTTCGGGATCGTCGGGGTCGAGCTGCGGCTTCTCGTACTCCGATACGACTTGGCCGTTCAGGATGTGCTTGACCTTTGCGCTGCCGTGGACCTCGACGACCATCGTCGTCCACTTGCCGGGCGCGACCGCCGTGTGGCTCGTGATGGCGCAGTGGTCGGTGATGAGCTTGCCGCCCAGCACGAGAAGGGTGCCGGGGGTGCAGGCGTTGCCGGTCGTCCGCTTCCCGCTTCCGTCGTCGCCGAGGATCTGAGCCTCGATGGACACCGGAAACTTCTGGTCCCTGCCCATGCTCTCCGGGGACTGGCAGTGGATCATGACGCCGCTGTTGAAGAGCGCCCAGTCCGGACCCCCGGCGATCTGCTTTCCCGTGAACCGGTACTCGACGCGGATCTTGTAGTGGGACACCTTCTCCTTGTAGAAGAGGTGTCCGAACTGTCCGTCGAACTGCTTGTACTGGTCGTAAGACACCGTCAGGAGGCCATCCTTCACCCGGAACGTATTCCCGAAATTGTCCCCGAGGTCGTGACCGGTGAGCTTGGGCGTCCACCCCTCGAGGTTCTTGCCGTTGAAGATGCGGACCCAGCGCCCCTTGGCCGACGCCTTTGGCCTCGAGTCCTCGCCGGAGAGACAGGGGGCGAGCATAAGACCGACCGCAACCAACGACCAGAGGCGCCGAGTCATACAGCTTTCCTTTCTTGATCCGTGTTCCAGATGCATCCTCACTTCCCGTTGGCGGCTGCGTTCGCCGGTCGCTTCGCCTGGTTCTCCCACAGCTCGACCCAGGCCTCGCTCTTGAAACCCGTGTCGGTCTTGCCGAAGGTGAATCCGGTGAAGTTGCCCACGAGCACGTCGATGTCGCCGTCGCCGTCGAAGTCACCAAGGTCCAGCGTCACGTGGGTGAGCTTCCCCTTTTCGAGGGTGTGGAGCTTGAACTCGCCCGGCCGCACCTGCTCGAGCCAGCCCACGCTCGTGAGGTCGCCCAGGTTTCCCTGGCGCTCCAGGGGCTGGAAGGTCGAGTGCTTGCTGTCGGGCAGGAAGGCGCACGCCACGATGTCGAGGTCCCCGTCGCCGTCCATGTCCGCGGCTTGGGCTCGATGCGCTCCGGGCATCGAGGCCAGGTCGTGCTGGACGAAGGGGAACTCGCCCTTGTTCTCGAACCAGCGGACTCCGTGGAAGGGCCGGATCGTGAAATCGTCGAGGGTATCGCCGTTCGTCATGAGGACGTCGAGGTCGCCATCCTTGTCCAAGTCGACGACCTGGATCCCCGAGGAACCCCACACCGGCGTCGGCCCGCGGAAGATCGTCTCCGCACGGAAGCCCTTGCCTGGCCCGTTGTTGAGATAGGCAACGACGTGCTCGTACTGCTGGGCGACGACCGACACGAAGTCCATGCGCCCATCGCGGTTCAGGTCCACCGGGGGCACGTTGATGGCGCCCGGTCTCGCGTCGATCGTGTACGGGACGAACTTCGGATCTTTCCAATCAGTCGTTCGATTCTCGTAGTAGAACGTCCCTCCCACCCTGCGGTATCCGAAGGCGCCCACCACGAGGTCGAGGTCGCCATCGCCGTCGAAGTCGGCCGCCTGGACCTCGGCGACCCGCGGGAGGTGGTCGATGAGGACGTGCTTCTCGAACTGGAAGGGCGCCGTCTGGCGCAGCCAGACGACGCTGCCCTTCTCGTGGTCCCCCGGCAGGAACTCCCCGAGGTCGGCGATCAAGAGGTCCTGCTTCCCATCCTTGTCGAGGTCGACCATTTCGGCGTGGGCCGGATTCGACAAGACGGCGATCTCCTTCAGCTCGCCCGGATGGCGCATCGGGTCGCCGATGAACACCGACCCGTGGCCCATGTCGCAGGCCACGATCTCGAGGTGCCCGTCGCCCTCGAGGTCGAAGAATCGCACGTTGGAGATGATGGGCGTGGGTGCGGCCCCCGGCGGGTTGTAGGCGTGCTTCACGAAGCGCAAACCGCC
>JBGPYB010000022.1:0-40899 GCA_041493035.1 Vicinamibacteria bacterium | reverse complement strand
GGTGCCTTATGCGTGGCGAAGCGGTTGCGGCGGTTGTATGCGTCGCGGGTCTCTGGGGCGCGCCCTTCGCGCTCTGCGGGTCCGCGGCTCCCGACAAGGCGGCCGCTGTCAAAGGCCAGACGACCTATGTCCGCTACTGTGTGTCGTGTCACGGACCCGCAGGCAGGGGCGACGGCCCTCTGGCGAACGACCTCCGGGTGCTCGTCCCCGACCTGACGGCGATCGCGGCGCGGGCGGGAGGCCGATATCCCTACGACCGCGTCGAGCGGATCGTGCGCAGCGGGGAGATCCTGCGCGGCCACGGAACCGCGGACATGCCCGCCTGGGGCGACGTCTTCAAGAAAACGAAGGGGACCGAGGCGGCGACCGTGGACTCCGCGGTGCGCGACCTGACCCACTACATCGGGTCGATCCAGTCACCGGCGAAAGAGCCTCCGAAGTAGCGCCTCCGCCTCAGACAGGGCGGAGGGCTGGCACCACGGCGGGCTCGTAGGAGCACCAGGGATCCGTCTCGAACGGATCCCCCGTGAGACCGAAGGCGCGGGAGCGGGAGCCGCCACAGATGTCGCGGAACTCGCACCGGCCGCAGCGGCCGCGCAGCAGGTCGGGCGTGCGCAGCCGACGGAACAAGTCCGAGGAGCGATAGGCCTCGGCCAGGCCCATCTGCCGGACGTTGCCCACTGTCAGGGGCAGGAAACCGCTCGGGAAGATCTCGCCCCGGTGCGAGACGAACAGGAAGCCGTTGCCGGAGTTGACGCCCCGGGGTGCGAGCCCCACGGTGTGCCCCGGGCCCTCGGACTGTGTGAGGATGGCCGGCATCGAAGCGAGGCCCTGGGGCCGCGGCCGCTCCCCCGCCGTTTGCCGCTCCCGCTGGGCCACGTGGCGCCGGTAGTGCGGGGCCTCGGTAACCTTCACGACGAAGCGACCTTTCTTCTGCACAGCGTAGATCGCCTCGAACAACTTCTCGCACTCGGAGGCCGTGAGGCCTTGCAGCACGCTGCCGCGACCCGTCGGAACGAGGAAGAACACCTCCCAGAACACGACACCGAGACCCTCCACGAAGGCCGCCATCTTTTCGAAGTGGGGGGCCGTTTCGCCGCAGACGGTGCTGTTGATCTGAAGGGGCAGGCCCTCCTCGTGGGCCCAGCCCACGGCCTGGAGCGTCTTGGCGAACGCCCCGGGCACGCCTCGGAACGCGTCGTGTCGCTCGGCGTCGGGGAAGTCCAGGCTCAGCGCCATCTGATCGAGGCCCGCCGCCTTCAAGTCCCTCACCAGCTCGCGCGTCAGGCAATCTGTCGCGGCAGGGATCGTGGCGATGCGCAGGCCCTGGGCCTTGCTGTAGCGAATCAGCTCCAGCAGGTCCGGGCGGTTCACCGGGTCGCCCCCGCTCAAGATGAGGAGCGGTGTCCCCATCTCCGCGACCTCGAGGATCACGCGCTTGCCTTCCTCCGTGCTGAGCTCGAGGGGATCGCGCCCGGGGCTGGCCGAGGCGCGGCAGTGGCGGCAGGCGAGGGCGCAGGCCTGGGTCGTCTCCCAGATCGCCAGGAAGGGCGCCACCCCGAAGTCCACCGTTGGTGGTGGCCCCGACTTCCACGCGCTCATGACTAGTCCCCCTCCTTCGGGGGCAGGCGCGCGGCCCACCCGGTCCCCGACTCTGCAAGGGAGGTGCCGCTCAGCCACCGCAAACACTGCGTGAACATACGTTTCCCCGAGCCGCGAGAGCGCAACAATGACATCTCCCCGGGGCACGTGCCGCATTTCTTTCCGGCACGGGAGAAATCAGAAACGGAACGTGTACTGAAGCTTGACCGACCCTTTGTCGAAGCTCGGGACGTAGTCGCCGTCATACCTGCGGAACCAGCCGCGGCTGATCACGAAGAAGAGATCGTTCCCCGGCCTCAGGATCCACCGGAACCGGCTCTGCAAGCCGAGGATCCGGGAGACGCTGTCGTACTGCACCAGGTTGGACCAGGTCACATTGGGTGAGGCATTGTAGTCGAGCCGCCCGGAGAAGAGCTGCGTGACGAAGTCCCCGTTTGGCAGGGAGCCCTCGTCTCGCTCCATCTGCAAGACGACGGCCACGTGTGGACTCGGCTTGAGCGTGAGCCCCGGCTGGTACTGGTGCAGGCTTCCGTCGTAGAAGCTCCCCCATCGGAACGCAATGTCGACGACCCAGGGCCGCTTGGTCGCCGTGTTCGCCTCCGCGCGGAACCGCGTCCACCGGTACGAGCCCGGAGGGATCACGACGCCGGGCTGGATCTCGAAGGGTGCGTCGAGATGCTCGAAGGTCGGGATGTAGTTCCACTCGAGGTGCTCGCCGGAATCCGTCCGGAAGTTGAAGGGGGCCGTGAAGACCCGCCAGCTCTCGAGGCGGCCGTGCAGGTTCGTAATCAGCGTCGGCGCGATCTCGAAGAAGAACTGCCTTATCCCGAGCCGGTCGGGGCGGGGCTGAAAGGCCAAGTAGAGGTCGCTCGACCGGATGCCCGTCCTCGGCACGAAGCCCATGGCCGGGTTGAAATTCTCTCCGATCCGCTTTCCACTCAGCGTCGCGTTCCACGAGTCGTTGGGGTAGTCGACCTGGAAGCCCGCCGCGTAGTCCGCCTTCCCGGAAGCCGCGTCGTCCGTCCGAAGACCGTAGAGGTTGAGACTCAGGTTCTTCCCGCCCTTGAAGTGGGACGTCGCGAAACGAGCGTCGACGCCGATCAGGTTGTTGTCGCCGGCGCCCGTCGGGTCGCCGCGCGTCGCGATGGCCCCGACCCAGGACTGCTCGAAGAAGTTCTTGCTGACCCGCACCGCGAGGAGGTTCTGCGCAGCGAGCGGGCCTTCGTCGAGCGTGGTGTGCCGCGTCTGGACATCCAGAAGGCCGACGTTCAGCCCCGCCTGACGACCGGAGACCTTTAGGCCGAAGAGGATCGGCACCTCCTGGCCGTTCAGCAGGCCGACGGTTCGGCTGAAGAAGGGAATGAGATCCTGGTTCTGACCTCCAAGCCCGGCGACGTCGAAGACGCCCGCCCCTTCCTGGAAAAACGTCCTCTTTTCCGGAAAGAAGAGATCGAAGCGCGTCAGGTTGATCTGCCGAGCATCCACCTCGGTCTCGGCGAAGTCCGTGTTGACCGTGAGCGAGGCGGTCAGGCTCGCGGTGAGGCTCTTGAAGACGTCGAGACCAGCCTTGAACTTGCCGCTGTGGTTCTCCTCGCCACCCGACACGAACGGGCGGATGTCGAGGCCCCATCCTTGCCGGAGACCGGCGAGGCCCGTGAGCTGCCCCGCGGCGGCGAGGTTGCCGATCCAACTGTCACGGCGCGGGCTCGCCCACCGGTCGCGCTCCTGGAGCCTCTTGATCTGTCGCTCGACGTTGAAGCCCCAGACCGTCTGGCCCGGCTTGAAGCGCAGGCTCTTGAACGGGATCGCGATCTCGGCGACCCAGCCCCCGGCGGTGACGCGAGCGCGGGCGTCCCAGATCGCGTCCCACTCGTAGGTGAGATCCTGAGCGTTGTTCGAGATCTGGCCGTCGGACCGGGCCCCCGAGGGGTTGACCACGAAGAAGAAGCCGTTCTTGTGATCGAAGAATGGATCGAGCACGACGGTGATCCGGTCGTCGACCTCGAGGTCGGCGTCGCGCCCGAGCTGCGTCGACACGATCGCCGAGGGATTCCTGTCCCTGCACGTGACGCCAACGTACAGGTTCTGGGCGTCGAACAGGACCCGCACCTCGGTCTCTTCGCTGGCGGCCGCCCCTTCTTTGGGATCCCGCTGCAAGAGTGGACCGATCGGTGCCACGTTCACCCACGCCGGCTCGTCGAGGACGCCGTCGACACGGATTCCCTCCGCAACACCGGCGGCCGCGACAGGCGTGTCCATCGAAAATGCCGCAACAGCCTGACCGAGGGCGCCAAGGAGACCGATGGCAAGGAGGGCCCGGCGTGAAGTCACGCGCAGGAAGCGTCCACTCTCACCTCCCGGTCGCTGCCGCGGGCGTCTGAGTGGGCTCCATGGTGCGGAGGATGGGCATCGATGTCGGCGACGAGCCGCAACGGGGGCGGCGGCGCTTTCGAATCGGTTGCTGCGGCGCCGTCCGCATAGATAAGGATGGCGAGTCCGGCTGTCACCACTCTCAGGCTTGGCCTCGTATCCTGGAAATATAGAGCAATTGACACTATCAATGCCACTCGCTCTATACTCGATGACATGCGCTGGGTGACGCGCCGCCACATTCACGTGAACCGCACGGCGACGGCGTGGCTCATCCGCCGGTTCCTGGACCCCGAAGGCGAGATCCTCTTCGTGGAGCCGGAGGACGTGAGGGACGTCCAGCAACGTGAGGGCGCCATCGGCTTCGACGCGGCGGGCGCCAGGTATCCCCACAAGGACTCACGGGGACGTTGCTCCTTTGAGCAGCTTGTCGAGGAACGCCTCGACCAGGACGACGCCCTCCGACGACTGGGCCGGATCGTCCACGGCGCCGACTTTCCGGAAGAGCCCTCTTCGGAGCCGGAGTCCTCCGGTCTCTGGGCGATCAGCCAAGGATTCACGGACGTGGGACGCGACGATCCCGACATCGTTGCGCGCGCTAGCTTCCTGTACGACTCACTGTACGCGCATCTACGGCGCACCGAGGTGGACGGGGGGACGCATGCCTGAGTCACCCGCGCAGGCTCAGTGGTACCTGTTCATTCACCAGCTTCCCCCGAAGCCCCTGTATCTGAGGGCCAAAGTCCGGAAGCTGCTGTCCCAAGCCGGGGCCCTGCCCCTCAAAGACTCCGTCTATGTTCTTCCCTTCCATCCGGACAGGCTGCCGACGCTCGAGAAGATCGCTCAGGTCGCCAAGAGCGACGGCGGCGATGCCTTCGTGTGCGAAGGGCAGTTCGTCGAGAAGACACGCTCTGCGGGGCTGATCGAGGCGTTTCAGGATGCGCGCGATCAAGACTACGCCGCGCTGGTCGAGCGAGTGAAGGAGTGGACGGACGAACTCCAGAAAAGGAGCGGCCAGGTCCCGCCGGAGGGCCGTCTGCGCTTCCGCCTGGCCCACGCCAAACGGCGCTTCGAGCAGGTGGCCCACAACGACTTCTTCGGCGCCCCCCGCCGGACCATGGCTGAGGCGGCTCTCGAAGATCTCGAAGCTCGGCTGCGGCCGTCCGTGAAGACCGCGGCACGCAAACAACCGCACGCGGACCTGATCGGCCGGACCTGGGTCACGCGTCGGGGCGTCCAGGTGGACCGGATCGCCTCGGCCTGGCTCATCCGTCGCTTCGTCGATCCGGATGCTCGCTTCCGGTTCATCGATGTCCATGAGGAACAAGCGCGTCCCGGCGAGCTGACCTTCGACATGATGGGCGCTGACTTCACCCACGAAGAGGATCGCTGCACGTTCGAGACGCTGGTAAAGCGCTTCAGCCTCAAGGACGCGGCCCTCACGCGCGTGGCCGAGATCATCCACGACATCGATATCAAGGACGGGAAGTTCGGCCGTCCCGAGGCGCGTGGCGTGGAGCAGCTCGTGCTGGGCCTGCTGGTGGCCAACGCCGAGGACGAGCGACGTTTGGGCCGCGGGTTCGCGATGCTGGACGACCTCTATCGATCGTTTAGAAAGGGAGCCGCTCAATGAGATTGCCGAGCTGGGGCTGTGTGTCTCTGGGGTTGATGCTGTCGGCCTCGCCCGCCATTCTTGCCGCCGGCCCGGTGGATTCGGCGACATGGGAGGCGGTCGACAAGATCCTGGGGCGTCCCGGCAAGGTGTTCCCGGGCGACATCCACAAGTACGGCTGGCCCCGAGCCGACCTTCACGTCACCGCCGGAGGCGTCGCGATCGAGCCGACGCTGGCCCTGGGATCGTGGGGGGGCTTCATGAAGACGGGCACGGAGGGCCACCTCATGACGATGGGCGATCTGGTCCTGCTCTTCGATGAAGTGAACCCGGTGGTTCGGGCGCTCCAGGCGGGAGGACTCGACGTCCTGGCCATCCACAACCACCTGATCGGCGAATCGCCCCAGGTGATCTACGTCCACTTCGGGGGTCATGGTCCGGCCGAGCAGGTCGCGAAGGCGCTCCGAGGCGCGCTCGACACGACGAAGACGCCGCTCGCGGCCCCCACGTTTGCGCCCACGGCCCCTTCCGCGGCCGAGACAGCCGCGTTCGACACGGTCCAGGCAGTCCTCGGCCGCAAGGGCTCGATGGCAGGTCGCGTGCTTCAGGTCGGCGTCCCTCGTTCGGCAAAGATCGAGGAGGACGGCATGGAGGTCCCGCCGAGCGTCGGCATGGCCACCGCGCTCAACTTCCAGCTCGTGGAAGGCCGCGTGGCCACGACGGGCGACTTCGTGCTCATTGGCGATGAGGTGAACCCGGTGATCCGGGAGCTGGAGTCCCACGGGATCCAAGTGACCGCTCTCCACTCCCACATGCTGCGGGAGACGCCGCGCCTCTTCTTCATGCACTTCTGGGGCCTGGACGACCCGACGCGGATTGCCGAAGGCTTGAAGGCCGCCCTCGGCAAGGTCGCGGTCCAGTAGCTCGAGTGGGGGGCCGGCGAAACGCGGGGCAAAGGGGAGGGATAGGGTAGGGGGTCAATATGGAAGTACCGATGAAGCGTCATGCGATCGCCTCGGTGATCGTCTGTTCTGTTGCCGCCCTCGCCATCGCCGGGGGCCCGCTCAAGAGGGACTTCGAGTCCGATCCTGTCGGAGCCCCTCCGGCTGGCTTCGAGTTCGCGCGGACCGGAGGCGGCGCAGAAGGCAAGTGGATCGTGCGGATCGAGAAGGGAGCGGACAAGAACCACGTCCTCATCCAGGAGAGCGCCGACCCGACCGACTACCGCTTCCCGGTCGCCGTTCTCAAGGAAGGCATGACCAAGGACGTCACGCTCAGCGTCCGCGCGCGGCCGTTGTCCGGCGAGGTGGACCAGGGCTTCGGTCTCGTCTGGCGCTACAAGGACGCCAACAACTACTACATCACCCGCTGCAACGCCGACGAAGACAACTGCACGATCTACCACACGGTCAACGGGAGCCGGCGCGCGTTCCTGAACCAGAGCGTGAAGGTCGCGAAGAACACGTGGCACACGCTCAAGCTGGAGGCCACGGGCGATCACTTCGTGGTCTGGTACGATGGCAACAAGGTGCTCGACGCGAAGGACGAGACGTTCAAGGACGCCGGCAAGGTCGGGCTCTGGACGAAGGCCGACTCGGTCATCGAGTTCGACGACTTCACGGTGGACGGGCACTGAACTCGCCCAGCGCCGGCGCGTCCGTCGTGCGTCCTGACTCCGAGGGATTCCGATGACTCTACCCCGGGCCGCAATGCGGCGGCCCATCACGGTCGTCGTGGCCATGGTCGCGGTTGTGTTGGCGGGCGTCATGGCGTTGAGCCGGATGCCCCGCGACATCCTCCCCAATCTGGGCGTCCCCATCCTCTACGTGGCCCAGCCCTACGGCGGGATGGACCCCGCCCAGATGGAAGGATTCCTGACCTACTACTACGAGTACCACTTCCTCTATGTGACCGGGATCGAACACGTCGAGTCGAAGTCCATCCAGGGAGTAGCGCTCATCAAGTTGCAGTTCCACCCGGGGACCGACATGGCCCAGGCCATGGCCGAGACGATCAACTACGCGAACCGCGCCCGGGCCTTCATGCCGCCGGGCACCGTGCCTCCCTTCATCATGCGCTTCGACGCGGGCAGCGTTCCCGTGGGCAACCTGGTCTTCACCAGCGAGAGCCGCAGCGTCGGGGAGATCCAGGACCTGGCCTTGAACCGCGTTCGCCCGCTCTTCGCCACGCTCCCGGGCGTCTCGGCCCCGCCCCCCTTCGGCGCGAGCCAGCGGAGCGTGGTCGTACGGGTCGACCCGGAACGCCTGCGCGCCTACAGCATGTCCCCCGACGAGGTCGTGGCCGCGGTCGCCGCGACGAACACGATCAGCCCCTCCGGCAACATTCGCATCGGCGAATTGATCCCGATGGTCCCGCTCAACTCCGTCGTCAAGAGGGTCGGCGAGCTCGAGCAGGTCCCCATTCGCGCCGGGTACCCGACCGTCTTCCTGCACGACGTGGCGACGGTGGAGGACGGCTCCGACATCGCGACGGGCTACGCCCTCGTCAACGGCAAGCGGACGGTCTACATCCCCGTCACCAAACGCGCCGACGCTTCTACCCTCGAGGTCGTGCGTCTCGTCAAGGCCAACCTCTCGAAGTTCCAGGCGGCGCTTCCGGACGAGGTCAAGGTCAGCTACCAGTTCGACCAATCGCCCTACGTGATCCGTGCCATCAACGGCTTGGCTCTCGAAGGCTGCCTGGGCGCGATCCTCACGGGGCTCATGGTCCTTCTTTTCCTGCGGGACTGGAGGAGCGCCCTGGTCGTCGTCGTCACCATCCCTCTCTCTCTGTTGGTGGCGGCGCTGGGGCTCTGGGGGTCGGGGCAGACGATCAACATCATGACCTTGGGGGGCCTCGCTCTCGCCGTGGGCGTCCTCGTGGACGAAGCCACCGTGACGATCGAGAACATCCACACGCACCTGGCCCGCGGCGAAGGAGTCCCGGAGGCTGCCCTCACGGGCACGGAAGAGACCGCCGGACCGACGCTCCTGGCCATGCTGAGCATCCTCGCGGTGTTCATCCCGTCGTTCTTCATGGTGGGGGCAGGACGCGCCCTCTTCGTCTCCATTTCCCTCGCCGTGGGCTTCTCGATGCTCGCGTCTTACGTTCTCTCCAACAGCCTGGTGCCCGTGCTGTCGGTGTGGCTCCTGCGCCGCCATCACGGCGACACGGGGCGGCCCTCGCCCTTCGACGCCTTCCGCGAGCGGGTCGCCGCAGCGATCGCGAGGATCTCCCGAAGGTCGGGCTTTGTCCTGGCCGGCTATCTGGTGGCCGCCGCCCTGGTCATCGTCGTCCTGGGGCCTCGGCTCGGCGTCGAGATCTTCCCGAGCGTCGACGTCGGTCAGTTCCAACTCCGGCTGCGGGCGCCCGCCGGCACCCGCATCGAGCGCACCGAGAAGGTCACGCTCGCGGCCCTGAAGCTCATCGCCGAGGAGGTCGGACCGCAGAACGTCGAGAACACCCTCGGCTTCGTGGGCGTCCAGCCGCCCAGTTATCCGATCAACACGATCTACCTCTGGACCGGTGGTCCCGAGGAGAGCGTCATGCAGGTCCAGCTCAAGCCCGGCTCCGTGTCCTTGGAGCCCCTCAAGGAGCGGCTCCGGAAGAAGCTGGCGGAGGGTCTACCGGGGGTCAGGGTCTCCTTCGAACCGAGCGACATCGTCAGCCGGATCATGAACCTGGGCGCTCCGACGCCCGTGGAAATGGCGATCAACAGTCCGAGCCTGCCGCTCACTCGGGAGATCGCGGAGAAGCTGGAGCAGAAGCTCGGAGCCATTCCGGCGTTGCGCGACCTCCAGTTCGGCCAGTCCCTGGACTATCCGGCGGTCCAGGTGAGCCTCGATCGCGAGAAGGCGGGGATCCTCGGAGTCAGGACCATCGACGTGTCCCGCGCGCTGACCGCGGCGACTTCCTCGAGCCGCTTCACCGCCCCGGTGTACTGGGCCGACCCCACGAGCGGCGTCGCCTACCAGGTGCAGGTGCAGATCCCCGAGACCCGGATGACCTCCCTCGAAGACCTGAAGAATCTCCCCATGACCGTCAGGGACGGACGGCCGATGCTCCTCCAGAACATCGCCACCGTCACCCAGGGCACGACGGTCGGAGAGTACGACCGCTACAACATGCAGAGGACGATCACGCTCTCGGCGAACGTCTTCGCAGAAGACCTGGGCAGCCTCGACCGGAGCATCTCCCGCGCCGTGGCTCAGCTCGGAAGCCTGCCCGCGAAGGTCTCGGTCACGGTTCGTGGGCAGATCGCTGCGCTCCGCCAGATGCTCGACGGCCTTCGTACGGGCCTGATCCTGACGGTGGTGGTCATCTTCCTGTTGCTCGCAGCCAACTTCCAGTCGGTGCGGCTGTCCCTCGCGGTCGTGTCGACGGTGCCCGCGGTGATCGCCGGTGTCGTCCTGGCGCTCTGGGTCAGCGGGACGACTCTCAACATCCAGTCGTTCATGGGGGCGATCATGGCCATCGGCGTGGCGACCGCGAACGCGATCCTGCTGATCACCTTCGCCGAGCGGGCGCGCCAGGCCGGGCAACCGGCTGCCCAGGCCGGGGTCCGGGCCGCGGGTGAGCGGCTCCGGCCGATCCTCATGACGAGCGCGGCGATGATCGCCGGCATGATTCCCATGGCCATCGGGCTCGGGGAGGGTGGGGAGCAGACGGCCCCCCTCGGTCGCGCCGTGATCGGCGGCCTTCTTGCCGCGACCCTCGCGACGCTCGCGGTCCTTCCTTCCGTGTTCTCCATTCTGCAATCCGGACGGCCCATAGGCTCAGGCTCTCTCGAACCCGAGGAGGCGGGCGGGTCCCGCCCGAACGAACCATGAAACCTTACGCGAACACCTGCGCCGCCTCGCTCTTGGGAGGCGTTCTCCTGTTCACCTCGGCCTGCCGCCGGGCCGACCCGGTGCCATCCCCGCCCCCCCCGTCGGGCTCCGCCCCGGCCTTGAGCATCGTCAGGGCCAAGAGAGGCCCGATCAGCCGCAGCATCGCGCTCCCGGCAACCCTGCTCCCTCACGAACAGGCCGTGCTCTACGCCAAGGTCGCCGGATACCTGAAGACGATCCGTGTCGACAAGGGCGACTCGGTCCACGAAGGCGACCTCCTCGCGGAGATCGAGTCGCCGGAGCTCGTGGCCGACCTTGCGCGCCAGAAGGCCGAGGTGGCGGTGGCCGACGCGGCCTATCGGCGCGCAAGCGAGGCCCAGAAGAAGGCCCCGGACCTCGTGATGCCACAGACGGTGGATGACGCGAAGGGGAAGCTGGACGTCGCGCAGGCAACCCTCGAGCGGACGGAGACGCTGCTCGCCTATACGAGGATCCGCGCACCGCTCTCTGGCATCGTCACGAAGCGCTCTGTCGATCCGGGAGCCTTCATTCCTGCCGCAACATCGGGGAGCGTGGCCCAGAGCGCGGCGCTTCTGACCGTCATGGACATGAGGTCCGTGCGGGTGGAGATCCCCGTCCCGGAGCTCGAGGTGCCCCACGTCAAGGTCGGCCTGCCGGTCGAGGTCACCGTGGACGAGCTACCGGGCCGCGTCTTCCACGGCAGCGTGACCCGATTCGCCTACGCTCTGGATGAGGCGTCGAAGACCATGACGGCCGAGGCGGAGCTGCCCAATCCCAAGAGCGAGCTTCGCCCGGGAATGTATGTCCGGGTCCGGATCGCCATGGAGCAGAAGACCGACACCCTCCTGATCCCCGCCACGGCTCTCGTCAGCGGGAAGGGCCAGGACTTCGTCTTCACGGTGTCCGACGGGAGGGCGAAGCGCATCGCGGTCAAGGCCGGCTTCCGCGACGGCACGAGCGTCGAGATCCTGGAAGGTCTCGCCCCGGATCAGATCGTCGTGCTCGCGGGCTCCAACCCCCCGACCGAGGGCCAGCCGGTCGCGGTCGTGGAGGCCCGGTGAGGACCGTTGCCCCGACGTTCCCGATTCTCCTCGCGATCCTCGTGGCCTCCGCGGTCGGCTCCCATGCAAATGCGCAGGCCCAAACCCCGCTTCCTCCCGGCGCCGCATATCCGATCGATCTGGCGACGACCCTCCGCCTGGCCGGAGCCAAGAGCGTCGACATCCAGATCGCGCGTGAGAGGCTTGAGGCGGCGAAGGCCAACGGCACCAGCGCCGCCACACAGTTTTTCCCCTGGCTGTCCGCTGCGGCGAACTACCGCAGCCACGGTGGCCTCACCCAGGATGTCGTCGGGAACATCGTCGAGGCCGACAAGAATTCCCACGCCGTGGGCGCCGCCATCAACTTGCAGGTCGAGGTGGGCGACGCAATCTACAAGACGCTCGCCTCCCGCCAGGTGCGCTTCGCGGCCGAGCACGGACTCGAGACTCAACGTCAGGAGACGCTGGTCCGTGCAGCCCAGGCCTACTTCGACCTGCTCGTGGCCCAGGCCGTCGCTCAGGTGGCAGCGAGCGGCCTCGGCATCTCGCGGGACTACGAGTCGCAGTTGCATCGTGCCGTAGACGCCGGCATCGCCTTGAAGGGCGACGAGCTCCGGGTGCGGGTCCAGACCCAGCGCAACCAGCTCGCCCTCCAGCAGGCAACGGAGCAGCGTCGCATCCTGGCCGCCCGCCTGGCCGAGGCGCTCCGGCTGGATCCCGCCGTCGAGCTGGTTGCCCAGGACCTCGAGCTGGCCCCTCTCGCCCTGGTCCCCGCCACGGAAGCGGTCGACGCCCTGGTCTCGGAAGCGGTCGCCACTCGGCCGGAGATGAAGGAGGCGCACGCCCTCGTGCAAGCCGCGGAGCAGACGGAGAAGGGCGCGGTGTACGGTCCCCTCATCCCGACGGTCGTCGGGCAAGTCTTCCTCGGGGGTCTCGGCGGCGGTAAGGACAGCGGACCCACCACGTTCGGAGGGTCCCGGGACTACCTGGCTGCCGTCGGCTGGCGCTTCGGTCCAGGCGGACTCTTCGACTTGGGACGCATCCGACTGGCGCGCGCTCGGCTCGGAGAGGCCCAGTGGAACGTCGAAAAGCTGAGGGATGGCGTCGTTCGGCAAGTCGTCGAAGCGCACACGCGGGTGATGTCGCAGCAGGAACAGTTGGCGACCGCGAAGGAGGAGCTCGCCGCAGCGGAACAGGGCCTGGAGCTGGCCAGGGGTCGGAAGGAGTTCGAGGTGGGGGTCGTCCTCGAGAACATCCTGGCCGAGCAGGATCAGACGCGAGCCCGCCAGGACTTCGTTCGCGCTGTCGGCGAGTACGACAAAGCCCAATACCAGCTCTCACGGGCGCTGGGCCGGCTGAGTAACGAGGGAAACTAGCGCCGTCAGTCCCCCACTTCGCTCGTGAGCGGCACGCGCCGAAAGCGGGCGTAGAGGCTGAGGTCGTAGAGGATCTTCAGCCCCCCCGCGATCGCGAAGGGGATGCCGGAGCCGCCGGTCTTGAGCGCAAGCCCCGAGAGCGCGGGCGCACACGACTGGGCGATGGCCCGGACACTGGTCGTGAAGCCGGCGGCCGCCGGTCGCTCCTCGGGCGCCACAAGGGCCATCGTGTAGGCCTGGCGCGTGGGGACGTCCATCTGCGAGAGAAGGTGCCGCGCCAGGAGAACGGCCGCGGCCAGCGGGAACGATGGCATGAGGGGCACGAGAAGCAACAGCACGTTGGACGGCAGGTGCGTAAAGACCATGGTGTTGAGCAGGCCGAAGCGGTCGGCCACTCTCGACGCGGCCAGGAAGGAGACAGCCGAGAGCAGGTTGGTCCCGAAGAAGAGCACGCCCAGCATCGCCGCTCCAACGCCGAAGCGCACGTGGAACCAGTACGCCAGGAGGCTCTGCATGATGAAGCCGCCGGCGAGCGCGTCGAGGCCCTGGAGCGCCGACAGCTCCAGGACGATCCGGCGCGATCGGTGCAGACCGCCAGAACTGATGGCGGGTGCGACTCGAGGTTCCAAAGCACCGCTCCGCCGGCTTCTCGCAAGCTGTGCATACAGCAACGCGAGGACGATACCCGCGACAGCGTAGGCCCAGAGCATGCAGCGGTACGCTGCGAGGTCATCCAGTCCCAGGACTCGCGCGGCTCTCAGCCAGCCGCCCGCAGCCAGGGAGCCCAAGGCGGCCGGGAGGAAGCCGAAGACGTTGTACCAGCCGAAGGCCCAGGTACGAGCGGACGCTGGAACCGTGTCGGGCAGCATCGCCTGCTCCATGGGTGAGAACGGACCGGCCTCCAGGCCGTTCGGACTGAGCGTGCCCAGCACCGCCCCTGCGATCAGGACCCGCGGATCGTCAGCAAGTGCCAGGAGGACGCCGCCGAGGGTAATGAGTGGAGCCGTCCACGCCATGATCCGAGCGGGGCCGATCCGCGCCGCGATACTCGACAAGACGATCGTCAGAACCGCATCCTCGATCATCGTCGCGGTGAAGATCCCGCCGATCCGCGCCGCGGAGAGGCCGAGGCGCGCCAGGACGAGCGCCAGAACCACCGAGAGCCAGCCGAACGCAAAGGTGCGCACGGCCCGAGCCGCGAACAGCAGGCGGCCCTCGCGATTCAGCACCCTTGGCCCTCACACCCACAGTGGCGCAACACGACCTGGGTCGCGGCGCCGCGTTGGAATGTGGTAGAAACGCTCATGCAAGCCCCAGCCAGTCTCTCACGTGCCGCGCGGGCTTGGTGGGTCGCAGCGCTCGCGCTGCCGGTCCTCGGCTGGGGCTGCCAAAGCACACCTCCACCGCCGCGGGCCGCCTCCCCCACGCCCCCGGCGGCATCCGCCGCCCAGGCGACACCGGAGCCGGAACAGGCCCCCGAGCCGGCCCCGGAGGCCACCCCGCCGCCGAACGGCATGGCGCCGATCCTCCAGCCGTTCAGGGGCGACCTCGACGGAGAGTAGGGCGGCCCACGAACCGGGCCAAATAGAACCTCTAGGACCTTGGTCCCACATCCAGAGCGCGCCCGTTTCTCTCACTCGTCGGGACGACCGGTGCCGGTGGCCGCGCCGTCGTCATCGGCCGCCAGTAATTCGATCCTGCTTCACGATAACCTAACGTCAGGTTATCATTTGTTCAATGACCCGGGCCGAAGTGATCCGGAAGCTAGAGGCAGGGATTCAATGACAACCTACTATCCGATCGTGATCGAGACGGAAGCAAGCGGGGCAGTGAGTGCATACGTGCCGGGGTTGCCGGTGTATGCGGCTGCAGACACTCGCACGAAGGCCGAGCAGACAATTCGTGCGACGTTGGCGGCCTACCTGGAGTCCCATCCCAAGAGCTCGCCCACAACAGAAGTACGCGTCGCCCGAGTGTCGGATGGCCAGAAGTCGAAGGTTCACATCGTTGGCGTGGGAGCCCTCCTCAGCAGCGGCCGCAGCGTTCACAAGGCTAAGGCTTCGCGGGCGAACGGCCAGCTCGGTGGCCGGCCGCGGCGTACCGATCACAAGTCCACGAAGGCGGCTCGTCGCGCCTGACCGTACGTCATCATCGACTGGGCGGTAATTGCGGCCTGGAGCCAAGAGCCCGCGTTCCGATCGCGAACCCTCGCAGACCGGCTTGAAATCCTGAAGGGCCAAAATTACGGCAACAACTCGCGATGTGACCGGCCGGAAGCAACCAAAGGCGGGTGAAGTGAACGGGATGAAGCGGGTCTGGGCGATTCTGGCGGTGCTGGTGGTGACGGGAGGTGTAGGCTGGACACGCTACGCCTCGCCGGGTCCGGCGCCGGCGCCCGGTCCGGGGCCGGCGCCCACGTCGTCGCCCTCTTTCCAACCCACCAGGGCCAACAGCGCCCCGCCGCCCAGCCCGGCGCCCGACGGCATGGTCTGGATTCCGGGCGGCGAGTTCTCCATGGGGGCGGCGGATCCGCCGGGGATGGATGACGTCGGCACGCAGGGGATCACGGACTCCCGGCCGATCCATCGCGTCTATGTCGACGGCTTCTGGATGGACAAGACCGTGGTGACGAACGGGCAGTTCGAGACATTCGTGAAGGCGACGGGCCATGTCACCGTCGCCGAGCGGAGGCCGCGCGCGGAAGACTTCCCCGGTGCGCCAGCCGAAAATCTGGTGGCGGGTTCGGTCGTGTTCTCTCCCCCGGATCGTGCCGTTCCGCTCACCGACCATTTCCAGTGGTGGGGTTACGTGAGGGGCGCGAACTGGCGTCATCCGCTCGGCCCAAAAAGTGTCATCAAGGGGAAGGAAGCTTTCCCTGTCGTGCAGATCGCCTATGAGGACGCTCTGGCCTATGCGACCTGGGCAGGAAGGCGACTGCCCACCGAGGCCGAATGGGAGTTCGCCGCGCGCGGCGGCCTCACGGGAAAGCCCTACGTCTGGGGTGACACATTCCAGCCCGAGGGCCGCTGGATGGCCAACACCTATCAAGGGCACTTCCCGAACCAGGACACCGGCGCGGACAGGTTCGCGGGGCTAGCACCGGTGGCGCAGTTTCCACCCAACGGTTACGGCCTCTACGACATGGCCGGCAACGTCTGGCAGTGGACCAGCGATTGGTATCGACCCGACTACTACGCTCAGATCGCCGCGGGCGGCGGTGTCACCCGCAACCCGAAAGGGCCGGAGACGCCGCTCGATCCCTCGGAGCCGACGGAGAAGAAGCGCGCCCATCGTGGCGGGTCGTTCCTCTGCACCGACCAGTACTGCTCGCGCTACATGGTCGGCACGCGAGGCAAGGGCGAGGTCAGCACGGGGACCGATCATCTGGGGTTCCGCTGCGTGAAGGCCGCATCTGGGGGATGAAGGCGAGCTGCGCCGGACTCAGCTCGTGAAGCCGACACGCGCCAGCAGAACCTGGAAGCGCGGGTCGTCGTGGAGCGGAACATACAGCGCGCTGGCAGGGCGAGACGAACGTACTGTCCGCCAGCGCATCGAGCGCGTCGAGCTCGCGGCGGGCTGCTTTCGTCTCGCCCACGAAGCCCAGTCGTACACGGGCCGAACTCGAACGGGCGTGTCTCCCGACGGTCGCGTGCTGGTGGGCCAGGGTGTCGGCCGTCGGGACTTCCAGGGCTACCTGGTCGTGCTCCCGCCTCTCGGCTCACGGCCTGGCCAATGAGGACGCTCATCCTCAGGGCGCACCTCCTCGCGCTCGGCCTGCTGCTCGGCGGCGCGCCGGCCTGGGCGCAGCGCTTCGAGGTCGCGCCGTTCATCGGCGCCGGCTACACCACCTCCGCCAGCATCGATGAGCACGCGGTCGGGCTCACCGGTCTCGAGATCAAGGGAGGGTTCACCTGCGGAGGCCAGGTCGAATACCTCTTCGGCAAGCACCTCGGGGCCCTGGTCGCAAGAAGAGACCGCCCTCCGGATCTCGACGGGCGACGGCAGTGCCGATCTCTTCCACATGAAGGTCGGCCAGATCCACGGCAACCTCACTTATCAATGGGGCGCCGAGGACGCCAAGGTCCACCCGCTCGCCCTGCTGGGCCTGGGAGCCAGTTTCCTGAGCGCTCCCGACCTGCGGAGCGAGGCCAAGCTCTCACGGGCCGTGGGCGGCGGGGTCAAGGTCCTCCCGAACCACACCGTCGGGGTGCGGCTGCAAGCGACCTACAAGCCCACGCGTCTGAACGACGAGGGCTCCGCTCCTTTCTGCGATCGCTTCGGCTTCTGCCAGGGCCGTCTCAGCCAGGCCGAGATGCAGGCCGGGCTGATATTCCGCTTCTGAGGGGAGCGGTAGGCGCCGTCGGGCGTATCATCCCTCCGCTAGAAGAAGAGCGTGGGCCACGTGGCATCAAGGCTCGCACGTGAACAAATCAAGAGGGAGATCCAGTCTCATGTTCAGTCATTGGGTTCGGGCCGGGCTTGCTGTGGCCGTGCTGGGCGGGCTTCCGGCGCTCGCCGGCGCGCAGGACAAGAAAGTCCTTGTCGAGTTCGGGGGCGGCGGCACGTTCCCGCTGGGGAATACGGGCAAAGCCGTCTCGATAGGGGGCAACTTCACCGCGGGCCTCGAGATCTACGCAAACGAGAAGGTTTCTCTCCAGCTCCAGTACCAGTACAGCCGCTTCGACGTGAAGGGCAACCTGTTCGACGTGACGGCCTTCGATGCGAACCATGCCATGCAGTACGTCGACCTCAACGTCGTCTATGCTTCCCATGGGCATCACGAAAACGGTCCCTACCTGGCGTTCGGCGGCGGAGCCTACTACCGCAAGGTCGACATCACGAAATTCGACGGCTACAGCGGAGGAGCGGTCTGTAATCCCTGGCTCTTCGTCTGCTACCCCGTCGGCGCGCCGGTGGATCACGTCGTCGGCGCGCGCTCCCGATGGGCCTTCGGTCTCGACGTCGGCGCGGGCATGCAGTTCCAGGTGACTCGATCCGCCCACGTGTTCCTGGAGAGCCGGTACCACTACGTCTTCGGCCCCTCGTTCGACACCCCCACAGGTAGCCAGAAGGCAACGGGCCAGTACGTCCCGATCAGCCTCGGGGTCCGGTTCTAGCCGTAGCGCTGTTTCTACGTGCCCCGGGCCACGAGCCGGGTCAGAACGACCAGCCGAACGACGTCGTGAACCCGGCGTCGTTCTTCGTCGCCGCGGCGCCTTCCGCGCGGGTGTCGAAGCTGTCGAAGAACCGCACGTTCAGGTAGAAGTTCTTGAACAGCTCCTTGCGCACATTCAGATTGCCTTCGAACCGCACTCGTCCCTTCACGGAAAGGCTGGGGAACAGCGTGACGCCGGTGGTCACCGTGAACTCGCGCCCTCCGAGCGCATAGAGGTTGTAACTCATGCCCACGAGGGCCTCGACGCTCTGGGCGTCCGCTCGATCTGGGGCGATTCCTCGGAGGGGCGCGTCGACGGCCTGGTCGGCCGTTCCGATACGCAGGGTCCCTTCCGATGTGGGAGGCGCACCGTCTCCGGCTGAGCTGAAGAGGTGGCCCGAGCCCGAGACCGATCAGGATGTTCCGGGTAGAGGATCTCACGTGGTTTCTCCGCGATGCGCGACTGGACCTGCTACGGCTCGAAATCCCCGCCACAACGCTGCGGGTCCTGCCGCGCGGCGAGTAGCCGCGGCGCGCGCCGAACCGGCTCGTCAAGGGAGGCTTCAGTTCGCGCGCAGAACGGTCCGGGTGAACTCCAGGAAGTCGTCGAGATGCTCCGTCACAATCTTCTGAATGATCTGCAGGTCGGGCTTTCGGTAGTGGTGGACAGCCACGTTCCGGAAGCCGACCATCCTCTTGAGACCACCCGCCAGCCCCGCCTCGATCAGGCCCGCCTGCAACAGGAGGTCGAAGGCATCCCGGCTCTCCTGCGGGATCCCCAGCCGCCGCTCCCGCACCAGGTGCATCGCGAGGTCGATGGCTGCCTCACAGGAACGCTGCAGGTTGAGGATGATGGAGTCCTGTCGCGTGAGGTTGTCCGTGAGATTGCGAGCGTCTCCGGCATGCTCCTCCCGCACTCGAGCGACGCAGCGCTCGATGATCGCGGCCTTGTTCAGGACGACGTCATCGGGCATGGATCACGCCGTCCCGCCGAATCTGATCCAGAAGGGCCCGGCGCTCTTCGTTCAGCCGCGCGTAGGACGAGAAGACGTAGGTCTCGAAGTGCTGTCTTTCGCCGGGGCTCCCGTCGAAGATCGGAAGGCCGCGCGAAACGACCTGCATGCGCATGACGGTCGACGCCGCGAGCAGATCGACGAGATCCACATCGCGGCCCAGCGCGTTCGCGAGCCGCTCCTGGAGCTCGAAACGCTCGACGGGATCAAGCGGCGTTCGCCCCAGGAACGCGAGGTCCACGTCGCTCTCCGCGCGGAACCCACCCGTAGCGGACGAGCCAAACCGATAGATGGCCACGAGATCCGGCAGCGCCTCGCGAATGAGCCGTACAGCTAGCTGGTCGTCCATGGCCTTGTCGCAAGAATACCCGACAACGGGGCGCAGATTCTTGCGGCTCTAGAACTCGAGAAAGGAAAGGGTGCACTGGATCAACCAGAACATGGCCACGCTGCCGATGGCGTAGGGCGGCACCAGCTCTGCCCAATGCGGAAATGGAATGCGGATGCGGCGCGCGAGAGCGATCGACGACAGCGCTACGGCGATGAACAGGAAGTGGCCGGACTCGACGCCCAGGCTGAAGAACAGCAGCGCCGTCGGAATATGTCCGCTCGGCAGCCCGGCCTCGCTCAGTCCGCCCGCAAAGCCCAGGCCCTTCACGCGCCGTCATCCCGGCTTCAAGCCGCTCGTCATCTTGCGCGAACCGGTGCGCGACCGCCGAGCGAGCGGAGGTTCCGGCGATCACGTGGCAGCGGTTCCTGCTCGATGGGCCACCCGGGCCTGCAAGGAGTGGCAGTGGACGAACCGAACGAAGCGGGTCAACAGGGTCGAGTCGAGCGCCTCGGCGAGGGCCACGTACACGGCGTCGTAGGCTGTCAGGTTGTCGCGAAGAGCCCAGACACGGTTGAGGGGCGGCTCGTGGCCGTGTCGCTCCAGGTCCAGCGATCGGAGATCCTCGAAGGCGGCTGGTGCCGAGGCAGGAAGGTGACCCGCTGGCGGTTCCCTGACGATCGCGCCGCCGCGCGGCTAGAATGGCCGCATGGCTCTCTTTGAACGCATCTCGATGGCTGCTTCTCTACCCGCGCTCGTATCGGCCCTGATTTCGCTCGGAGGCTCCGTGGCTCTCTGTGACGACGGCCGGTTGGGGCAGTTCGACGGGCATTCCGACGTCGGCTCGCCACGCCTCTCCGGCTCCGCCGTCTACAACGGCGCGTCGCAGGAATACGCGCTCTCCGCGGCGGGCACGAACATGTGGACGCAGCGGGACGAGTTCCACTTCGCATGGAAGCGCATGAAGGGCGACTTCATCCTACAGGCCAGGGTGGAGCTCGTCGGCAAGGGTGTCGAGGAGCACCGCAAGCTGGGCTTCATCGTGCGCAAGAGCCTCGACGCCGATTCGCCCTACGCCGACGTCGCCGTGCACGGCGACGGTCTCACGTCGCTCCAATACCGGCGAGGCGCGGGGGCGGAGACGGAACAGATCGTTGCGCCCGTCAGGGCGCCCGACTTCATACAGCTCGAGCGCAAGGGGAACACCTACACTCTCTCGGCGGCTCGCTTCGGCGATCCCCTCGTGGCGAGCCAGCTCTCCGATCTGGCCCTGGGCGACGACGTCTACGTGGGGCTCTTCCTCTGCTCCCACAATCCCGATGTCGTCGAGAGAGCGCTCTTCCGCGACGTCCGGATCATCCGTCCGGCCAAGGATGGCTTCGTCCCCTACCACGACTACATCGGGAGCCTCCTGGAGATCCTCGACGTCGAGAGCGGCCGACGCCAGCTCGTGCTCAACGGAGCGCAGCCCTTCGAGGCGCCCAACTGGACGCGGGACGGGAGCGCGCTGATCTACAACTCCAGCGGCGGCTCCGAGGGGCGCGGGCGCCTCCACCGCTTCGACCTCGTGGCGCGGCAATCCTCGGTCATGGACACCGGCGCCAACGTACGGAACAACAACGACCACGTCATTTCCTTCGACGGGACGATGATCGGCATCAGCGATCAGAGCAACAAGGACGGAGGGTCCACGATCTTCACGCTGCCGCTCCAGGGAGGAACGCCGAGGCAGATTACTTCCCTCACTCCGTCGTACCTTCACGGCTGGTCGCCCGACGGCAAGCACCTCGTCTACACCGGTGGACGGAAGGGCGAATTCGACATCTACGCGATCCCGTCGGACGGGAGCGGCCCCGAGGTCAAGCTGACCCAGTTCAAAGGCCTGGACGACGGCCCCGAATACACACCCGACGGGAAGTACATCTACTTCAACTCGACCCGCAGCGGAACCATGCAGATCTGGCGCATGAAGCCCGACGGCTCGGAGCCGGAGCAGATCACCGGAGACGAGTACAACAACTGGTTTCCCCACATCTCGCCCGACGGGCGGTGGATGGCGTTCGTGAGCTTCGGCAAGGAAGTGGATCCGGCCGACCACCCGTACTACAAGCGCATCACGATTCGCCGGATGCCCGTGGACGGAGGCACACCCAGGGTCATCGCCTACGTGTACGGCGGACAGGGGACGATGAACGTCCCGTCGTGGTCCCCCGACGGCACCATGCTGGCCTTCGTGAGCAACACCGACTTCGAATGAGTCGGTGCTCGCCCGCTCAGGAAAGCGGGAGGAAGAACCGGTGCCAGCGCGGACGGTAGTGTGCGGCGAGGTCGACCGAGAGCACCACGGCCGACGCGCGGCCCACGATCGCGCTGCGCTTCGCGAATCCCCAGAAGCGTGAGTCGAAGCTGTTGTCGCGGTGGTCGCCCATCAGGAAGTAGCTCCCCGCCGGCACGGTGATCGGCCCGACGTTGCTCCCGGGACCGGAGCGGGCCGTGGTCATCGTGGCGTGGGTTCGTCCGTCGACTCCTTCCAAGGCGAGACTCGCGAGGGGAAAGCCGTCGATGCCGTTCGCGGCGGCCATCGGCGCCTCCAGGGCCGCGTAGCTCGCGGGCCTCCCGTTGACATTGAGGCGCTGCCCGCTCACCTGGATCACGTCCCCCGGAATGCCGACGACCCGCTTGACGAGCCGCCGGCCGTCGTAGGGAGACCAGAGCACCACGACGTCGCCGCGGACGGGGTCCGCCCATTGGGCCACGTGCCAGGTCGTGAAGGGGACCTTGAGGTCATAGGCGAGCTTGTTCACGAAGACGCGGTCGCCCGGCAGGATGGTCGGCTCCATCGAACCCGAGGGAACGTCGTTCCAATCGGCGACCGCCGAGCGGAACGAGCCCAGGACGATGGCGACCACCAGGAGCGGCCGCAGCCATTCCCGCCAGAACCAGGAGAGACGTGCGATCGCTCTTTGCCGTGACTTCATCGCTCAATTCTAGCTTACAGCGGGAGCGACATTGGCTCCGGCCGGCCGGTCAGGGGGTGCGCCGGCGATCACTTGCTGGTCGCGACGTAGGTCCCGTCCCACTCGGCCGGCGGCGGAGTCACGAGGAACTCGCGACAGCGGCGGGCCAGGACGAGGCTCGGCCCGTCGTCCTCCTGCGTCTCGAGGATCGCGAGAGCCGCCGCGAAATCCCGGCGCAAGTAGGACTCGAACGCCACTTCGTAGCGTCGCGCTCCTTCCAGTCGCTCGGCGATTCGACCCTTGGCGCCAAGAAGCTCGTAGACCTTCACGCCCCGGCTCTTCCCTTTGACGGCGACGAGATCCACCAGACGGAAATCGAACCACGATTCGGCCTCGGCGCGAATCGCCTCTGTCGCCAGGATCGTGGTGCCGTAGGCCTTGTTGAGCCCCTCGAGACGCGAGGCGAGGTTCACGCCGTCGCCGAGGGCCGTGTAGCTCAGGCGATCGGGAGCGCCAAAGTGCCCGACCAGCACTTGGTCCCGGTGCAAGCCAAAGCGCGTCACGAGGAGGGGCTGGTCGCCCCATTCGGGCGAGCGGCTCAGGGCTTCCCCCGCGGCAGCCGCCGCAAGGGCCGCGGCGCAGGCCTTCCGCGGGTGGTCGGCGGTCGGAAGGGGTGCGTTCCAGAGAGCCATGATGGAGTCGCCGATATACTTGTCGATGGTGCCGCCTTCGGCATGGATGGCGCCGGTCATCACCTCGAGATATCGGCCGAGAAGGCGTGCGAGGTCGTCGGGCGAGAGCCGCTCGGCCAGTGTCGTGAAGTCCTTGATGTCGGTGAACATCATCGAGACGTCCTGGAGCCGCCCGCCGAGTGCGGGCTCCTGGCCGCTGCCGTAGAGAAGGCGCACGAGGTCCACGGGAACGTACTTGCCGAGAGCCCGGAGCGCCGTCTTGGCCTGCTCGAGGCGGTCCATGACGAGGGCGACGTCGCGGAAGGGAGAGCGCATCGATGTTGCGCGGAAATCGAAGTCCTGCATGCTCGCGGTCACGGCGTCGATCTGGCGAAGGCCGCCCTGCACGGCGCGGAGAGTCAGGAGCCCCCCCGCGAGAATGACGAGGCTCACCAGAATCATCCACAGAAGCAGCCCGTTGCTCCGCTTCATCAGCTCGGCGACTCCCGGCAGCTCGTCCTCCGCCACGACGGCGCCCACGCGCCAGTCCTGGCTGCCCGCGAGGAGCCGGAAGCTCGCGAGAAAGTCCCGCCCCTCGACCCGAAAGCGCGCGGCGCCATCGGGACTCTCGGCGCTCAATCCACCGATCTCGGGCCGGTGCAGGGCGAGGGCCACCTCGGGGCTCAGCCGTCGTGGCTCCAGCCGAAGGGACGTGTCCTCCTGCTCCACGAGGGCGTCGTCGGATCCCATCCGCGCGACGAGCCGCCCCTGCTCGTCACACAGGAAGAGACGCTGGGGGCTGGCTTCCTCGCCTTCTTCGGCCACGATGCGGTTCACGGCCTCGGTCCTGAGCCCGAAGCGCACGACACCCGCGAATCCCCCGCGGTCGTCGGCGACGACGCGCTGCGCGGTCACGACCACGCGCCGTTCGCGCTCCGGAAGAGAGCGGTCGGGCTCGAAGTGCGACAGGTCGCTCCAGAGCGCCCGTCCTTGCCCCGCCTCCGCCTGATCCCGCGAGGCCGCCGACACGAAGGTGGAATGGAGGGTCGGGTCGAGAGGGGCGCCGGCCGCACGAGCGAATGGCGCGGAAAACAGGCCGCCCCGCGGCGAGCGCCTGCGTTCGTCGGTGACGAAGCTGCCCGCCACCTTGTGGACGTAGAGCGTCACGAGCGGGCTCTCCGGATCGACCGTCCCGCGGTAGACCATGACCTGCCAACGTCGCTCCTCGCCGATCCTCCGCGCTCCGTCGGCGTCGAAGCCTGGGCTGGAGGCTCGCGTGAAGCTGAACCCTGTCGCGCTTGTAGCGTTGAGAAGCGCCGCGAACAGGTCCTTCTCGACGGCTTCCGGGTCCGCGACGTCGACCACGCCCCGGCGCATCCGCGTCTCGAAATCCTCGAGCTGCTTCTCCGCATCGCGGAGATACGCTTCGACACGGCGGCTGATGCGCTCACTCGCGGCACGACGAAGCGTTTCGGAACCGTCGACGATCGTCTGACGCGATGCGGATTGGGCGCCGTACAGAAGAAGGCCGAGGAGGACGAAGAGGCCGAGAAGGGTGAGGGCGAAGACCTGGTTGAGGCTCGGGCGAAAGCGGGGGCTCGTCACCATGGAGGCGTCACACCCTCTCTGCTCGAGCCTCGGCGTCGCCGGCTTCCGGGCCGAAGAACGCCACGATCAGGAGCCACACCACAGGCAAGCGAATGCCACCGAGCCGCTATAGTATTGACCAGTCGAGACGGTCGTGGAACCGGACCATCACGGAGGTCCCCTTGAGCAAGGCCGCCCGCTTCTCCAGACCCTTCCGGGTCGACGACGGTCGGAAGTTCCGCCTGAAGGACGTCGACCCCGAGGACACGGGCGGCATCCGGTCCAAGGAAGACGCGCAAGCCATCCTCGCCAAGGGTGTCGAGACACTCTCCAGGCTGCAAGACGTGCTCTACGCCCAGGATCGTTGGGGACTCCTGCTGATCTTCCAGGCCATGGACGCCGCCGGCAAGGACGGCGCCATCAAGCACGTCATGTCCGGCGTCAACCCGCAGGGAACCCAGGTCTTCTCGTTCAAGAGCCCCTCGGCGGAGGAGCTGGACCACGACTATCTGTGGCGGTGCTACAAGAGTCTCCCCGAGCGAGGGCGCATCGGCGTCTTCAACCGCTCCTACTACGAGGAAACCCTCGTGGTCCGCGTGCACCCGGAGTTCCTGAAGGCGGAGAAGCTTCCTCCATCTGTCGTGTCGAAGGACATCTGGAAGGACCGCTTCGAAGACATCAACGGTTTCGAGAGATACCTCACCCACAACGGGATCGTGGTGCGAAAGTTCTTCCTGCACGTGTCCAAGGACGAGCAGAAGAAGCGGTTCCTGAAGCGCCTGGACGAGCCGGATCGGAACTGGAAGTTCTCCGCCAGCGACGCGAAAGAACGCGGGCATTGGGATGAGTACATGGACGCGTACCAAGACATGATCCGACATACGGCCACCGAAGACGCTCCCTGGTACGTGGTCCCCGCCAACAACAAGTGGTTCACACGCCTTGTCGTGGCGGCCGCCGTCATCGACACTCTCGAAGCGCTCGACTTGCATTACCCGAGGGTCGACGACGCAAAGAAGGAAGAGCTGAAAGCAGCGCGAGCGATCCTGACCGGTGGAAAAAAGGACGCGCGCGCGGAATAGGTAAGATGAGAACCGGAGGTTCGATGAGGTTTTTCGCGACGATGGTGTGCGTACTCGGTCTGGCAGGGGCCGCAGCAGCGCCGGCGGCCGCCGGCCAGGCATGGGGTGGGACCCTGGGGGGCGGGATCGTCCTCCCGCAAGATGTCGCGAAGGACAAGTTCAACCGGGGCTGGAATCTCGCGTCGGGCTCCACGAAGCAGTTGAGCAGAAGCGTCGCGATCCTGACGGAGGTAATGTACGGCCGGTTCGGCGTCGCCGACTCGGTGCTCCGGAATCTGCAGGTTCCCGAGGGGAATGCGCGAATCCTGGCCGGCACCGTCAACTTCGTCCTGGGTCCTGGCGCTTCGGGCCCGGGCTTCTACCTCGTGGGCGGAGGCGGGATCTACAACCGCAAGATCGAGTTCAGCAAGCCCACGACCGCCGGCGTCGTCGTCTTCGACCCGTGGCTGGGTACAGCAGTGCCGATCGTCGTGCCGGCGGGAGAAACGATCGCCTCGTTCTCGACCACCAAGCCCGGGGTGAACGGTGGCCTCGGCGTCAGCCTGGGAAAGACCTCCCGAGTCTACCTGGAGGCTCGATACCATTGGATCTTCACCGACAACGTGAAGACCACCTTCATCCCCATCAACTTCGGCTTCCGTTGGTAGCGCCGCGACCCGTCAGCACTCGGGCAGGTTCACCGACAGGTCCAGGGGCGCTTCGAGGACATTGATCGCCAGGCCGCCGCGCGCGGTTTCCTTGTACTTGTCCTTCATATCGGCGCCCGTGTCTCGCATGGTCTTGATGACATTGTCGAGGGAGACGAAGTGCTTCCCGGTGCCACGAAGGGCCATGCGTGCCGCGTTGATGGCCTTCACGGAGGCCATGGCGTTCCGCTCGATGCAAGGGACCTGGACGAGACCGCCGACGGGATCGCAGGTGAGGCCGAGGTTGTGCTCCATGGCGATCTCGGCGGCGTTCTCCACCTGTTCGGGGTTGCCGCCCAGGACCTCGGCCAACGCCCCGGCGGCCATCGAGCACGCGGACCCCACCTCGCCCTGGCATCCCACTTCCGCGCCGCTGATGGAGGCGTTCTCCTTGTAGAGTAGGCCGATTGCACCGGCGGTGAGCAGGAAACGCACGACGCCGTCGTCGGTGGACCCGGGAACGAAGCGGTAATAGTAGTGCAGCACTGCCGGAATGATTCCGGCAGCGCCGTTGGTCGGCGCCGTGACGACTCGGCCGCCGGCGGCGTTCTCCTCGTTGACCGCGAGGGCGTACAGGTTCACCCAATCTATCGCGGTGAGGGGATCGCGCAAGCCAGCCTCGGGGTTGCCGATGAGGCTGCGGTACATTTCGGCCGCACGGCGCTGCACCTTGAGACCGCCCGGCAGGACACCATCGGTGGCGCACCCGCGACGGACAGAGTCCTGCATGACGCTCCAGATCTTCAGGAGCGCCGACCTGATCTCGTCCTCGGAGCGCCAGACCTTCTCGTTCTCGAGCATCACTCGGCTCACGGCGAAGCCGGTGCGTTCGCAATGCGCCAGTAGGTCCACGGCGCTGTGGAACGGATACGGCTGTTGCGTGGCGTCGGCCTTGAGCGGACTCTGACCGCGGCTCGCCGCCTCGTCCACGACGAATCCGCCGCCCACCGAGTAGTAGACCCGCGTTCGCAGCCCCTGGCCGCCGGCGCCCGTGGCGGTGAAGCGCATCCCGTTCGGATGAAACGGGAGGGTCGATCGCTGCATCACGATGTGTTCCGCCTCGCGAAAGGAGATCGGACGAAGCCCCAGGAGCGCGAGGCGCCCCGAGCGGCGCACCTCCTCCACCTTCGTCGCGATGGACTCCACCTCGATTCCCTCGGGGGTTTCCCCCATCAGACCGAGAATCACGGCCTTGTCGCTACCGTGACCACGCCCTGTGGCCCCAAGGCTGCCGAACAGCTCAGCCCGCACCGCGGCGACCGTGTGAAGCAAGCCCGACTCGTCCAGATCAAGGGCGAAGAAGCGCGCCGCTCGCATCGGCCCCACCGTGTGGGAGCTGGACGGCCCGATGCCGATCTTGAAGAGGTCGAGGACGCTGATCGCCATGGCAGGACGTCACCATGATAGTCGCTTCGAAGAGGCTTAGTGTCCCGTCCGAGTCATCTCTGCGCGCGCAGCCCGGATCGCCCCCGCCGGAAGGGCGACACCGGCAAAGCGTCCGCGATAGTAGAGGTCCACCGCCTGGCGCGCGGCCTCGCCTTGTGGAAGCGGCAGGGGGACCGCTCGGAGCGACGCGACGTGCTCGAGGGGCGTGCGAGACGCGGGCCGGGAATGGCCGTGGCGACGCCAGAAGGCATCGACGTCGGCCATCAGCGCCGCAAGCTCCGCATGCGGCCCGTCGGAGGCGGGCGACCGGCGCGCCAGCATCGCGAGACGTCGCCAGAGGCCGCGACGAGCTGCCCACACGCTGAACGGCAAGAGCAGAACGGCGGCGATGATGAGCGGATGGTCGACGAACGCCTTCCGCAGGGACCCGAGAACCGCCGCCGCCAGCCGGCGTCCCGCCGCTCCCAGGTCGCCGGCGCGGATGTATGCGCGCAGTTCGGCGAACCGGGCCGCGAGCCAGGCCACGAACGGCCGGATCCCGCTGCGGTCGATGGATCCGTGTGCGGCCTCGTACTCCCCCGCCGGCGTGGGGTCCGCCTCGATCCACCCGCGCCCGGGAAGCCACGCCTCGATCCACGCGTGGGCGTCGGCCTCGCGGACGACGTACTCGTCCTCCAGACGATTCGCTTCCCTCACCGTGAAACCCCGCACGTATCGGGCGGGAATTCCCTCGAGCCTGAGAAGCACGGCGGCGGTGGTAGCGAAGTACTCGCAGTAGCCGCGCTTCTTCTCGAAAAGGAACTCGGCCACCGGCTGCTGTGTACGAAAGCGGCCCGGCTTCAAGGAGTAGTGACACTCGCCCTGGACGAAGGCCACGGTCCGCGCGAGACGCGTCTCGGGAGAACTCGATCCTGCGGCCAGACGCTCGGCCAGTGCCGCGAGTCGCGGGTCGGTGTCGGCCGGAACGCCGCGCTCCTCGGATCCGTCCGAGGGTGTCCCGAGGGGAGTTTGGGCCGGGGCTGGAAGGACGTCTCCGCTCACGATGGCGTAGGTCTCAGGACCCGCGCCGGGAGGTCCGAGGATGCCGAACGCATCCAGGGACAATGTCCCCGACCGGCGGACGAGCCACGGATGGCCGGGGGCCGGAAGAGCGCCGGCCACGGGGGCGATCTGCACGATTCGCGTCCTGGCTCCATCGCGAGGCGCGCTGTCGGCGCCTCCTGTGACGAGGAAGTCCCCTCCGGGGACGAGGCCCAGCCATTCCGCCGGGGCCGCTGCGGGGAGAGCCGGAAGTGCCTCAAGATCGCGCGGAGAGGGGCTCGCGGGGCGCCATCCCCTGCCGTCGAAGTGGACAAAGACCGCCGCGCGAAGCTTCTGTGGCCGGGTTGTCGCCACGTGCATCAGCACCCGCTGCGAAAGAATCAGCTCCGGCGCGGAGCCGAGCTCCGAACCGAGAGAGAACCCCGACATAGCACTCGACGGGTCCATCACCCGGGCGATGGCACCTTCCACGAAGGGCTGTGCCCAGGGGAGAAGGCGTGTCATTCCGAGCGCGACGAGAGCGGCGCCGGCGCTGAACACCGCGATGCGACCGAGCCGGGAAAGCCCGCCGCGCCCGTCTTCGTCGACAGCGAGGAGCAGGAAGGCCGAGACGCCAGCCAGAGCCACAGCCACGTGGATCGGGGCAAGGGTGTCCCACGCCGCGACGACGAGGACGCCGAGAGCCGCCGGAAAGAGACCGCGCGACGCCGCCCACACCGAGCGACCGGAGAGAAAGAGGGCGGCCAGGACGGCGAGGCCGTAGCCAGAGACGCGCGGGAAGACCCGCGCGAGGCCCTCGGGGATCAGGGGATAGAGGGACCAGGCGAGGCCGTACAGGCCGGTGAGCGCCAGGAGCACCCAGGCGGCGCGCTCCATCGCGATGGCGATGCCGGACGGAAGCCGGCGCATCGGCGCGAGGAAGGCGACCACGACGAGGGCCGGGAGGAGCCGGGCGGGCATCTCGCGCCACGAGAGGGAGAGCGCCAGCGCGGCCGCCAGGGCCAGGCCCAACTGGGCCAGAGCGCCGAGGCTGAGGTAGCGGCCAGGCTTACCCACGACCGATCCTCGAAGTGTCTTCGTCGATGGCACTGTCGACCTGGGCCGGCGTCATCAGGCTTACCTCGCCCAGCGCCTCGGCCCTCCCCCACGGCAGAGCCGTCTCTCCTTCGTGGACGATGACGCTCCGCACGGCGGTCCCGAGAGAGTGCACGTTGCGCAGGAACGCCTCGCGATCGTCGTCCCAGTCCTGGAGAACGGCCACGACGGTGGTGGTCTGGGCGAGGCGATCGAAGAGCATCGGGCCGATCGTGCGGAAGGGCGGATCGGGGCAGGGCTCGAGGCACGCGAGGACGTCGAGGATGTTCTCGAGGTACGCGAGGCTACGCCCGGAGCTGACCTCGTACAGGTCGGGGCCGGCGGCGAGTATGTCGACGATGTACTCGCTGCGGCTGAAGAAGTCGGCGATGGACGCGACAACGGAGACGGCCGCCTCGAAGGCTCGCTCCGCGGCCGCACCGGCGCGTGGCGAAACGAAGGTGTCGAGGATGATGGCGATGCGGCAGAAGTATTCCTCCTGGTGCTCCCGGACCACGGGCTCCCCCCGGCGTGCCCAGGAGCGCCAGTGGATGTTCTTGATGGGGTCTCCGGGCCTGTACTCGCGTGTCCCGACGAACTCGATTGACTCTCCGAGGTTCGAGGAGAGGGGAATCCCTCCGGGCTGGTAGCGCCGCCCCACGGGAACCGTAAACTCGTCCATGGTGAAGAAGCGGGGGTAGACGAGCAGTGTCTCGTCCGGGAGCGTGACGGCGCGCCCGGCGACGAGCCGCAGCGGGTCGGTGCGGCGGAGCGCCGGACCACGCACGACGTAGCGGCCGCGTCTGAGCGCCTCGAACCGCACGGTGGCGCCCGCGGAGCCGTCCTTCCCGGATTCCAGGAAGACCTCCGGCGGGTGGAAACCGATGCGCTCCGCGCCCCGCGGCGGGCGCGGAAAGAGGAGGCGCAGATCGTGGAGCGGGCGGCCCGAAAGGCTCGTCACGCGGGCAGCCACCGCGAGGGGCGTCCGGGCCGCGGCCCGCGTCGGGAGGTCGCACTCCAGCCTGGCTCGGGGTGCTGGGCCCGCCAGGTACGCGAGAGCGGGAACGAGCGCCGAGGCGGCAACGGCGAACAGGAGGAAGACCTGCGATCGCCCCGTATCGACGCCCAGGAAGGCGAGGACGATCGCAACCCAGAGGAGGTACCGGCCCCGGGCGGTCAGCCGTTCGCGATAGAGGCGGAGGACAAAGTCGAGGAATGGGGTGGTGACGACAAAGCGCTTGAGGCGCGTCGGCTGCGCCACCTCAGATCCCCACCGGCACCTGCTCCAGTATCTCCCTGACGAGCCCTTCCTTCTGGACGCCGGAGTACTTGGCCTTCGTGTCGAGGGCGACGCGATGAGCGAGGCACGCGACCGCGACGGACTTCACATCATCGGGGAGCGCGTAACTGCGCCCGCTCACGAAAGCCCGGGCCTGCGTTACCCGGAAGAGGGTCAGGGTGCCGCGAGGGGAACAGCCCATGCGCAGCGACGGGTGGTGTCGGGTCGCCTCGGCGAGGGCCACGATGTAGCGACCGATCCCCCGCTCCACCGTCACGGCTCTCGCGGCCTCCTGCAAGGCGACGACGGCGGCCGAATCGAGGACGGGTGTCACGTCGTCGAGAGGGTGGTGGTGGAACTGACTGTACAAGACGTCCACCTCGTGCTCGCTCGCCGGATAGCCCAGGTTGATCCGCATGGCAAAGCGGTCGAGCTGCGCCTCGGGGAGCGGGTAGGTCCCGTGGAACTCGACGGGGTTCTGGGTGGCGAGGACCGCGAAAGGCGCCGGCAACGGATGCGTCGTCCCCTCGATCGACACCTGACGCTCGCTCATGGCCTCGAGGAGGCTCGACTGCGTCCGAGGCGACGCCCGGTTGATCTCGTCGGCCAGGAGGATGTTGGTGAAGATCGGCCCCGGCTTGAAGGCGAAGCTCCCGTCCTTGGGGTTGTAAACCGACGAGCCGAGGATGTCGGTGGGCAAAAGGTCCGGAGTGAACTGGACGCGCTTGAAATCCGAAGCCAGCGAGCGAGCCAGGGCCTTTGCCAGGGTCGTCTTCCCCACACCGGGGACGTCTTCCATCAGGACGTGCCCGCCGGAGAGCAGGCACACAGTGATGTTCTCGATGGCCTCGGGTTTGCCAAGGATGACGCGCCCGAGCTGGGCCTTCAGGACATCGAGGCTCGCGGCGTGGGCGCTGCTGCTCACGTCAGTACCTCTCGGCGTCGGTCTTCGGGCCGCTATCCGCCGCCGCCGACCTTGCGTTGGGAGTTGACCTTCTGGAAACCGCGGGTGTTGGTGTTCCCGCCCTTCCAGGGCTGGCGCGTCGCGTGGCGGGGCACCGCCGGCGCGGCCGTCTTCGCGGGCTCGGGAGCCGGCGTGGCGGTTTCCGCTGCGGCCGCGGCTTTCGCACGCGCCTCGCGCTCGGTGGCCTCGTCGGCCCCGAGATGGCACTGCTTGTACTTCTTCCCCGAACCGCAGTGGCAGGGATCATTTCGTCCCAGGTTCTTTCGCTGTACAGCGTCCAAGATGCGCCTCCTTGCTCTCCACTTTACTACGAGAGACGGCCGACGTACTCTGGAGCTCCATGACAGTCATGACAGAGCCCAAGGTCGGAGAGACGGCGCCGGACTTCTCGCTCAAGTCCACGTCGGGAGACGTCGTCACCGTGAGCCAGTTCAAGGGACAGAAGAACGTCCTCATCGCGTTCTTCCCGCTGGCCTTCACCGGCGTCTGCACCACCGAGAACTGCGCCTTCACCGACGATCATTCGAAGTTCGAGTCAAAGGACACGGTCGTCCTCCCCGTCAGCGTCGACTCGGGTCCGACTCTCGGCGAGTTCCGCGCGAAGCACAAGATGACCCATCACCTGCTCTCGGACTTCAAGCGGGACGCCGGGCGCGCCTACGGCGTTCTAGACGACGAGAAGTTCTTCACGAAACGGGCCTACTTCCTGGTGGACAAGCAGGGCATCCTGCGCTGGAAGCACGTCGAGGCCGAGCTGAAGGACAGCAGGACGAATGACCAGCTTCTCTCCGAAATCGACAAAGTCCAGGCCTGAATCTCAGACCGGCGGCGCCGGCCGACGGGTAAGTCCGAGGACGAGGCCGAAGCCGAAGAGGCCTCCCTCGTAGGCCGCCAGAAACGCGCGGGTCCTCGGCCCCAGGTCTGCTTCGCCGAAGAGTCGGCCTATCGGTGCGAGACCGGCCTGCGATGATTCGAACGAGCGCGCGACGAGGTCCAGGCTGACGCCTCCCAAGTGTCCCCCCGCGAAGGTCAACGCGATGGCGGCAGCGGAGCAAAAGGCGCCGGTGTACAGAGCCGCGACGATGCGGGCGCGTCCGCGCGGCGACGCCATCCCGCCTCCGTCTCGCGGCGTCGACAGCGAGTAACCGGCGCCGGCGGCCGCGCCAATCACGAGTCCCTCCAAACCTCCGCCGAGAGCAGAGAGGTCGTGGCCGAAGAGACCTTGGAGCGTCCAACGTCCGAGCGTGTGCGCGATGGCGCCGACGAGCCCTCCCCCGAGACCACCAAGAGCCACGAGGCTCAGGCCCCGGGAGGAGCGCGCCACGGCCTCGGCCCCGGCGAGGCCCGCGCCGACACCGGCCGCACCAACGGCGCCGATGATCGCCCCGATCACGGAGAAGACCCCGAGAAGCTCCGGAGTGGCGTGAGAACCGGGAGCCACATACAAGAGGATGCCGCCGAACAGCCCACCGACGAGGCCCGCGCCGGCGCCGCCCCCCGCGGCGGCGGCCCATCGCCTCCCCGCCGCCCGCGCACCTCGCCGCAGCCGGAGCGCCACGAGAGCGAGGGCCGCGGGCAGCCCGTTCGATGTCCCCCAAAGAGGCACGGCCCCCGCCTGAGGCACGTCCCAGCGCGCGTCGCGCAGGAGCGCGCGGGCCGCCGCGACGCCAGGCCGCCCCTCGAGACGACGGAGTGTCTCCGCCGTCCCGAGAACGTGAAGGGATTCCGCGGCCTCGCGCCGTTCGTCGTCATCGCCAGCTCGCACCAGCGTCTCGACGAGGGCTTCGATAGGGTCCGTGTTGCCGCCGGTCACCGCAGACTGCGGGCCGGAGACGGCGTCGAGTGGCCCTTGGTCGGCCTCCTCCGCCACGTCCACGAAGACGAACTGGTAGCCGTGCCGCGACACGGTGCGCAGGAAGCGGGGCTCGCGGGAATCGTCTCCGAGTGCTCGGCGGAGGCTGCGCACCGCCTGGCTGAGCGCTCCGTCGGAAACCACCACGTCGCTCCAGACGCGGTCCATGATGTCGCGACGGTGCACGGCCTCGTTCCGGCGCTCGAGGAGGAAGAGAAGCAGGTCGAGGTAGCGCGGCACGAGCGGGACCTCCTGGCCCGACCGCAACAACACGCGGCGCGCAGGAGAGGCAGTGAACTCGGCGAATCGGTATCGCACGATGCTCAGCAGGTCACACGCTACTTGGCGTACTGCTCTGCGCCCATGAAGTGGAGCGACACGTAGGGCTTGTCGCCCACGACCCAGCTATCGTGAGGCGTGGCGGGAACCCAGAACAACGAGCCCTCTGTGAGCTCGATGATCGAGGCATCGTCGAATGCGACCGTGGCCACGCCGGAGAGGACCATTCCCACGTGCTCGACGCTGCACCGGGTTGCGCCAACCCCAGGCCCTACGTGCTCGGACCACTTCCAGCCCGGCTCGTACGAAGCGCGGCCTACCACCAGCGATCCGATGCGGACGACCTCGAGCTTCCCTTTCTCGAACGTCCGCACCTCATCCGGAGTCTCGAAGCGCTTCAGCACCACCCCGACGAGTTTCGGATCCATTAGAAAAAACTGAGCTTCAGATACTTCTTTGGTTCCTTGCGAATGTCTTCGGTCAGCTTGCGCATCTCGACGACGGCGTTGTTGACGTTCGCCATCGCCTCGCTGGCGTTCAGGTAGAGGGCGTCGTCCTTCGAGAACTTGCCGAGCGTCCCCTCGCCGCGTTCGATGCGGCCCAGGATCGTTTCCATCGATTGGGACGAGCGGTCGAGGGAGGCCGTGAGGCCGTCCAGCTTCTTCGTCAGCGCGTCGAGGCGCTTGACGGTGTCCTGAAGCTCGGGACCCGCCGTGACCTTCTCCATGCCCTCGGCCGACTTGCGCAGGCTGCTCGTCAGAGCGACAAGCTCCTTGCGCTGTTCGGTGGCGACCGCCGAAAGCTGCTTCAGCAGGCCGTTCAGCTCGACGCTGCTCGCCTCGACGCTGTCCACGGTCTTCTGCGAGAGCAACGCCTGAACCCGGCCCAGAGTCTTCTGGGCCTGACTCGCGATGTCGGCGGCCGAGTCGAAGGCGCCCGCGGGCTTGGTCCCCGCCATCGTCTCCCCGCCGCGCAGAGCCGTCGTGGAAGAGCCCGGGATGATGTCGGCCACCATCCCGCCCAGGAGGCTCGCTGACTTCAGCTCGACCCGCGAATCACTCGGGATCGAGTATTCCCCCTCGATCTCGAGGCGCACGGCCACGCCGCCCATGTCGATGCGGAACTTCTGGATGCGTCCGATGTTGACGCCGCGCATCTGGACGGGGTCGCCTTTGCGAATCCCGCCGGCGTTGGGCAGCAGCGTCGTCACCACGTACCGGCCGCGGAACATCGCGGCGTTGGTGAGGGTGAACAAGGCCAGGAGCACCGCGGCGATGCCGACGATGACGAAAAGGCCTACCCACAGCTCCCGGTTGTGGCTGCGGCCCGGGGGGGGCGGCGGAAGCGAATCGGTCACGGTTCCTCCATGATCTTGAGAGCGGCGGCCTCGGCTGCGTGACGGTCCGCGAACGAGTGTACGACCGGATCGGCGCTGTGCTTGAACTCGTCGGGGGTCCCGACGAAGCGGAGCTTGCCGTGGTCCAGCAGCCCGACGCGATCGGAGATCTCCAGGGCTCCCTCGATGTCGTGAGTGACTACGATCGACGTGACGCCCATCTTCTCGGCGATCTCGGTGATGAGGTGGGCGACGGCCGCGGAGTTGACGGGGTCGAGCCCCGTGACGGGCTCGTCGTAGAGAAGGATCTTCGGCTCCCCCACGATGGCCCGCGCCAGCCCCACGCGCTTCCGCATCCCCCCGGACAGCTCGGCCGGTAGCTTTCCCAGGATCGCCGCGGGGTCGAGGTTCACGGCCTCGAGGGCGCCGCACACCCGCCGCAGGACCTCCTGGCGGCCAAGCGCGCGAAGAACGTCGTCGGCGAGGCCCTGGGAGACGTTCTCGAACACGTTCATCGAGTCGAAGAGCGCGGCGTATTGGAAGACGTAGCCCACCTGCCGGCGAATCTCGTGGAGCACCTCCCGGTCCGAGCCGTAGACGGAGCGCCCGTCGATCCGAACGTCGCCTCGATCGGGGACGATGAGGCCCAACGTCGTCTTGAGCAGGACGCTCTTCCCGGTCCCCGAGGGACCGACGACCGAGAGGGTCTCCCCGGTCTCGACGGTCAGGCTGACTCCCGAGAGGACCGGGACGTCGAAGGCCTTGTAGATATCCAGGTACTCGATCATCAGTTCAGGAAGAGGGGCGGGAAGAGAGCGTCCAGAACGAGGATCGAGATGATCATGAAGACGACCGACGCCGTGGTCGCGCGCCCCACACCCTCGGCTCCTCCCCGCGTCAGGAATCCCATGTGGGTCGAGATCAAGGGAATGACGAAGCCGAAGACCGTGCCTTTCATCAGGGAATAGAACAGATCCCAGTTGTGCCAATAGAGGCGCGCACCGTATAGGAAGGATTCCCCGCCGAGGCCCACCGTCAGCCGCGCCGCCACGAGCCCCGCGAACAAGCCGACGGTGTTGGCGATGCCCACGAGGAGGGGCATCACCAGGATGCCGGCCAGCAGGCGCGGCGCCGCCAGGACGCTCACCGGATCGCGGCCGACCGAGAGCAGGGCATCGATCTGCTCCGAGACCTGCATGGTGCCGATCTCGGCCGTGATGCGGGCGCCCACGCGGCCGATGATGACGAAGGCGGTCATCACGGGCCCGAGCTCGAGGATGACGCTGGACGCCACGACGCTTCCGAGGACGTACAGCGGGATCGACCCGGTGAACTGGTATCCCCCCTGCTGCGACGTCACGACGCCCGAGAGAATGGCCGTGACGATCACCAGGGGAAAGCTCAGGACACCCATCTCGTAGATCTGGTCCATCACCGAGCGGAGACTCACCCGTCCCGCGAGCGTGGCGGCCCCGATGCGCCAGGTCAGGAGCCCCAGCCCCCCGGCGTGTCGCGCGACCGAGAGAGCGGTTCGGCCGAAGGATCGGACCGGGCGGATCAGGAGAAACGTCGCGACGGCGGACATCTGCACACTCTATCAAGGAATGGAGGGGGCTTCCTCATGGAAACCTTTGCGGCCCTGCGCGTGTCAGGGCGCAGGAAGTGCCGGACTGGAGTCGCTGAGCCCCCCGTGCGGGCGACTTTGTGTGGCGCAGAACTTGCCGCTCCGGTGTTAGCATGAAGCCGCGCCGCGCCATGGGACTCAAAGACAGCGATCGGCTGCGCTCCGCCTACGAAGACCGCGTTCGCGAGCTGCAATCCGCCCTGGACAGGCAGGATAGCCAGCTCCTGATCCTCTCTCGCGTGGCCTCGCGAATCCAAGGAGAGGACGAGATCGAGCGGATCCTGGCCATCGGCCTGGAGGAGATCCTGGACGGCATGGCCCTGAAGGCCGCGTGGATCTTTCTGGGGGACAGCCGTGACAAGAAGCTTCACCTGGGCGCGGCCCGCGGCGTCTCGGCCTCCTATCTCGATGAGATCCGGCGCGAGGGCCTCGATGACTGCCTCTGTCCCGAGGTCTTCTGGACCGGACACTCGATGCAGGCGCGCAACACGACCCAGTGCCCTCGCATGCCCACGATCGTGGATGGCCTCAACGTGCCGGTGGCCCACGCCTGCATCCCCCTGCAGTTCGAGGACCAGCGCGGAGGGGTCCTGAACGTGGCGGCCCGGCCCGGCGAGCAATTCGGTGACGACGAACTGCATTTCTTCGAGACGTTGGGCCGTCAGCTCTGCCTCGCGGTGGAGCGGGCGCGCCACGTGGGAGCCGAGCGCAAGCACAACCGAGAAGCGCGGGCCCTGGCGGCCCTCAACAAGTCCATCGGAGGCTCCCTCGCCGTGGATGCCGTCCTCGATGCCGTGAGCGCGACGGCCCGGGACGTGCTCGGAGCGGAGCGGGTCTACATCCTGCTGGGCGCTGACGCCGCCGCGATGCAGCTGGCGCTCCTGGCAGGCCTCCCCGATCCGGATCTCGTGCAGGGCCAGGCCCTGGACCTCCGAAGCCTGGGCCTCCCGGAGCTGGTCCGGGCCCTGGAGACCCACGAGCCGCTGGTGGTCCAGGACTCGGATGTCGACGAAAGGACGACGCCTGCCGCGTGGCGTCACTGGAACGTGAGGGCGGGAATGTTCCTGCCCCTTTCGAACCGCGACAGGACCCTCGGCATCATGGCGCTCGGGCGCGTAGCCGCGCACCAATGGAGCCCGGAACAGGTCGACGTGGCCGAAGCGCTCGCCGCTCAGGCCTCGGTAGCCCTCGACAACGCGCGACTCTACGAGGAATCGCGCGCCGCCTACCGCGGCCTGAAGGATGCCCAGGCCCGGATCATCCAGACGGAGAAGCTGGCACTGGTGGGAACGCTGGCCTCGGGACTCGCTCACGAGGTGAGAAACCCCTTGAACTCCATGGCGTTGCAACTCTCACTTCTGGAGCGCCGCATCGCGGCCCTCGACACCGGCGTCTCGGGGCAGATGCGAGAGCTGACGGGCGTGATCCGCGAGGAGATCCTGCGGCTCGACAGCCTGGTCGGGGACTTCCTGCTTTTCTCCCGCACGAACCGCGTCCAGTTCCGGGCGACGAGCCTCGACGCCCTGCTGGACGATGTAGTCCGCCTCCTGCGCCCTGAGGCCCGCAACGCCAACGTGACGCTGCGCCGGCAGCGGATCGGAGGCGAGCTTCCCGATGTCCGCGTGGACGCCGAGAAAATGAAGCAAGTGATCATCAACCTCATACGGAACGGCATGGAGGCGATAACCGACGGTGGCGTCGTGACCGTCGAGAGCGGCCTCGTGGCGGGACACGCCCTTATCGTCGTCAGGGACACCGGCCCGGGCCTCCCCGAAGGGGTCGACGTCTTCCAACTATTCGTCACGACGAAACCCAGAGGAACCGGCCTCGGACTCTCCATCGCCCAGCAGATCGTCCTGGAGCACGGTGGCGAGGTCATTGCAGAGAGCGTTCCCGGCGAGGGCGCGACGTTCACCGTTACGCTTCCCCTCGCACCGGCGGAGGGTGGAGTCCACGACCAGGCGGAGGGGCCATGAGCTCAAAAGGACGGGTGGTGGTCATTGACGACGAAGTCAACGCGGCAGCGGCGCTGGAGACGCTCCTGCGGGAAGACGGGTACGACGTCTCGCGAGCCAACGACGCCCGCGCTGGGCTCCTCCTCGTCGAAAAGAACGATCCCGACGTCGTGCTTACGGACCTCCGGATGCCAGGGATGGACGGCCTCGATCTCCTCGCGCGCATCAAGGAGGTCCGCCCCGAGACCCTGGTCATCCTGATGACCGCCTACGGTACGGTGAAGACCGCCGTCCGGGCCATGAAGCTAGGTGCCGAGGACTATCTCGGAAAGCCCATCGACGTGGAGGAGCTGGAGGTCGTCCTCGAGAAGGTCATCGAGAAGAAGAAGCTTCTGGACGAAACCCGCGTGCTTCGGGAGCGCCTGGACCACAAGTACCGCCTGGAGAACCTCGTGGGCGAAAGCCCCGAGATGCTGGCCGCCTTCAAGACGATCCGGCAGGTGGCCACGACGAGCTCGTCGGTCCTCCTCCTGGGAGAGAGCGGCTCGGGAAAGGAGCTTTTCGCCCAGGCCCTCCACCAGAACAGCCCTCGGAAGAGCAAGCCCTTCGTCAAGGTGGCGTGCGCCGCCCTGCCCGAGACCCTCCTCGAGAGCGAGCTCTTCGGCCACGAGAAAGGCTCTTTCACAGGAGCTCTCTACACCCGCGCGGGCCGCTTCGAGATGGCCAACGGGGGGACGCTGTTCCTCGACGAGATCGGCGACGTCTCCCCGACCGTCCAGGTCAAGCTTCTCCGCTTCCTCGAAGAGCGGGAGTTCGAGCGCGTGGGGGGGAACCGGACCTTCCATGTCGACGTGCGCATCGTGACGGCGACTCATCGCGATCTCGAAAAGAAGCTGGCCGACGGTTCTTTCCGGGAGGACCTCTACTACCGTCTCAACGTCATCGAGGTCCACATCCCACCCCTCCGGCAGCGCGGCGGCGACATCCTCCTCCTGGCCCACCATTTCCTGAAGAAGTACACCGAAGCCAACCGGAAGGAGGTCCACGGCATCTCCGACGAGGCCATCGGCCTGCTGCTACGCCATCCCTGGCCTGGAAATGTGCGAGAGCTGGAGAACGCCATGGAGCGGGCTGTGGTGCTCAGCTCCGAGCCGGTGCTACAGCCCTTCCACTTCCCGACCCTGAGACCCACGAGCGTCGAGACGGCGAAAGAGAGTGGCGCCGTGAATATCCGCATCCCCGGAAGCACGCTCGCCGAAATCGAGCGGGAGGCGATCCTCCGGACCATCGAGTCCGCCGGCGGCAGCACGTCCAAAGCCGCCGACGTCCTTCAGATCAGCGCCCGGAAGATCCAGTACAAGCTGAAGGAGTACCAGCAGCGGGGAGCGCTGAGCTCGGGGAGATGATCGCCGCCGGATCCATCCATCCATTCCTGTAGGCGAGGGCCACGGCTTCCAGCTTCGAATGAACCGTGAGCCTCTCGAGGATGTTGTGGACGTGGTTCCTGACCGTCGCGATGCTGAGGCCGAGCCTCTCCGCGACCTCCTTGTTCTGAAGACCAGAGGCCACGAGCGCCAGGACCTCCCTCTCGCGGGGAGTCAGGGAGTGCGGATTCGAGGGAACCGCGGTGCATTCCTCGGCCGGCTCGATGACGTAGAGGATCCCGGGCCGACCCGCGGGATCGGTGGCGTGGCGCCCCTCGAGCAGGCGCAGGGTGGAAACTCGCAGATGCTGCACGCCGCCGCGGAACTGAGCGACGCGTATCTCGAAACCGCAGACT
>JBGPYB010000114.1:0-15323 GCA_041493035.1 Vicinamibacteria bacterium | reverse complement strand
GGTTTGTCCCGCTGCCGGAGTGGCGGAATTGGCAGACGCGCACGGTTCAGGGCCGTGTTGGCTTCGGCTAGTGTGGGTTCAAGTCCCACCTCCGGCACCACCTCCCATCGACTCTCGCAGAACGACTGTCCCCGAACTGTCCCTCAAGGGCTCCGTGCGGATGCTCGAGTGTCAGTGACCCAGGCCGACCCGACGAACCAGCGCATCGAACCGCGGGCTCGAGCGAAGGCTTGCGAACCGCGGATCGAGTTTCAGCCAGACCAGCCAGTTCGAGCGATCGGCGATCGCCTGCTCCAGCGAGTCGAACGCGGCGGAGTCGTCCCCCAGCCCGGCCTGAACGAGGGCAACGCCGTAGGGGGTCACATACCTTTGGGTCGAGAGGGCCCGCAGACGATCGAGGGTTTGTCGAGCCTCGCCGCGGTGCCCCGTGCTCCCGTACACGTGCCCCAACGCCGCAAGGGCGACGGGCCAGTCGACGAGCACCTTCCCTGCGGCTTTGAACTCGGCAATCGCCGCATCACCCTGCTCCTGCGCCTGGAAGACCCGGCCCAGCCAGAGGTGCGACAACGGGAACGAAGGGTTCATGTCCACCGTGGCGCGAAGCTGTTTGGCCGCCTCGGCGTACCTTCCGCTGTAGTACTCGACGAACCCGATATCCGTGTTGATGGCGACCGAGAGCGGGTCGATCTGCTGCGCACGCTGAGTCTCCGCGCGGGCCTCGTCGAATCGGCCAATCGCCGTCAGGTACACACCAAACCAGTCGTGCGCTGTTACCGAGCTGGGGCTCAGGGCGATCGCCAGCCGAAACTCGCGCTCCGCCCCGACGAAATCCCAGTCGTAGTACAACTTCGCGTATGCAAGCGTCGCATGAGGATCGGCGAGCTCTCCTTCGAGTTCCAGCGCCCGGACGGCGGCGGCCTTTGCCGGCTCGAAGGCCACCTTCGGCGCTAGGTAGCTGCCGTAGCCCAACGCGGTGTAGCAGTCGGCCAGGCCGGCGTAAGCGAGTGCGTAGGCGGGGTCGATGTCGATGGCGTGCTGGAACGACTCGATGCCCTGGTCGAGCGCGGCCGGCGTCCTCTGGTTCCAGTGCACGCGCCCGACGACATACGCCCGGTAGGCATCAGGGTTCACTGGGCGCGCAATGGCCAGGGCGTTCCGCTCGCGCGGGGTCAGGCGGGCCTGGACCCGATCGGCAATCGCGGCCGTCACCTCTCGTTGCAGCGTGAGCACGTCCCGCACGTCTCCCTCGTAGTGCTCTGCCCACAAGTGGCGGTCCGCAGCCGCTTCGATCAGCTGGGCCTGTATTCGAACGCGGTCCCCTGACCGTGTGATCGAGCCCTCCACGATCGCGTCTACGTGCAACGCTTGACCGATTGCGGCGGCCGACGCATGCGGCTTGCGGTACGCCATCACCGACGCGCGCGAAATCACCCGGAGCGACGAAATCTTGGCGAGGTTCGTTGTCAGCTCGTCGGTCAGCCCGTCGGCCAGATACTCCTGATCCGGATCACCCGTCAGGTTGTCGAGCGGCAGTACCGCGATCGAGCGGATCACCGGCTCGTTCGTGGCCGGTTGCCACCAGTTCCACCTCACGGAGACCACGGCCAGCAAGAGGGCGGCGACCGCTGTAGTGACGGTCCAGACTGTGGTGCGCCGGCCCAGACGGGGTCCGTGGGGCAGACCAGGCGTCTTCGTTCCTGGAGCCGGTGCCGGCGTTACCGCGCCCACGAACCGATAGCCGCGGCGCGGTAACGTCTCCACGAATTCCGGGGCGTCCGCAGAATCGCCGAGCGCGTCGCGCAAGCGTTTGACGGCGGTATTCAGACCGTCATCGAAGACAACGAATGTGTCGTCGGGCCACAGCCGGTGGCGCAGGTCCTCTCGCGATACGACCTCACCGGGACGTTCGAGGAGCGCCAGGAGCACTTGCAGCGGTTGTTCCGAAAGCTTGACGCGGACGTGGTCTTTCCAGAACTCTCCCGATCGAGGGTCGAGATCGAACGGACCGAACCGGATCACACGCGCCGAATCGGGCGGATGGAGGGTGCGCAGAGCCGGATCCTAACATAAGTGTCCGGTGTGGCGGCGCATGCTCCAGACGGCCCAAGCCTTATCAGCCAACACATTATGGGCATGTCAGACCATGGTCAGGAGCTAGTCAGACGCCGTCCATGGCGCCTCGCGGTGGCGGGTCCGAGTCTGTGTGCACGAGCTGTTCAGCCCCGGGCGTCGGGCCCGGCCACGCCGTGGGTGGGGGTACCTGCGACTGCGTGTTCTCGACGTACTACCCCCGTGGCGTTCCAGGTATCGAAGGAGTCATCGATGGAAGCGATTCGACGTCAGATGTGCGCAGTTACGGTCCTCTTTTTCCTTGCCGCCTCCCCTGCGCGCTCAATGGCCGGGCCGGCCGAACACAGGATCGAGTTTGGTGGCGGCCACGTGGCCTTCGAGGTCATCGGGCAGGTCAACAACCTCGCCGCCGGCCCCACGACACCCCTCGGCTCCTCCAACCAGTTCGGGTACCTCTCGTCACTGGAAGGGTTGAGTGACGTCTTCACGGACCCGCTTCCCGCGAATCAAAACGAGACGACCGCGGCGCTCACGTTCTTCACGGAAGTCACTACAACCCGCGTCACTTCACATGGACCATTTTCTGTCGTCGTTCGCGATGGCCTGACGACCATCTACCGGAACACGGCGCCCGCCTCGTTCGCCACCCCGGATTCGTTCCGAGCCGGCACCCCCGTGCTCACGGCGACCATTCATCAGCAGGTGATCGTCGACACGGTCGAGCGCACGTTTACGGTCGTGAACATGAACGCCGTGACCTCGACCTCCCGGTTCGAGCTGGATGGCGACCAGGTTCGCCTCGGTCGTCGAGGAGACGTGTTTCGGACGACGCTCTCCGGTGTGCTTCGAATTCGAGACGGCGTGCCGCCGCCCACCGGGCACTTCGCCGGCTACGCCGTTGCCGTCGAATCCAACCGCGACTAATCAGCGCGCGAGGTCGGATCCCGAGCGCAAGCAAGGGGGGCGCGGGCCCCCCTTGCTTGATAGGGCAAGCCGCGCTGTGAGCCGACGGACGCGCCCGATCGGTCCGCTCCACCCATAGGTGCTCCGACGGGAGGTCGGCGGATTCAGTGATACACTGGTTGCGTTGGGATGCCGTTGAGGCGGTTCGTTTCAGAGCCCGCCTCCGGCACTACGAAACCCCGGCTTTCTCGCTCCGGGAGTAGATCCCCCGCTCCGCTTCTTCCTTCGTCGAAGCTCGAAACGGAAAACTGTGGCCCATCGCGAGAGGGCCTTTTTGTGTTCTTTGTGTGTTTGTGATGAATTGAGAGTTGATGGAATTGCGTGATCGTGTGTTGGACCTGTTGAACAAGGACGGGCGGCCTGTCTCCGTCCGCGAGTTGGTGCGCCGCCTCGGCGTCGAGAAGGAGGGGCGCGCCTCCCTGACGACGGAGCTGCGCCGTCTGATCGAGAGTGGGGAAGTGGTCAAGATCCGAGGGTCCCGGATCGGCCTTCCTTCGCGGATGAACCTCGTGGCCGGGCGGTTGACCTGTAACCCCGGAGGCTTCGGCTTCGTCATTCCCGAGAAGAAGTCGCCAGGTCAGTCCGACGTCTACGTCTCTGCCGGGAACATGAAGGAAGCTCTTCACGGCGACCGCGTCGTCGTCCGCGTGGAGCGCTCGACACCCAAGGGGCCCGAGGGGCGGATCATCCGTGTGTTGGAGCGCGTCCTCCAGCGGATCGTGGGCCGATTCGAGAACGACGGTCGCTTTGGAGGGCACGTGATCCCCTTCGACCGCCGCGTCCTCCACGAGCTGTTCATCCCACCCGGGGACGAGGGTGGCGCCGCGCCGGGCGAGATGGTCTCAGTCCAGATCGATCGACCGCCCACGGCCATGCGCAATCCCTCGGGGCACGTCCTCAAGGTGCTCGGCCGCCTCGAGGATCCCGGCGTCGACATGAACGTCGTCATGGCCAAGCACGATCTTCCCGACGCGTTTCCCGAGGATGTCGAGGCAGAAGCGGCCCGTGTCCCGAACGAGGTCCGGCCTGAGGACGTCGCTCACCGCACCGACTTCCGTCCCTGGACCACGGTCACGGTCGATCCCGAGACGGCCCGCGACCACGACGACGCCATCAGCCTCGATCGCCTTCCGAACGGCCACTGGCTCCTGGCCGTCCATATCGCCGACGTCGCGCACTACGTCCCGGTGGGCTCGCTGCTCGATCAGGAGGCCTACCTCCGCGGCACGTCGGTCTACTTTCCCGACCGCGTCGTGCCGATGCTTCCCCACGCCCTCTCCAGCAACATCTGCAGCCTCGTAGAGGGCCGGGACCGGCTGACGCAGACAGTGGTTCTGGAGCTGGACGGCGGCGGCCACGTGAAGCGCGCCGAGTTCCAAGACGGCGTCATCCGGAGCGCCGCCCGGATGACGTACCAGCAGGTCCAGAAGATCGTCGACGGAGACGGCGATCTGCGGCAGCGTTTCGCCCCTCTCGTGGCCCTGTTCGAGCAAATGGACGAGCTGGCGAAGATCATGCGACGACGGCGCCACGACCGTGGATCCCTGGACTTCGATCTCCCGGAGCCCAAGCTCGTCCTTGGAGCGGCGGGGGAGATGGTAGGCATCGTCGCCTCCGAGCGCCTCGACAGCATGCGCATGATCGAGGAGTTCATGCTGGCGGCCAACGAGGCCGTGGCCGAGCGTCTCTCGAAGGCCGGCGCCGGCGCCCTCTATCGCATCCATGAGCAGCCCGACGCCGAGCGTGTCGAGGAGTTCTGCGAGCTGGTCGCGTCCTTCGGCTACCGAGTTCCCACGAACCTGGCGGAGATCCGGCCCCAGGATTTCCAGCTCGTCCTCCGCCAGATCGAGGGGAAGCCCGAGGCGAAGCTCGTTTCGTACTTACTTCTCCGCACGATGAAGCTAGCGCGCTACTTCGAAGAGAACCTTGGCCACTTCGGCCTGGCGACCGACATGTACGCTCACTTCACGAGCCCGATCCGGCGCTATCCGGATCTGGTCGTCCATCGCGCACTGCGTGCGCTGCGCCAGGGCGCTGCCGACGACGCCGCCCTTCGCGAAGCCCTTCCCGAGATGGGGCGCCACCTCTCCGAGATGGAGCGGCGGGCCACGGATGCGGAGCGTGAGCTGATCGAGTGGAAGAAGGTCCGCTTCATGGCCGACAAGCTGGGAGACGTCTTCTCCGGCTACGTCACGGGCGTCCAGACCTTCGGCCTCTTCGTGGAGCTGGACGAGGTCTACGTCCAGGGGCTCGTCCACGTGTCGTCGATGACCGACGACTACTACGTCTTTGGCGACAAGGCTCACACGCTCAAGGGGGAGAGCACCCAGAAGGTCTACCGCCTGGGGGATCGCGTGAAGGTTCAGGTCGTCAAGGTCGACCTCGAGCGACGACAGATCGACTTCGCCCTGGTCGACGTCCTGGCGCGTGCGCGGAAGCCCGGCGGCCCCCGCCGGCGCTCCAGCGCTCCAGCCCCGAGAGGCGGGCGCCCGCGACCCAACGCCGGCCCTCGTCGCGGCAGCAAGACGGCCCGCCCGCGTCGCGGGCGTTAGGGCCGGGACGCCCTGCGTCTCTCGTGGTTCCGTTCCGTCAGGGGAGCAGCAGCTCGTTCCGGCCGGGCGTCAGATCGTGGCGTTCGCCGTGCCACACGAGCTCACCCGAGAGGTCGCCCGGAAGGCTGACGACCGCGCGCAGGCCGCCGTCGCGGCGGCGGTACGACACCGCGATCTCTCCCGCGGGATGCGGCATCCCCGCGTCGAGGTGGTCGAGCGCACCGAGGTGGGGTTCGATCCGTACTCGCCTGAAGCCGGGGGCGGCGGGTCGGATGCCGGCCACGATCGTCAGCAGGTCGTAGTTCGGGTGAGCGCTCCAGGCGTGGCAATCGGAACGGGAGGCGAGGTCGGGAGTCTCCGCGAAGGTGGAGAGACCGAGGTCCAGCATCTCCCGCCAGGGATCGAGGAGGGACAGGTATTCGTCACCGCGGCCGACGTGGTCGAGGGCGCGAGCCAGGTAGAACCGGAAGTAGTAGCTCGCCTTGGCGATGCCCGTCTCGCCGGCGGCTCCGCCTTTCCCCCCAACCGGTGCGGTCTTGGCCGACAGCGGCCCGACGGCCAGAAGGCGATCGAGCACCGCCGCCTGTTGAGCCTTCGGCACCACGTCGAGCCAGAGGGCGAGGATGTTGGCCTGCTGGCTGAAGCGCGCTCTCGCCGGTGTGTCGGCGACCAGCCCGCGCCCCGCATCCCAGCACAGGCGCCACACGGCCTCGGCCGCGCGGTCGGCGCGCTGCCGGTAGAGGGCGGCGCGCGAGGTATCGCCGAGAGCCTCCTCCAGGTCCGCGGCCTCGCGTAGCGCCGCCACGAACTGTAGCGTGATGGCGGACGAGCCGCCGTCGCCGTCCTCCGGCGGGACGCCTTCGGGGAACTCCGGCGCCCAGTCGACGAAGTTCCAGAACGGGCTGTGGCCGACGAGCCCGTCCGCACGCTGACGGTCCAGGTAGAAGTCGAGGACGGTCCGGGTGCCGGCCACGTGGTCGCGGACGAAACCGGGCTCGTCACGGTACATCCAGTAGTCGTGGACCATTCCGACCCAGAGCAGCGAGAAGGGAGGGATGTACTGGGGAACGCCGGATGGATAGCGGCTCGACGTGATCCCGTCCGATCGTCGCGAGTCGTCGTAGGCCTGGATGGCCTGGCGCGCGAGGCGATCGTCTCCCGCCACCGCGTAGGAGATGAGCGCCTGCACCCGCGTGTCGCCCACGTACTGAAGTTGCTCGTAGTACGGGCAGTCGACGTAGGTCTCGTGGGCGCAGAGACGAGCCGTGCGCCATCCCGTGGACCAGATCTTCGCGAGCGTCGAGTCGCCGGCATCCCAGCGCCCCTGCTCCTCGAAGGGATAGCCCGTGGCGAACGCCTCCAGGCGATCGATAGAGACGGGCTCGTCGGCGGTCTCGACGACGATCTCGAGGAAGCGCCACGTGCGCCACCAGAGCGGTCGAAAGACGCGTCCCTTCCCGCCGTCGGGGAGGACTTCGTCGGAGTATCCGAGCATCCGCTTCCCCTCGATCTCGTTGCGATTTCCTTTGGTGAAGCGGTCCTTGACGAGCGCCTCCTGGTAGGTGAGCCGCACGCGTGCGCCACGTCCGCCGGAGAACGTGAGCTCGGGGTACGCGGTGACGAGCTCGTGGCGGTCGAGGAGGATCGTGGCCTTGGCATGGGGGGCAACGACGAGCGGGCTCGTCTGCGGGAAGCCGGGGCTTGTCTGGGTTGAGGCTTTCGCCACCGCGCCCGCTGTGACCGGACGCGACTCCATCGGCGGCAACTCATCGGGGACGAGCCAGCGCAGTTCGGGGGAGAGGGCGTAGCCGGGGCCTTCCTGGATCGTCCGGGGGTTCGCCGAGCCGGAATCGACGGCCGAACGCCATCGGCCGGCTCCGTCGCTGGATTCAGGCAGTCTGTCCCAGCTCCAGTCGTAGCTCGCCGCGTCCAACCGCTCGCCGGGGCCGACGACAGCGTACGTCGAGTGCTTGAGCGCGGCCGCGCCCTCCGGCCACGGCTGATGGCCCCGCTCCGGCACACACTGCCACGAGGCATCCGTGTTCGCCGCGCGTTCCCCGTCGCCGTCGCCTTGCAGCACGAATCCAGTCCGGTCAGTGACCTGCGCCGCAGGCGCCTGCGTCCCGAAGTTCCACACGGTGGCCACCAGCAGATTGCGCCCGGGCTTCAGGTGCGGGGCCAGGTCGAAGGTCTCGAAGCGCCAGTGGTAGAGGTCCCCGCGTGACGGGCCGATGCCGACCCGCTGGCCATTGACGAACAGAATGAATCGCTGGTCCCCGCTCACGTGGACGACGAAGCGGCTCGGGACGGTCCTGAATTCCAGGACCTTGCGGAAACGGAAGACTCCCGGATCGCGCTCCGGTGCGTCAGGGCAGGCGATCCACCGCCCGGTCCAAGTCCGATGCAGAACAGCATCGCTGATCGGCAGCCGGGCCGTTTCGGCCGCACCGAGTGGTCCAGCCGCAGCGATCGTCAGAGCGAAGACGAGCGCCCCGGATCGCGCCACGCGAGGATGTACAGAGCGCCCTACAGGTTCCCCTTCTTCATTTCCGAGAGGACATAGTCGCTCGAGCGCACCGCGAGGGCCATGATCGTGAGCGTCGGGTTCTGGCAGGCGCTCGACGTGAAGCACGAGCCGTCCATCACGAACAGGTTCTTCACGTCGTGGGTCTGTTGGAACTGGTTCAGAACCGACGTCTTCTCGTCCTTCCCCATGCGAGCGACTCCCACTTCGTGGATTCCCATTCCAGGAACCCGGTCGGGGACGGTGTAGGGCTGGATGTTCTTGGCGCCGGCGGCCTCCATCATCTGCACCGCGGAGACGGCCATGTCGGGGATCATGGCCTTTTCGTTGTCGCCCCAGGTCATCTGGATGCGCAACGTCGGAATGCCGAAGACATCGACCTGTCCCGACGGGTCGATCTCCACGAAGTTGTCCCAGCGGGGGAGGCACTCGCCGAAGCCGGAGAGTCCCACTGAAGTCACGGGGTCCTTGAGGCTCTTCTTGAAGGCGTCGCCGAATCCGGGGGCGTTCCAGTTGAAGCTCGAGGAGCCGCCCCCCTGGAAGCCGTAGCCGCGAAGGAACTTCGAGAACTTCTCCTTCTTGGTGTTCCTGAAGCGGATCACGTACATGCCGTCGGGGCGATGGGGGCCGTCCACCGTAGGCTTCTCCGCCACCTCGGGGAACTCGCCGCTGGCGCCGCCCGCAACCCAGAGGTGGTCCATCAGGTAGTGGCCGAGGGCCCCGCTCGAGTTGCCGAGGCCTTGCGGGTTCTGCCGGTTGGCCGAGTTGAAGAGGATCCGCACCGACTCCAGGGCCTGGGCGCAGAGGACGACGATGCGGCCGTAGACCTCCTTCGGCTCGTGGGTTACGCGGTCGATGTAGAGAAGGCCCTTCGCCTGGTTCGTGTCGGTGTCGGTGAGCACCTTGTAGACCATCGCGTTCGGGATGTGGGTCGTGTTGCCGGTCTTCAAGGCATCGGCCACGGTGGTGAAGGCCGAGTTGAAGTACGAATGGGTCGCGCAGCCGCGCTCGCAGGGTCCGCAGTAGTGACAGGCGTTGCGGCCGTTGATCGGTTTCGTGAGGTTGGCGGACCGCCCGAGCGTCGCGGTCCAGCCGAGCTTGCTCTTGACGCGGTTGCGGAAGAGAGTCTCAGCGCAGGTCAGGCCCATCGGCGGATGGAACCGGCCGTCGGGAAGCTCGTAGACGCCCTCGCTAATCCCCGTAATGCCGACGTAGTCCTCGACCAGGTCGTAGTACGGTGCGACGTCGTCGTAGCTGAGCGGCCAGTCCTCACCGTAGCCGTCGTACGAGGCGGCCTTGAAGTCCAGCTCGCTCAGCCGGTAGCTCTGACGTCCCCACACGTTCGTGCGTCCGCCGGTGATGCGCATGCGCCCCTGCCAACTGAAGGGCTTGCCGGTGGGCGTCGTGTAGGGCTCCTCGATGTCGTTGCAGAACCAGTCGTAGTTGTACTCGGTGCAGGCGTAGCAGTCCTTCTGCGTTGGCCGTGTCTTGCGGATGATCTCGGGGGCGCGGTTCCGGTACTTGAGCGTGAACTCGGGCGTGTGCTCGGTGAAGTTGGCGTCGGACTGCGGCCGACCCGCGTCCACGATGGCCACCTTCAGCCCGGCCTCGGCGAAGTGCTTGGCGGCCCACCCACCCGACGCTCCGGAGCCGACGACCAGCACGTCGAAGGTCGCCGCCGTCTTGCTCTGCACTCCGCACCCCCGGTTGGAAGAAGACGCACGTTGACCGAAGCCGGGGCAGAGTAGCAACGGGCCGCGGCGGGGTCAATCCGCCGCCGGCCCCAAGCGACAGGATACACTCACCGGCTCTGCGTCCCACGTGAACCGGTGCTTTTCCAGCTCAGGCCGACGGCCTGTGGGTTTCGGCTCTCGATCCCGCCAAGACCTCTTCCGCGGCCCGTTCGCCGGACCTGATCGCGCCGTCGATGTAGCCCATCCACCTCGTGGAGGTCTCCGTACCCGCCCAGTGGATTCGGCCATGCGGCTCGCGAATGACCTTGCCGACCGTCGTCATCACCCCGGGCCCCATGTTCGCTCCGAAGCACCCGCGGCTCCACGGGTCCGAGGGCCAGTCCTGGTCCTCGTAGTCGATGGGATTGGCCGCTTCCGGCCCAAGGAAGCTCACGAGACGGTCCACGATCATCTTCTTGCGCTCTTCCATCGGCCGCCCGCTCCATTCCAGAGCACTGTCCGTGTCGATGAATCCCTGCAGAAACCCAGGGCGCCCTTCCGGCGGAGAAGCGTCAACGGCGATCTGGAAGGACGGCGGTGCGTCGCTCTCCAGCAAGCCATTGAGGCCCCGCTCCCGCCAGAACGGCTTCTCATAGGCGACCCAGTACTTGATGACGGATCCCATGGGCATGCGCTGCGCCAGAGCATCGCGTTGCGACGGGAGGGAAGGGGAGTAGCTGATGCGTACCGAAAGCGGCAGCGGCACCGCCACAATCGCGTAGTCTCCGCGCCATCCGCCCTTGGCTGAAGCCACCGTAACTCCGGCGGCATCCTGCGAGATCGCGGTAACGGGTGCTTCGAGTTTGATGGTCGCCCCGAGCTCCGCAGCGACCTTAGCTGCCACCTGGTGCATGGTTTCGTTGACCAGAAAGCCCTGCGCCCCGTTCTCGAAAGCGTAGACAGTGTTGAAATCATCGCCCGAGCGCAGACAAAAAAGGAAATACAGGAGGGACAGTTGGAAAGGATCGGCGGTGAAGAGGATGCGCGTCGCACTCTCGAAGAATCGAAGGACCGCCGGGTTCCTTGTCTGAGACTTCAGCCATTCCTCCACCGTCATCTGGTCAAGCTCTTCTGCGTGAGTCATCGTCCATGGCGCTTCGAGCGGGACTTGCGCCGAGAGCCGGTCGAGCTCGGCCGTGACGCGGTCGCACTCCGCCTGTACTTCCGGAGCCAATCCGGAGGCTTCCTTGTCGGCCATGACGCGCTTCCCATTGATCTCCAGGATGTTCTTGCCCTCCAGGAACTGTGGCCGGGTGTGCAGGCCATACTCCTTGATCGTTTCGAGCAGTCTGGTTTGGGTGGCCCCCACCCACATTCCACCGCCGTCGATCGCGTGGCCCGCGAGCGTCGCCGGCTTCACGCGCCCGCCCACGCGGTTTCGCGCTTCCAGCACCACCACTTTCTTGCCAGAGCGAATCAGGCTCCGGGCCGCCATCATCCCGGCGAACCCGGCTCCGACAATCACCACGTCCGCTTGATGGGCGGTGGCCTGTTGGGGACTCTCGCGGGCGAGCAACCCTTCGGCTGGGAGCGCCACGGCGGTGCCCGTACCCAAGAGCTTCAAGGCCTCGCGGCGCGTGAGTTTCTGAGAGCGCCCCATGTGGTCCTCCTCCATAGTGCTGGCTGTGTGGCCGGAGACAGTAGTCGCTACGCGAGGCGAGGGTCAAGGTCGACCGGCACGGCACGGAGGCCCCCACACGCGCCCGCACGCACTTGACAAGCTCCATTCTTAGACCTAGTCTAAGATGTATGAGGTGCGACCTGGCCCAGACGTTGAAGGAGCACGGGATCAAGCCCTCGGTCCAGCGGATGGCAGTGGCGCACTACGTGCTGGCCACCGACGAGCATCCCTCGGCCGATCAAGTCTTCGCCGCGGTCCGCAGGACGCTGCCCATGCTCTCGCGCGCCACTATCTACAACACGCTCAATCTGTTTGTTCAGAAGGGCCTGCTCCGCGAGCTGGTGCTGGCCCCCGGCAAAGTGGTCTTCGACCCGAAGCTGGACCGGCACCACCACTTCATCGAAGACGCGACCGGCCGGATCCATGACGTTCCCTGGGACGCAGTGCGCGTCTCGAAGGTGGATGCCCTCGAGGGCTTCGACGTTCGGGAGTACCAGGTTGTAATGCGCGGCCGAGCGTCCCGGCGTGCGCACTAGGACGTCATTTTGTTTTGGAATGACGATTAGACTACGTCTAATATTGGAATGACAAGAGCAGGACACCACGCGGGACATGGAGCACGTCACACTGCTCGCCGAGCGTCTCGATGCCTATCTGAACGGCCTGCGGCTCTCGCGCCAGGTGGGCCAGAAGCACGAGGATACGGACACGGTCGACCAGGTCACGCAGGTCGTCACGGAGTTCGAGAAGAACGCGTGGTTTCTGCGCGCGACCCTCGGGGGGTGAGGCTCTGATCGCGAGCAGTGAGGTTCGGGCCATGGGCCGGTTCACCCTCACCTTCATCGGCTGCGGTTCCGGCATCTACCCCGAGCTCGGCAACAACAACGTGCTCATCGAGTCGCCGAACACCGGTGCCAACCTGCTGATCGACTGTGGCTTCGTTTCCGCGCCGCAACTCGAGCGCGAAGGCCGCCTCGCGAAGATCCAGAACGCCCTGGTGACCCACGTGCATGCGGACCACGTCGGCGGCTTCGAGTATTGGGGCTACCTCAACCGGTACGTCTACCGGCACCGACCGCGGATCTACTACCACAATGCGCTCTACGACGAGCTCTGGAACGGCAGCCTTCGCGGCGGCCTGGCGAGAAGTCAGGACGAGATGGGTACTCCCGAGGAGTTGACGCTGGCTGACTACTACGATCCGCGACCGATCACCGACGATGAAGTCATCCGCATCGACGGCCTCCCCGACATCCGCCTGCGCCCGACCTTGCACGTGGCCAGGAAGCCTGCGTACAGCGTCTACATCGGCGAACGGATCTACTTCTCGTCGGACACGGTCGAGGCGCCCCCAAGCCAGGGACCGACCGGCAGGCCGCTACAAGCCATCTTCCAGGATTGCCAGCTGTTCGAAGGCCCCTCGAACGTCCACATATCGATCTCCCAGCTCGATCGAGATGTCCCACCGGCCCTCAAGCCAAGAGTGCACCTCATGCACTACGGAAAGGGGCATGAGGGCTTCAAGCCCGAAGACATGGGTTTCGCTGGATTCGTCAGACCCGAACAGACCTTCGACTTCGGCTACTGACGATGAGGACCCGGTTGTCGCGATCCTCGCTCGCGTCCCTCTGGCGAGCGGGCTCTCGAGCGGGTGGTTTGTGAGCCTCGGCTGGCGTACGGTATTGTAGGAGCGTGAGACCCGCGCGGCTGGGGGTGCTGGCCGTCCTTCTGCTCTCGGGTCGCCCCTCCACGCCGCTCTCTGCTGCCGAAGGCGCGGCCTGGCCCGTTGAGCGCATCGTGTTCTTCGGCGATTCCCTGGTCCATCGTTCCGAGGGCGACCACGGTCTGCTCGACCTCGTTCGCCGCGGCCTCGAGGAGCGCGAACGGGGCCGGCGCTTCGAGCTCTTCGAGGCGGGCCGCAATGGCGACAAGATCGCGGACCTGAAAAAACGCCTGAACGATGACGTGCTCGCCCGCAGGCCGAGCGCGGTGGTCCTCTATTGGGACAGCGACGTCAGCGACGTGGACGAGGGGCGGCTGGCCCCCGCCCAGTTCGCGACCGTGCGCGCGGCCTATGAGAGCAACCTCTCCGACGTGCTCCGCGCCCTCGTGGGGGCACGGACCCACGTCATCATGACCGGGCCTACGCTGATCGGCGAGAAGAAGCACGGCCAGAACCCGAAGGACGCCCAGCTCGACGCCTACGAGGCGCTCAACCGGCGGGTCGCCGTGAGCTTTGGCGTGGGCTACCTGGACACGCGCCGCGCCTTCTTCGACCATGAGGCCCCCGCGATCCGTGGCCCGCTCACCGAGGACGGCGAGCACTTGAGCGCCGCTGGTGTGCGCCTCCTGGCCCACGAGGTGCTGAAGGCGCTCCACCATTGGCTCCATCGCGAGGATCTCGCCAGGCAGTAGTCGATGGAAGGCCTGCTCCTGAAATACGGCTACGCCCTGATCTTCCTCGGCGTGGCTGTCGAGGGGGAGGCCTTCCTGGTGGCGGCCGCCCTCCTCGTCCACCGCGGTTACTTCCTGTTGCCCATCGTCATCGCCGTGGCCGTGGCCGGCAACACCGTGGCCGACCTGCTCTACTACTTTGCCGCTCGGGCGCGCGGCAAGGAGTGGCTCGAGAGACGCTTCGGCGGCAACCCCCACTACCGGCGCGTCGTCGCCGGCATGGAACGCCACGGCCGCTGGCTGCTCCTCGGGAGCCGCTTCGCCTTCGGCTTCCGCATCCTGATCCCGGCCGCCTGCGGTGCCCTGGGCATGTCCCCTGGCGTCTTCGTACCGCTGGTGGTGCTGGCGGGGGCCCTCTGGGCCATCCCCACCGCCCTCGTGGCGTACTACGCCGGCAGTGCGATCGAGTCCGCGTTGGTCGACCTGCGCCACTACGAGGTCTTGATTGCCCTCGCCGTGGTACTGCTGCCCGCGGGCTATGTGGGCGCGCGGCGCTTGTGGCGTCTCGTGCGCCAGCGAGACCTGCGGTTTGCCGACCTCCACGCCCTCGTCCCCTTCGTCGTGGGGCTCATGGGGGTGCTGAACCTGCTGTCGGCCATCGTCCCGCGCCCGCTCGGGACCGTCGTGGTCCTGGAGCGCTGGCTCCCGCTCGAGGTCATGCAGCGCAGCCGGCCTGTGATGCTGTTCGCGGGGCTGGCGCTCCTTCAGGTCACCCGCAACCTGGCGCGGCGCAAGAGCCTTGCCTGGTGGGTCGCCGCCTTCGCCCTCTCGATCTCGCTCCTGTCGCACCTCGGGCGTGCCTTCGACCTGCACCACTCGCTTGTCGCCGCGCTCCTTCTCGCCTATCTGGTGATCTTCCGGCGGCGGTTCTACGCCCGCAGCGATCCGGCCTCGCTGCAAAAAGCGCTGCTCATGACTCCGGTGATTGGCGTGGCCGTCCTCGTCTACGGTTACGTGGGCCTCTCGAACCTGAACGACCAGTTCGCCTGGGACCCGGACGCGACGCCACTCTCCGAGGCGTTCAACTCGGGCATCGCGATCTTGGATGCCCACGCCAACCCGACCACCCGCCACGCCGCTCGCTTCCTCGGCTCGCTACAGATCGCCGGCTGGATCGCGAGGCTCTACCTGCTCGCGCTGCTATTGCGGGCGGTAATTCTGCGCGACCGGCTCGAGGCGCCGACCGCCGATGTCGAGCGACTGTTCCGTACCCACGGCCAGCACTCCCTCGCGGCCTTCGCGATCCAACCCGACAAGCACCACCTGCTGCTGGCCGGCGGGCGTGGCCTGGTGGCCTACGCGGTGCGCCGCTCGGTCGCGTTGTCCTGCGGCGACCCCCTCGCTGCCACCGAGGGTCTGGAGGAGAGCGCACGCGGATTCGTCGAGCATTGCCGCCGCAACGGATG
>JBGPYB010000138.1:0-12272 GCA_041493035.1 Vicinamibacteria bacterium | reverse complement strand
GACAGTTCGGGGACAGTCGTTCTGCGAGAGTCGATGGGAGGTGGTGCCGGAGGTGGGACTTGAACCCACACTAGCCGAAGCCAACACGGCCCTGAACCGTGCGCGTCTGCCAATTCCGCCACTCCGGCAGCGGGACAAACCTGGAGTCTAGCAGCCCCCTCGTTGTCAGGCAAACGCGACGCCCGGCAGCCTTGAGCGGCCGACGGGCGGAGAGTAGCATCGCGCCATGAGCGATCGGGAGCGAGCCGACTTCAGGAACGAGCCCTTCACCGACTATACCCGCCCCGAGGAGCGCGCCGCGATCCAGGCCGCTCTCAAGGAAGTGAGCAGCCGGCTGGGCGCCTCCTACGACCTCGTGATCGGCGGCGAGCACCTAAAGACCGAGGCCAAGATACGCTCGCTCAACCCGTCCCGAACCGACCAGGTCGTGGGACTCGTCTCGAAAGGGACGAAGGAGCATGCGGAGCGAGCGATCCTCGCCGCTCACGCCACCTTCGCCACCTGGAAGACCGTCTCCGCGACAGAGCGGAGCGCCTACCTCTTCCGCGCTGCGGACGCCATGCGCCGCCGCAAGCACGAGTTCTCCGCCTGGCTCGTATACGAGGTCGGCAAGACCTGGCCGGAGGCCGACGCCGATACCGCCGAGGCCATCGACTTCCTGGAGTTCTACGGCCGCGAGAACCTCCGCTACGCGGCTCCGCAACCGGTGACGCCCATGCCGGGGGAGCACAATGCCCTCGTCTATCTCCCCCTCGGCGTCGGCGTCGTCGTGCCGCCCTGGAACTTCCCTCTGGCGATCATGGTTGGGATGACGACCGCCGCCATCGTTGCGGGAAACACCGTCGTCCTGAAGCCGTCCTCGGACGCGCCGGTGATCGCGGCCCAGTTCGTGGCCTTGATGGAGTCCCTCGGGCTGCCGAAGGGCGTCCTGAACTTCCTTCCCGGAAGCGGCGCCGAAGTGGGCGATGCCCTCGTGGCTCATCCCCTCACGCGGTTCGTGGCCTTCACGGGCTCGAAGAGCGTCGGCCTCCACATCAACGAGTTGGCGGCGAAGCCGCAGCCGGGACAGCGCTGGATCAAGCGGGTCGTGGCCGAGATGGGCGGCAAGGACGCGATCATCGTCGACGCCGACGCGGACCTGGACGAGGCGGCGCAGGGGGTGGTTGCTTCGGCGTTCGGCTTCCAGGGGCAGAAGTGCTCGGCCTGCTCGCGGGCCATCGTCGATGCGCGGGTCTACGACGCGTTCGTCGAAAAACTCAAGACGCGAACCCAGGCCCTCGAGGTGGGACCCGCCGACGACCCTGAGAATCAGATCGGGCCCGTCGTCAACGCCTCTGCCATGGAATCGATACGCGAGTACATCAAAGTGGGTGCTGGCGAAGGGCGCCTGGTGGCCGGTGGACCCGACGCGGCGCGGGAGGGGGGTTACTTCCTCCGTCCGACGATCATCGCCGACGTCGCCTCAGGCGACCGGATCGCGCAGGAGGAGATCTTCGGTCCGGTCCTCGCGGTCCTCAAGGCGCGGGACTTCGACGACGCCTTGCGGATCGCCAACGATACCGAGTTCGGCCTGACCGGTGCCGTCTACACCCGGGACCCGGCCAAGATCGAGCGCGCCCGCCGGGAGTTCTTCGTGGGGAACCTCTACATCAACCGCAAGTGCACCGGGGCCATGGTCGGAGGCCACCCCTTCGGCGGCTTCAACATGAGCGGGACCGACTCGAAAGCCGGCGGCCGCGACTACCTGCTGCTCTTTCTCCAGGCGCAGTCGATCGCCGAGAAAGTCCGCTCCTGAAGCGCTCCGAGCCGGAGGCGACGCCGTTCGCACTCCCCGGAGGACACCGGCCGTCAGCCAATCGGCCTTAAATCGTTGATAGAATTGGCGGTAAGCGCTCCGCCCAGACGGCACGTACCTTGCTGCCTTCCTGGTGGGCGCTAGCCTCCGAAGCGCCGGAGCAGAGCCGATGAGCCCTCCCAAGATTCTTTGCCTCGCCGTCTTGAGCGCCGCGACGGCCGCCGCCGCCTCTGACGACGACTTCCGCCACGGCCGGACCCGCTATATCGAGGACGGGGTCACCGTCCAGCGCGCGTCGGAGCCGGGGGCCGAAGAGGGCTCGGCCAACATGCCGTTCCTCCCTGGGGATCGGGTGTGGACCGACGATCGCGGTCGGGCGGAATTCCAGTTCGTGGATGGAAGCGTGCTGCGCCTCGACACCCGGAGCAAGCTGGACTACGTCGCCCACGAGGAAGGGCGGAGAGAACGGGTCGTGCTCCGGCTCTGGTCCGGAGGACTCGTTCTCCAGGCGCGGAACGGCCGCCACTTCGCCGACTTCGCCATCGAGACACCGGGTGGTCTGGTGGAGACCGAGGATCGCGTGGTGCTGCGCATCGACGTCGAAGCGGGGGAAACGAGGCTCTCCGTCGACGAAGGAGAAGCCACCCTCGAGAGCGGCCGACGACGCGTCACCGTCGACGCGGGTGAGCGCACGTACGCTCGGAAGGGCGAGTCGCCTGAAGGTCCGCGGCGCTTCGACCGCCGTGAGGGCGATGACTTTGCCGACTGGTGCGACGAGCGGGATCGCCACGAAACCCTGAGCGGCGAGGCACGGCGCTATCTCCCGGAGGAAGTGGTCCCCTACGCCGCCGAACTCGAGTCCCATGGCTCCTGGTACTACGTGACCGAGGTCGGCAACGTGTGGCGACCCTACGTGACCGCCGGCTGGCGCCCCTACGGGGACGGCCGCTGGGTCTGGTCGAGCTACGGCTGGACGTGGGTGCCGAACGAATCCTGGGGATGGGCGCCCTCTCATTACGGGCGGTGGGGAAACTCGGGAGCTCTCGGCTGGTACTGGATTCCCGGAAACGTCTGGAGCCCCGCCTGGGTTTCGTGGGCCGTGGGTGGAGACTACGTCGGGTGGTGCCCGCTCGGCTTTGGCGACAGGCCGGTGACCGTCGACAACGTGCGCGGACACGCGGTGCCCCGCGGCTCACTGACAACGACGCCGACGACCGCTTGGCTTTACACGCGGAAGGGCGACATGGGCCTGCGGGAGGTGGCCCGCCGGCGCGTGGAGGTGCGTCCTGCCGAGGTCCAGGCGCTTCGCGTCGCCGAGTCGCCGCGTTCGCGGCCATCCCGCGACTTGCAGCGCCTCGCCGATGCCCCGGTCAACCCGAGCCGGGAGGGCGCCCTACCTCGCACCGTCAACATCAAGCCGACCATCGGCGATACGGTCCCCGAGCTGCGCAGCGACCCTTCGATCACGATCCCGAGCCTGCTGCCGCGGCGCAGCGTTCGCGACAGGGACGTCCACTTCGATCGGACGCGCGACGCCAACGACCGCCCCGAGGGTGCGCGGAGCGATCCGGCGCGTGATGGGGCTGCCGAAGGGCATCACCCGACGGATAGCCGTTCGCCGGGGAGCAGCGCCAACGCCAGCCCGCCCGGCCGGCAGGGAGGCGAGGATCGATCGCAGCGCCTCTCGGACCCGGACCGTGACGTGCTCCGCCATATCTTCAAGCCGCTGAGCGAGCCGCGCGATCGCGGAGGCGATACACGGACGTCTTCGCCGCGGAGCGACCCACGGACGGCGCCTCCCCCACGGACCGAGCCCCGGACGGCGCCGCCACCTCGGACCGAGCCACAACATCACGCGGCGCCTCCGCCGCCCCCCACGCCGCCACCGTCCCACCCGGCGCCACGGAAGGACAACCGGTAGCGGCCGCCGTGCTACGCTCTTCGCGTGCGGCGCGCGGTTACCATCCTGCTCTTCGTCGCCGCCATCCTGGGGGGCGCCCTTCTCGGGATCTTCCTCGCCTACGGTAGCGATCTCCCCCAGGTCTCGTCCCTCGAGGACTTCGAGCCCAACGTCATCACCCAGGTTTACGCCGCCGACGGCAGCATCCTGGGGGAGTTCGCCATCGAGAAGCGCGTCATCGTCTCGTTCAAGGACATCCCGCTCGTCCTGCGCAACGCCATCGTGGCCGTAGAGGACGCGGACTTCTGGAAGCACATCGGCATCAACCCGTGGCGGGTCCCGGGGGCCGCCCTCGCCAACTTCCGTTCGGGGCACTTCCGGCAGGGCTTCTCGACGCTGACCATGCAGCTCTCGCGGCTGCTGTTCCTGACGCCGGAGAAAACGCCGGAACGCAAGATCAAGGAGATCATCCTCGCTTTCCAGATCGAGAAGAACTTCACGAAAGAAGAGATCTTCACCCTCTACTGCAACCAGGTCTATTTCGGCCACGGGAACTACGGGGTCGAGGCGGCCAGCCAGTTCTTCTTCGGAAAGTCCGTCAAGGATCTAAAGCTCGAGGAGGCGGCGCTCCTGGCAGGGATCCCACAGAACGCCAGGCGCCTCTCCCCCGTCGACAGCCCCGAGCGCGCGGTGTCCCGCCGCAATCACGTGCTCGACCGCATGGTCGAGGAAAAATACCTGACGCCGATCGAAGCCGGAGCGGCCAAAGCCGCGCCCGTCGTCCTCCATGTCCGCAAGAACCCACCGTCCATCGCGCCGTACTTCCTCGAGGAGGTCCGGAAGTATCTCGAGCGCGAGTACGGCAGCCAGCGGATCTACCAAGGGGGACTGAAGGTCTACACGACCCTCGATCCATCCCTCCAGAAGGCGGCCAACGATGCCGTCGGCAAAGGGCTGCGGATCCTGGACCGACGCTCCCGCGGGTTCGTCCCCACCACGGCCTCGATTCTGAAGGACGGCCAGTTCCCGGACCCGGTCCGGCTCGATGAATGGGACTGGCCCATGGCCGCAGGAAGCGTCGTGCGCGGGGTTGTCCTTGCTTCGGACCGCGCGACGGCCGTCGTCCAGATCGGCGACTACCGTGCGCGGGTCACAGCCAAGGAAATCGAGTGGACACGCCGGACGGGCGTCGGGGAGGTGCTCCCCCGTGGCGCCATCGCCCCCTTCGTCATTCAATCCCTCTCCGAAGTCGGCGACAAGAAGGAGGCGAAGGTCCTTCTCGAGCAAGAGCCCAAGGTCGAAGGAGCCCTTCTCGCCATGGAAGTGAAAACGGGGGCTGTGAGGGCGATGGTCGGGGGTTATGACTTCGAACGGAGCAAGTTCAACCGTGCGACGCAGGCGATGCGACAGGTAGGTTCCGCCTTCAAGCCCATCATCTACTCGGCCGCCATCGAGAAGATGGGGTGGACCCCGGCAACCATCATCGTCGACTCCCCGATCTCGTTCCCCAACCCCTGGAACAAGACGGTGTGGTCTCCCCACAACTACGACGGCGAGTACTGGGGGCCGATCCCGCTGCGGCGAGCGCTCGAACACAGCCGGAACATCCCGGCCGTGAAGACGCTTCAGGCCGAGGGCGTCGAGACGGGAATCGAATATGCGCGCAAGCTTGGCCTTTCAGGGGAGTTCCCCCCGTTCCTCCCTATAGCACTGGGGGCCGGCGAGGCGACGCCTGCGGAGATGGTGGCTGCCTACGGTGCCTTCGCCAACCAGGGGCTGCGGATGAAGCCCATGCTCCTGACGCGCATCACCGACCGCGACGGGAACATCATCGAAGAGGATCGCCCAGAGGCGAAGGACGCCATCCGTGCCGACACCGCCTACATCATGACCAGCCTGCTCAAGGGAGTCGTTGAGCACGGCACCGCCGTTCGGGCCCGAGCTCTCCAGCGCTCCATCGCCGGCAAGACGGGAACGACGAACGATTTCACCGACGCCTGGTTCATCGGCTACGAGCCCAGCCTGGCCGCAGTCGTCTGGGTGGGCTATGACGAGAAGCGCGAGAGTCTCGGGCCCCACGAGGAGGGTGCCAGGGCCGCGCTCCCGATCTGGATGGACTTCTGGGCGCAGGCCATGAAGGACAAGCCGGTCGAGGAATACCCGATCCCCGGGAACATCGTCTTCGTCCCGGTCGACGACATGGGCCGGCCGGCGCGCCCGGGCGTCCCCGGGGTCCAGATGGAGGCCTTCGTCGCGGGCACCGAGCCCAAGGCGACGCAGTCCGCCTCCGCAGGTGCGCCGTGATCTCGGCCGGCTAGTCCTCTTCCGCCGCGGCTCCCTGTCCGAGCGTCCCCTTGGCGCGGGCGATCAACGTCGCCTTGATGAAGCCGTCGAGATCACCGTCCATCACCCGGTCGACGTCTCCCACCTCGTACTTGGTGCGGTGGTCCTTGATCATCCGGTAGGGGTGAAGGACGTAGGACCTTATCTGGCTGCCGAAGGCGATCTGCATCTTTCCGGCCTCGACCGCGTCGAGCTTGGCGCGCTGCTTCTGAAGCTCGAGGTCGTAGAGGCGGGCCTTCAACACCTTCATGGCCACTTCGCGGTTGCGGATCTGGCTTCTTTCGTTTTGGCACGAAACCACGAGGCCGCTGGGCATGTGCGTGATCCGGACGGCCGAGTCGGTGACGTTGACGTGCTGGCCGCCGGCGCCGCTCGACCGATAGGTGTCGACGCGGATGTCCTTCTCCTGGACCTCGATGGTGATGCTCTCGTCGATCTGAGGCCAGGCGAAGACCGACGCAAAGGACGTGTGGCGACGAGCCGCGGAGTCGAACGGGCTGATCCGGACGAGCCGATGGACGCCCACCTCGGCCGAGAGGTAGCCGTAGGCGTATTCCCCCTGGATGAGGACGGTGGCGCTCTTGATCCCGGCCTCCTCTCCGGCCTGGATCTCGGTGATGTCGCGCTTGAAGCCCCGCTTGTCGCACCATCGCAGGTACATCCGCAGGAGCATCTCCGCCCAGTCCTGGCTCTCGGTGCCGCCGGCGCCGGCGTTGATCGAAAGGATGGCGTCGGCGCGATCGTGCTCGCCGCCGAGCATCTTCTGGAACTCCGCTTCCTCGATGGTCGATTCCAGGGTGGCAAGGCCGGCCTCGAGATCCTTGGTGACGTCCTCCCCGGCGACCAGCCAGTCCACGAGGACCTTGGCATCGTCCTCTTGTGCCCGCAGGCGCTTCAAGAGACCGAGATCCGCCTCGATCCTCTTTCGCCGCTGCATCACCTTCTGGGCCGCCGCCTGGTCCTTCCAGAAGTCGCCGTCCGCCATCTTCTCTTCGAGCTTCGCCAGCTCCGCCGTCAGCCTCCCCCCGTCAAAGATAGCTGCGGACGTCCGCAGCCCTCGCGACCAGCAAGTCGAACCGCTGTGAAAGATCACTGCTCAAGCCGACCTCCCGCCCAAAATGCCAAGTTAACCACAAATCGGTCGCTCACTCCGCCGCTCGGAGCCTTGGCGTCCTTGCAGTGAAGGTTGCCAAGGTCAGCGCGACGGCGACCGCAAGGCAGATCCAGGCAAAGACGTCGCCGTGACGGACATAGAAGGTCTCGCCGCGAACCCAGGGTACGTCGCGGACCAGAACGGTCCTCTCGAAGAGCGGCGTCTGCTCGAGAATCCGGCCGCGCGGATCGATGACGGCCGTGATTCCTGTATTCGCTGCCCGCACGAGGTACTTCCCGTTCTCGACGGCGCGGAAGGCCGCCATGGCGAGGTGCTGGTGGGGCGCCGAGGTCCGCCCGTACCAGGCGTCGTTGGTGATGTTGACCAGCAGCTCCGCTCCCCCGGCGGCGAACCCTCGGACCAGCTCCGGAAAGATCGCCTCGTAGCAGATGAAGGCACCGGCCGAATGCCCGTCCACCGACGCGAGGGAAAGCTCGTGCCCCGGAGTGAAGTCGGCCACCTGCTGGACGAGCTTTGCCGCCACTCTCCCGCCGAGGGTCAGGATGGGCTGCATCGGTACGTACTCGCCGAACGGAACGAGGCGGATCTTGTGGTAGCGGTAGGCCAGGTCCCCTGTGGGGGAGAGCATCTTGGCCCCGACGAATACCCGCACCCCCCCATTGCCGTCCTCTTCGCGGTCGTCGTTTCCGAAAAGAAGATAGAGCTCCGCTTCACGAGCGAGGTTGCGCAGGTTGCGCGCTACAGGCGGGCCTTCGTCGAAGAAATCCGGGAGCGAGGATTCGGGCCAGACGACGAGACGGGCGCCGCCGCCGGCCGCGCGCCGGGTCAGATCCAGGTGCTCCCCGACGTTGGCGATCGCGCGAGCTTCGTCCCACTTCTCTTCCTGGAGGATCCGAGCCTGAACGAGAGCCACCCTTTCGCGACCCGCTTCGGGGATCGGTCGCGATAGTTCGAGCGCACCGTCGGCCACGACGAAGCCGAGCACGACGGCGAGCCCGAGAACGGCGAGCCGCCGGTGGCCCGCACGCCTCTCGACCAGGAGATATGCGAGGACCGAGGCCGCTCCCGCGACCAGGAACGACACGGCGTAGACCGCCCCGAAACGGGCGGTCTGGATGAAGAGGATGTTGGGCTGCTGACTATATCCAAGAAGGCACCAGGGGAAGCGGAAGAACGTCCTGTTGCGCAGCAGCTCCGTCGCCACCCAAACCGCGGGAGCGAGGAGCAGCGCACTCGGACCGAACGCGGCGATTCCACGTCCGACGACCCAGGCAAAGACCGAGGGGAAGAGGGCGACGGCCATGGCGAGGAGCACCATCACAGCGACGCCCACGGGCAGGCTGAGTCCACCGTACCGGACGACGACAAAGGAGGTCCAGTACAGGATACCGATGGAGGAGACGGCGCCGGTGACGTAGCCGAGGCGGAAGGCGTGAGCGCCGCCCGAAGCCGCCAGCGCCACCAGCAGAGGGACGAGCGCCACCCAGGCGACGGCCCAGTGGCCGAACTTGGGGAACGACAGCGCCAACAAGATTCCGGAGAGCGCCGCCAGTCCGTCTCCACGCAGCCTCAAGGGGTCGACTCCAAGCCCCGACCCAGCGGCGACAGAGGGTGGGCGCCAACCAAGCGGCCACGCGCGGCGCTCGCGACGGGATTCATTCCCGGCGCGAGCGGAGGGGGGCCCGCGGGCACGCGCCGCAGCGTCCCCCCGCTCAATTTTTTACTATGAACGGCTTGAACTTCTCCTCGTCGCGCAAACGGATCTCGACGCGCTCGGCGTCCGCTCGGGCCGGGTAGGAACCAACGCGGACGTTGAAGAGGCTGCTGTCCCCTTCCGGCGTCACCAGGTAGGCCGCAAAACCCTTCCCCTTGAGACGGGCCACCACGGACTCGGCCGTCGCTTTGTCCTTGAAAGCTCCTACCTGAATCGTGAACGCGGCCAGCGCCGACGCCGCTGCCTTGGTCTCGTGGGAGGCCTTCGGCGAGGCCGCAGGCGACGGCTTCGGAGACGGCTTGACGGGAGCGGGCGTCTGCGTCTCGAGGGCCTTCGCCGCCTCGGTGGTCGGCAGGGGTGTCGGTTTGGGGGAAGGCGGAGTTGGCTTGGGCTTGGCGGTCGCGGCCGCGCCGGAAAGGGCACTTCCCGCCGGCTTCAGCGAATCGTCCACCTTGTCTCCTTCGAGGCGCTGCGCGTAGGTCAGGTCCTCGGCGGGCGGGGCAGTCGGTTTCGCCGAAGGGGACTCCTCGGGAACGATCCGCTCCTCGGCAACTGTGCGGGCGCCACGAGCCTCTCCTCCGCTCGAGTCGACCCCACGCCCGACCATGACTCCGGCGAGAAAGCTCACGATGAGGCCGGCGGCTCCGGCCATGAAGTAGAACACGAGCTGCTTGTTGGTGAGCTGGATCTCGTAGTAGTAGTCGTCTTGGGCCAATGAAAGACCTCCTCAGGCCGTTCCCACGCGACGCAACCCTTCCTTGATGATCCCCGAGACCACGGCGGCTTCCTCGGCCCCGCGTTCCATGCGCACGACGAGCTGCACGGCCGCGGTCGTCTCGTTGAGAGCGGCGATCATGAGGCTCCGCCGTTGCTCCGCGGGAAGGTCGGCGACGTTGGCCAGCATCTGGTCGAAGTCGGCTCGTCCGTGGTGCCGGAGGTCCACGCCGGCGAAGAGCGCACCGTACTCGAGGCTGACGCGCTCCAGGATCTTCTCCATCAGGGGATCTACTGCGTCGCCGATCCTGCCGCGGAGGAATGCGTAGACGCGCCCGAACATCTGGTTGAACTTCTCCACGATGTCTTCGAGGTCCAGGGTCTTCTCCTGCTCGGAGGGTCCGGCGGAAGCGTCGCTCAAACCGCCGCGCCGCACGACACCCAGAACCTGGAGCGCCCAGAGAATGCGACAGGTTTCGAAGTTGGGAAGGTAGGACACCTGGCAGATCTGCTCGACGGTCGAATGGCCGGTCACGTGGGACAGGACCTCGTGTTCCTCTTCCGTGAGCTCGAGCTTGTACAGCAGCTCGGTGTTCCCCGTCGGGACCACGACGGCCTCGATATCGCCGATACCCTTCAGGACCTGGGTCCACGACCGGGAGCGCCGGAGCCCCTCGATAATCAGGTTCTCGAGGGAGAAGCTCAGGGGCACCATTCGACGCGTGTCCACGCCCTTGATGACGAACTCGTAGTCGCCACGGGTCCACCGGAAGAGGTCGAGGATTATCTCCCTGACCTGGTGCTCCACGGCCGGCAGAAGCTCCTCGGACTGTATGGCCTCCATCTCCACGAGGATGGTGCCGAGGCGCCGACCGGGTCTTATCTGCTTCGAGGCCTCGACATAGTGCCGCGCCTTGATCTTGTCACAAAGAAGAAGGCTCTCCCCGAGCCGCTCGTCGGGGTCGTTGCTGGTGGCGTAGACCACCTTGCCTTGGTCGATGTAGACGCTCTTCGCCGAGTCTCCGTTCCGCACGGTGAGGACCCCGGTCTCGGCGCTGGCAGTGATCGAGCGCAGGAGCTCGGGGACGCTCGATGTCTCGATCTCGCCGCGTATGGCGAGATCGTCACCGTCGTCTTGTTGATCCATGTCCGGGGGAATCACCGATGGCTACTTGCCCTTCCCCATTACAGCCTGCATCCAGTCGATGGGAACGGGGAAGATGATCGTGGAGTTCTTCTCCACCGCGATCTCGGTCAGGGTCTGGAGATACCGGAGGTGAATCGCCACGGGCTCCCTCTGGAGGGCCTGGGCCGCTTCGGTGAGCTGCTTGCTGGCCTCGAGCTCGCCCGAGGCGTGGATGATCTTGGCGCGCTTCTCCCGCTCGGACTCGGCCTGTTTGGCCATGGCCCGCTGCATCTCCTGGGGAAGGTCCACCGCCTTCACGGCCACCTGGGTCACCTTCACCCCCCACGGGTCGGTGTGCTCGTCGATCACCTTCTGGAGGATCGTCGCGAGACGCTCGCGCTCGGAGAGAAGCTCGTCGAGGTGGGCCTGGCCCAGGATGCTCCGCAGGGTCGTCTGGGCCTCCTGGCTCGTGGCGTAGAGATAGTTCTCGATCTGGACGACCGACTTGATCGGGTTCATCACGCGAAAGTACACGACGGCGTTGACCTTCACGCTGACGTTGTCCCGTGTGATGACGTCCTGGGGCGGCACGTCCAGCACCACGGTGCGGAGGCTGACGCGTACCATCCGATCGATCGGGAACGCCACGATGATGAGCCCCGGGCCCTTGGCCTCGGGGAGGAGCTTGCCGAGGCGGAAGATGACGCCCCGCTCGTACTCGTTCAGCACCTTCACCGAGAGAAAGAGCCAGAAAACGACGACAAAGGCGACGACCATGACTTCCGGCATCACGCCCCCTTTCGCACGCGGAGCCTCAGCCCCTCGACCGAAGCGACGGTGATCGCCTCGCCGGCCTCGACCGGGGCCTCGGCCACGGCGCGCCACAGCTCCCCTTGGACCCTTACCCAACCCTCGGGGCCGAGGGCCGTCTCAGCGGTTCCTGGCTGTCCCTGCATCCCGGCCTCCCCCGTGGAGGGGCGGAGCCGCTGGGCCGCCACGACCATCCGGACGAGGAGGCTCGTGCCCACCGCCATGGCCAGGACCAGGGCGATCAGCGGGGCGACCCGGAGGCGCATCTCCGGGATCGGCGCTTCGATCAGCATCATCGCGCCGAGGATCATGGCGGTGATGCCGCTGGCGGTCAACAGGCCGTAAGCCGGGATCTTCGCCTCGGCGGCGAAGAGAGCGACAGCCAGGACGATCAGGAGCACTCCAGCTCCGTTCACCGGAAGAATCTGGCTCGCGAAGAGAAAGAGTATCAGGCAGAGCACTCCCACGATCCCCGGGAAGAGGAGCCCGGGATGGCTGATCTCGGTGCCGAGTCCGGCGAGCGCCCCGAGGAGCAGGAGGAAGAGGGTCTCGGGCCGGGCGATCAGCGAAAGGATTCCCTGCCTCCAGTTCATCGTCACCAGGAACGTCCTCTCGCCTTTCAAGGAGAGCACGACGCGCGTTCCGTCGAAGCGGGTGATCTCGCGGCCGTCGAGGGCGGCGAGCAGCTCCGGAACGTCTTTGACGACCAGGTCGATCAGCTTGCCGTCGAGGGCCTCCTTCTCGGTGAAGGAGCGG
>JBGPYB010000063.1:0-25538 GCA_041493035.1 Vicinamibacteria bacterium | reverse complement strand
GTGTTGCTGTCCATCGACACACTCAAGACCTGCGTGGTGGTGGACGCCCTCACGCGGACGCGCCACGCCTCGAACCGCGAGATCATCGGCCAAGGCATCGCCAACCTCGCTTCCGCGGCCATCGGCGGCGTTCCCGGCGCCGGGACCTCGGGCGCGACCCTCGTCAACATCGCGAGCGGTGGCTGCACTCGCCGGTCGGGCGTGATTGAGGGCGTCCTCGTGCTCGTGTCCTATCTGGCGCTGGGCGGCCTCGTGGCGTGGGCGCCGATCGGGGCCCTGGCGGGCATCCTCGTGGTCGTGGCGTACCGAATGGTCGACTGGGGGAGCTTGCGTCTGCTGCGGCAGCGCTCGACGCTGCTCGACTTCGGTGTCGTCGCGAGCGTGATTGCGGTGGCCGTCTCCGTGGGGCTCGTATCGGCGTCGGGCACAGGCATCGCTCTCTCGATACTCCTCTTCATCCGCGAGCAGGTGCGCGGGACCGTGATCCACCGGAAGACCTACGGCAACCAGGTCTTCTCCCGGCAGAAGCGGCTTCCCGAGGAGATGGCGATCCTCATGCGGCGTGGCGGCGAGACCCTTGTCTGCGAGCTGGCAGGGAGCCTCTTCTTCGGCACCACGGATCAGCTCTTCACGGAGCTCGAGGCCGACCTGAAGACCCGTCGCTTCGTCATCCTCGACATGCGCCGCGTGCGCTCGGTGGACCTGACGGCCGTTCACATGCTCGAGCAGTGCGAGGCGCAGTTGCGCGAGCGCGGAGGCGCCCTCGTGTTCAGCAGCCTGCCGAAGACGCTGCCGAGCGGCGAGAACCTGCGGGCCTACTTCGACGAGGTGGGTTTCGCGTCGACGGAGAGGCCCGTCAGGCTCTTCGACCAGCTCACCGACGCGCTCGAGTGGACCGAGGACCTCATCCTCGACGAGGAGGGTCGAGCCCGCGTTGCGGAGGAGACCCTCCTGGGGCTGCGCGACATCGACTTCCTCAAGGGCCGCAAGGAAGACACCCTGCAGCAGCTCGCCGCGTGCGCGGTCGAGCGCAGCTACGCGGCTGGCGAGCGGATCTTCCGCCAGGGGGACGTGGGCGACGAGATCTTCCTCGTGCGGCGGGGGAAGGTTCGGATCGCCCTGCGGTTCGGCGAAGGCCTGGAGCACCACGTCGCCACCTTCGGCCGCGGCGATGCCTTCGGCGATATCGCGTTTCTCGACGGGGGCGCCCGTTCCGCAGACGCCGTCGCCCTGACCCCGACGGATCTGCTCGTGCTCTCCCGCGGACGTTTCGATCTCCTCGCCGAACAGCATCCCCGCCTGGGCCACCACTTCTTCGTGGCGCTCGCCCGTTCCCTCGCGATCCGTTTGCGGCAAGCCGACGCCGAGATCCGCGTCCTCGGCGAGTCGTGAGGAGGTAGAGCTGCTTGGCACGGAGCTTGAAGCATGTGTCCGCGCGAGGCTTCGGGCACCGAGGCGGCACGGCAGCGTAGGTACGGCGCGCAATGGCTACGGGCCTGGGGTCTGCCGCGCGCAAAAGCTTCCGGTTCTCGCTGAGCCGGCATCGAGGGAGGATCCGATGTTCGAAGCCGCTGAGCTGGGACAATCGATCCCCAAAGACGTCTACGCCGCCGAAGTGCCCAAGCTGCGCGAAGGGCTGTTGCAGGCCCAGCGCTCCCTGATCCGGAGCAACGTCCCCCTGATCCTGGTGATCGCGGGCGCCGACGGGGCGGGCAAGAGCGAGACCGTCAACCGGCTACACGAGTGGCTCGACCCGCGCGGGCTGGAGACCAACGTGTTTGGCCCGCTGTCCGACGAGGAGCGCGACCGCCCGGCCTACTGGCGCTTCTGGCGCACGCTGCCGGCGAAGGGCCGGGTCGGCATCTTCTTCGGCTCGTGGTACACCGATCCGATCGTGCGTCGCGTCTATGGCGAGACCAGCCGCGCCGAGCTGGGGAGCGCGCTCGCGCGCATCGCGGCGTTCGAGCAGATGCTGGTGCAGGACGGCGCCCTGCTGGTCAAGGTGTGGCTGCACCTCTCCAAGAAAGCGCAGAAGAAGCGGCTGCTCAAGCTGGAGAAGGATCCTGCCAGCCGCTGGCGCGTCTCGCGCCTGGACTGGAAGCACTTCAAGCTGTACGACGACTTCATGCGAGTGGACGAGCAGGCGTTGCGCGCAACGGACACGGGCTACGCGCCGTGGACGATCGTCGAGGCCGTGGACGACCGCTACCGGGAGCTGACGGTCGGTCGAACGGTGCTGGAGGCGGTTGAGCGGCGGTGCGCCGCGCAGGCCGCGCAGGCGAAGGCGCCGTCCTTGCCGGCGCTCCCCGGAGAGGTCACGAGCATCCTCGACACGATCGATCTCCGCCAGAAGCTCTCGGACAAGGTGTACGAGAACAAGCTGGCCAAGCTCCAGGGCCGGCTGAGCCGACTGTCCCGGGCGGCGTGGGAGAAGAAGGTTTCGAGCGTAATCGTGTTCGAGGGCTGGGATGCCGCCGGCAAGGGCGGGAGCATCAGGCGGTTGACCGAGGCCATGGACGCGCGGCTTTATCGCGTGGTCCCGATCGCGGCCCCCACCGACGAGGAGCGGGCGCATCACTACCTGTGGCGCTTCTGGCGTCACATACCGCGCGCGGGCCTCGTCACGATCTTCGATCGCTCGTGGTACGGGCGCGTGTTGGTGGAGCGTGTCGAGGGCTTCGCGCCGGAGCAGGATTGGCACCGCGCCTATCTCGAAATCAACGATTTCGAGTCGCAGCTCGCCGAGCACGGGACGACACTCCTCAAGTTCTGGATCCACATCTCGCAGCAGGAGCAGCTCCGGCGCTTCGAGGAACGGAAGGAAACCGCGTACAAGCAGCACAAGATCACCGAGGAGGATTGGCGGAACCGCGAGAAATGGAACGCCTACGAGGCGGCGATTGGCGATATGGTGGCGCGCACCAGCACACGCCGGACCCCGTGGACGATCGTGGCCGGCAACGACAAGCGGTTCGCACGGATCCAGATCCTCGAGACGTTCTGCGACCGCCTGGAGAAGGCGCTCTAAGGAGGCGACCAATGCGCAAGTTCGTCGTGATGGGCCCCCAGGGCTGCGGCAAGGGCACCCAGGCGAAGCTGCTGATGAAGGACTTCGAGCTGGTGCACATCAGCGTGGGCGACATTTTTCGCTGGCACGTCCAGAGCCACACCAAGCTCGGCGCCCGGATCAAGCGGATCGTCGCCTCCGGCCAACTGGTGCCAGACGAGCTGGTCGACGACATCGTGCGCGAGCGGCTGGACCAGCACGACTGGAACTACGGGTTCATCCTCGACGGCTATCCGCGGAATGAGGCGCAGGCGCTGTTCTTCCTGGAGCGCTACGACGTGGACGCCGTGATCCTGATCGAGGTGTCGGACGCGGTCGTGATCGAGCGCATCCTGAGCCGGCGTTTGTGCGCCAAGTGCGGCCTCGACTACAACCTGATCTTCCATCGTCCCGCCGTGCCCGAAGTCTGCGACGTGTGCAAGGGCCGTTTGTTGGCGCGCCCGGACGACAAGCCGGAAGCCATCCAGGAACGCCTGGCGGACTACCATGCCAAGACCCAGCCGATCATCGACCTCTTCCGCAAGAAGGAGCTTGTCGTGGCGGTGGACGGTGTCAAGCCCGCGGCCGACATCCAGGCCGAGATCCGCGGGCGCCTGGGGCTGGCTGCGCGCGAGGTCGCCTAGGGTGATCGCGAAAGCCGCGCGTCGCGCCGTAGTGTCGACGCCCCCCTTCGCGGTGGCTCGGTGGCTCGGACGAGAGCTTGACGTTTCCGTGACGGCGGGCGTAGGCTCCCCTCGTTGCCAAGCCTGCCCTGTGGTTCCTTGAACCCGAAGAGCCGGCGCACTGCGATGCGCCCTCCCCGAAGGAGTACCGAATGAAGCTGCGAATCGCCTTGGCCCTGCTCTGCCTGGCCGCTGTCACAGCCCACGCCCAGACGTTCCGCGGCGGCATCCAGGGGATCGTGACCGACGCCTCAGGGGCCGGGGTCCCGGGCGCCACCGTGGCGGCGACGAACGTGGGGACCAAGCTCAGCCGCAGCGCCGTCGCCGACTCGACCGGCAACTACACCATCACCGAGCTGCCTCCGGGCGAGTACACGGTCGTCGGCTCCCTCCAGGGATTCCAGAGCCAGACGGTCAAGGGAGTCCAGGTCGGCGTCTCCTCGAACCAGCGGGTCAACATGACCCTCTCGGTGGGGGACATGAAGGACACCGTCGAGGTGACGGCGGCCTTGCCCCTGGTGGACACCACCCACAACTCCCAAGGTGGGACCATTGACGGGGCCCAGGCCGCCGAGCTGCCCATCAGCGGTCGTGACTTCACCCACTTGATGAGCCTCGTCCCGGGCGCCACGTCCGACCCGGGGCAGGTCTCCGACTCTCCCGGCTCTTTCGGGTACCTCAGCGTCAACGGCAACCGGGGGCGCGCCAACAACTACCTCCTGGACGGGACGGACATGAACGACGGCTATCGCAACGACCCGGCCATCAACGAAGGCGGGGTGTTCGGCGCGCCGGCCACGATCCTGCCCGTGGACGCCATCGAGGAGTTTCCGATCCTCTCGGGGGTCGAGGCCGAGTACGGGCGCAACGCCGGCGCCATCGTGAACATGGTGACGAAGTCGGGGACCAACGAACTCCACGGGAGCGTCTTCGAGTATTTCAGGAACGATTCCCTGAGCGCCCGCAACTACTTCAACAGCAAGGCGAACCCGAAGAACCCCTTCAAGAACCACCAGTTCGGCGCTTCGCTGGGCGGCCCCCTCGCGAAGGACAAGACGTTCTTCTTCCTGGCCTACGAAGGGCAGCGGGAGAACGTGGGCTCGCCCACCCTCACCCACGTGCCCAGCGCGGATGAGCTCAATGCCTCGATCGCGGCCAACGGCGGTGCCCCCAACCCCGTGATCGGCCAACTCCTCTCCGCCGGCAAGCTCTGGCCGTCTCCCAACCGCGCTGCCGACGCCAACGGCAACAACTACGAGTCAACGACCCCTTCCAAGAACCCGGTGAACAGCCTCATCGCGAAGATCGACCATCACGTGAGCGACGCCGACTTCCTGACGGCCCGCTACTTCTACGGGCACAGCGACCAGAGCTTCCCCCTTGCGCTCGTGGGAGGCAGCAACCTGCCCGGCTTCAATACGATCACGCCGACCACCGTCAACCTGGGCTCCGTCTCGTACACCCATATCTTCTCGCCCAAGCTCCTGATGGAGGTGCGCGGCGGATACAACCGCTTCTGGGAGACCTTCTCACCCGAGGACGGCAGCTTCGACCCCAACTCCGTGGGCCTCAACACGGGCGTTACGAACCCCCGAGACTTCGGCCTGCCCGAGATCGTCGTGTCGGGCTTCGCGAGCCTGGGGGCCAATCGGGCGAACCCCCGGGGCCGCACGGACCAGAACTACCAGGCCTTCACGAACTTCTCCTACAACACCGGACGGCACAACTGGAAGTTCGGCTACGAGTTCCGCCGTACCACCGTGAGCCAGTACTTCGACGAGGGCTTCCGCGGCAAGCTCAAGTTCGCGAGCCTCGACGACTTCATCGCCGGCCGCATCAGCAACGGCGGGCGCTCGGTGCGCGGCGACTCCAACGCCGACACCTTCGAGAACAGCCACGGCTTCTACGCCCAGGACAGCTTCCAGGTGAGCCGCAGCGTCACCTTGAACTACGGCCTGCGCTGGGACTACTACGGCGTGATCGGTGAGAAGAACAACCGTTTCAGCATCTTCGACCCCGCCACCCAGACCGTGAACCGCGTCACTCAACTCTACCCGAAGGACTGGAACAACTTCTCGCCGCGCGCGAGCGTGGCCTGGGACACGAAGGGCGACGGCAAGACCGTGGTACGGGCCGGCGGCGGCCTCTATTACGACGCCTTCTCGCAGGACTTTTTCCTCGGCCAGCTCCCGTGGAACACCTTCAGCCCCGGCGTCGCCTACAACGACATGGAATTCAGCTACTCGGCGGCCGACTCCATCACGTCCGGGGCGCCGGTCTTCCCGAGCGACGGCTTCAGCGCCTCGGTGCCGACACTCCACGGCTTCCCCGACGTCTGGACCGTCAAGCAGGACTTGCAGACGCCGTGGGTGGCCAATTACAGCGCCAACGTCCAGCAACTCATCGGCAAGCACGCCGCCATCCAGGCCGGCTATGTCGGCTCCATTGGCCGCCACCTGTTCCGCTACGTCGACATCAACCAGCTCAACCCGGCAACGGGCGCGGCCCCCTTCCCCAACTACGAGTACATCAACCGCTTCGAGTCGACGGCGGAGTCCCACTACAACTCCTTGCAGGTCAGCCTGAAGCTGCGCGACTGGCACGGCCTCACGTCCACCATGAACTACACGCTCAGCAAGTCAGTGGACACGGCAAGCGACGGCCAGGACTACGTCCAGAACGCGGCGCAGCCCGACGACAGCACCCACCCCGAGCGCGAGAGCGGCCCGTCCAACTTCGACAACCGCCACCGCTTCACCTGGTACTTCACGTGGGACGCCGGACCGCGAAAGGGGAACTGGCTGACCTCCGGCTGGTCCTTCGACGGCATCTTTACCTTCAGTAGCGGCCAGCCCTTCAACGTGAACAACCAGTACTGGGGAGACTTCAACGGAACCGGGGAGTACACCGCCAGGCCCGATCAGGTGGGGGATCCCTCCGCGGGGACCGGCGGCCCCGATAAATTCCTGAACCTCTCGGCCTTCCAGGTGCCTTGCAACTACGACGGCAACTACGGCTGTAACGGAGGGCAGCACTTCGGAAACCTGACGCGCAACGCTTTCTACGGCCCTCACTTCACGAACATGGATTTCTCGATCGTGAAGAACACTCCGCTCGGCAGCCGCGCGAGGCTTCAGGTCCGCGTGGACATCTTCAACATCTTCAACCACCCCAACTTCGCGAACCCGCTCCTGCCCAACTTCTACGTCGACTTCGCCCAGAACGACATCGACCCGGCCACGGGCCGCGGCCAGGGCTTCCTCCCCCTCACGGCTACCGCCGATGTAGGGACCGGCAACCCCTTCCTCGGGGGCGGCGCGCCCAGGAGCTTCCAGATCGCCGCGCGGATCAGCTTCTAGGGCTCGCTCTCCTGCGTCACGAGGAGGGACAGGTCGTCACCACCGACGGCCTGTCCCTGTACTCGCAGCGCTGGCTCGCCGAGCGGTTGGAGAGGCAGCGCGCCGCAAACGTCGCCGCGGCCAGCTTCACTTCCCGCCGCGCCCGAGTCGTTCGGCCGCCGCCACCTCGCGCCGCGCCTCCGCTTCGCGCCCCTGGCGATTGAAGACGTCCGCCAGGACGAAATGGCCGAGGGGCGCTATCCCCGGATCCGGCTTCGAGACGAGCCCCTTGCGTGCCCACTCCTCAGCGCCGCCGAGGTCGCCCGAGTCGAGGAGAGCCTTCGCGAGGTAGAGCTGCCCGGTGCCGAAATCGGGTTGCAGCTCGACCGCCTTGCGAAACCGGGCCACCGCCTCCCTGAGGCGGCCCTTCTTCTGGAGCAGCTTCGCGACGTTGAAGGCGGCCCGCTGCGCCTTGGCGTTCGTGGCCAGCTCGGCTTCGTATGCGGTGATCGCCTTGTCGATCTCCCCGCGCTCCTCGTAGACGAGCCCGAGATTGAAGTTCGCGGTGTCGAGCCCGGGCTTCTTCTCGAGGGCCAGGCGCAGCGACTTCTCGGCCTCGTCAAACTGCTTCGCCTCGATCTGGCTTTCGCCCAGCTTCAGCAGAAAGCGATGCTCCTCCACTTTGCGCGCGAGCGCGTCGCGGATCACGGCCTGGGCCTTGTCGGGATGCCCTTGCCGCATGAAGAGATCGGCGAGCTGCCAGAGCACCCTGCCGTTGCGCGGGTCGAGTGTTTGCGCCCGTTCGAAGCCGACCCGGGCCTCTTCCAGCCGTCCGAGGTCCTTGTAGGCGATCGCCAGGCTGAACAGCGCTCCCTGGTGGTCCGGATCCAGCTTCAAAGCCTGCTTGTAGGAAGCGATGGCCTGCGGTGGCCGCTTCGCCTTTTTCTCGAAGTTGCCGAGCAGCATGTAGGCCTCGACGATCTCCGGGTCCGCCGCGATCGCCTTCTGGACCGTCACGATCGCCTCGTCGATGCGACCTTCGACCGAGGCGCCGCCCGCCTGCTTGAGGAGGTTGTAGAGACCGATCTTGTCCTTGGGATCGCCGCGAGGGCGGTCCTCGAGATGGCGCGCGCTCACGCCGCCGCCGACGTAGCCGAGCGCGGCGAGCTTTTCCTCGGCTTCGGCGTCGATCGTCTGAGGTCCCTTGGCGGCTGTGGCGCTCGCGCTGCGGGCGAGGTGGTCGGTGAGCGCTCGCTCGAGCGTGGCGATCCGTCCGGCGGCCTCCTTCGACTTGTCGACGAGCTCGCCCGGGTCGACCTGAAGGTCGTAGAGCTCGGGCCGCGGGGCGCGGATGTACTGGACGCGATTGTCCTGGAGCGAGATCAGCTCGCTCCAGCCGTAGTGATAGCGCGGGTACCAGCTCTCGGACTGAGCGACGAGGGACAGGTGCTCGCCGCGGGTGAGGGGCATGAGGCTCACGCCTTGCACCTGCTTCGGCACGGCGACGTGCAGCAGCTCGAGAGCCGTGGGCATCAGGTCCACGATCCGGATCTGATCGGGCACTTCGCGGGCCGGGACGCCCGGGCCCGAGACGATCACCGGGATATGGGTGGCGGCGTCGTAGATGAAGAAGCCGTGGGACTGCTCGCCGTGCTCACCCAGCATCTCGCCATGGTCGCCCGTGACCACGACGAGTGTGTTGTCGAGCCGTCCCTCGGCGTCCAGGGCATCGAGCAGCCGGCCGACCTGCGCGTCGGCCGTCGCGATCTCGGCGTCGTAGGCGCCGATCATCGTGCTCGGGAAGCGCGAGCGAAACGGCTCCGGGGCTTCGTAGGGCGTGTGCGGATCGTAGAGGTGGACCCAGGCGAAGAAGGGCCGTTCGCGGTCGGCTTGCAGCCACGCGAGCGCCTGGTCCACGGTCTCCGAGCCCGGGCGCTGGATCGAGTCCATGCCGGGCGCGTCGCCGAACTTCTCGAGATCGAAGTCGTCGAAGTACTTCTCGAAGCCCTGCGCGATGCCCCAGCGATGGTCGAGCACGAACGCCGAGACGAAGCCGCCCGTTCGAAAGCCCTTGTCGCGCAGCGTCTCGGCCAGCGTGACCTGTTCGTCGGCCACGTAGAACCCGCCGTTGTCGCGCACGCCGTGCCAGGCGGGAAACGTGCCCGTCATCAGGGAGGAATGCGCGGGCAGCGTCAGCGGCATCACGGTCGTGGCGCGTGTGAAGCTGAGACCGGAGCGCGCAAGGGCATCGAGCCGCGGGGTTTGCGCCGCCGCGTAACCGAAGCAGCCCAGATGATCGGCGCGCAGCGTGTCGATGGAAACGAGCAGCAGGTTCTTCGGGGTCTTGGGCGCGAAGAACGAGCGGCTCCAGCGCGGCCGGGCGAGGAGGAGCCACGCGAGCGCAAGAGTGGCGGCGATCAGGAAGAGGAAGGCGGCGCGACGCAGGCTGGCTCGACGCCCACGCGCTCCCATGGCCTAGAGGCCGCGCTCGCGCAAGAGGCAGAACAAGACAGGTGTGATCAGAAGCGACAGCACCATCGACACCGCAACGCCACCGATAACGGCGATCGCCAGGGGTTGCAGCATCTGCGCTCCGGAGCCCACGCCCAGGGCGAGCGGCACCATGCCGACGATGGTCGCGAGTGCGGTCATCAGGATCGGTCGCAAGCGGCGCCGGCCGGCGCGGAAGATCGCATCCCGCAAGGGATGACCCTGGGCCGAGAAGTGCTGCTCCGCGTCGAGCATCAGGATCCCGTTCTTGTGGACGATGCCGACCACCATGATGGCGCCCATGAAGGACGACACGTTGAGAGTCGAGCCGGTCACGTAGAGCGCGAGGAGCGCGCCGAAGCCGCAAAGGATCGTCGCCACCAGGATCGCGATCGGGTGGGAAAACGACCGGAACTCGAAGACCAGGATGATGAAGATCAGCAGGATCGACATCAGCAACACCTGCGTCAAGCCGAGGAACGACTCGCGCTGGATCCGGTAAAGGCCGCCGAACTCGACCTCGGTGTGAGGGGGGATCGAGACTTCCTTGAACAGGCGCTCACGGATCTCGGCCATGGCCGAGCCGAGGTCGCGGCCGGAGAGCTGGGCCGTGACCGTTGCCAGCGGTCGCAGGTTCTCGCGATGGATCTCGGCCTGCCCTTCCTCGACCTCGACGTCGGCGATGCTGGACAGGGGCAGCGTGACGCCCGCGGGGGACGTGAGCAGCAGGGACCTGAGCTGTTCGACGGTGGTCCGGCGCTCCGCCGGGTAGCGGACCCGGATGCCGATCAGTCGGTCGCCGTGGATCATGTTGGAGGTCAGCTCGCCGTCGAGGACCGCCGCCTCGATGGCCGCCACGTCGCCGACATCGAAGCCGGCCCGTTTGGCCTTCTGCGGATCCACCCGGAAGTTGACGGCGGGACCGATCACGACGTTGCGGTTCGCGACATCGACGACGCCCTTCACCTTGGGCAGCCATTCTTCGACGTCGTGGGCCACCGCCGTGAACACGGCCGGGTCGTCGTTGTAGATCTTGATCTCGATGGGCTGCGGCGACCACGCGAGGTCGCCGATCAGGTCCTCGAGGATGTGGGGGAACTCCACTTCGATGGCCGGCTCGGCCCCGTTGATCTTCCGGCGTAGCTCGTTGGTCACATCCTCGAGGGAGCGCTTTCGCTCGCGCTTGAGCTTGACCAGGAAATCGCCGGTGTTGGGCTCGGCGATGGCCAGGGCCAGCCGCGCCCCGAGCCGGAGCGAGTAGCCCTCGACCTCCGGTGTCTCGAGCAGGAAGCGCTCGATATGGCTGAGGACGCGGTGGCTCTCCTGGAGCGATGTGCCCGAAGGCATCACGTAGTCGAGGACGAAGGCGCCTTCGTCCGTCTCCGGCAAGAAACCACTGCCGAGCTGGAAGTAGATTCCGACCGACGCGGCCACGATGACGAGCGCCGCCGCAAGGACGCTCCGCGTGTGGCCGAGGCACCAGTGCAGCGCCGCTCCGTAGCGGCCAGTCAGCCAACGAAGCCAGCGGCCTTCGCCGGCCTGCTCGGCCTCCTCGAGGTCGGTCGTGGCGGGGCCAACCCGCGGGAGCAGGAGAAAGCCCGCCAGCACGGGCGTGAAGAAGATCGCGAGGAACAGGGAGGCCAGGAGCGCGGTGACGAGGGCCATGGCCAGGGCACGGAAGAAGACGGCCGTGATGCCGCCCAGGAAGATCAGGGGGACGAACACCATGATCGGCGTCAGGGTGGAGCCGATGAGGGCGGGTGTCAGCTCCTGGATGGCGCTGCGAGCCGCCTTCTTCGCGTCCTGGCCCATGGACAAATGCACGACGATGTTCTCCACCATCACGATGGCGTCGTCGATCACGACGCCGATGGACGCCGCGATGCCCCCCAGGGTCATGATGTTGAAGCTCATGTTGAAGAGCTTCATGAAGACGATGGCGATCAAGGTCGAGATCGGGATCACGAGAGCGGCGACGACGGTCGTGCGCCAGCTCTTGAGGAACCCCAATAGCACGACCACGGAGAGCGCGAGGCCGATCAGGATGCTCTCGGTCACGCTCCCGATGGAATCGCGGACGAGGATGGACTGGTCGTAGAAGGTGGCCAGCTTGATGTCGGGGGGCAGGCTCTTGCGGATCTCGCGCAACTCGCGGTTGACGTCGTCGGCGATCTGGATGGCGTTCCCGTCGGGCTGCTGGAGGACGTTGACAAGCACCGCGGGCCGGCCGTTGGCCGTCACTATGTTGTAGGTCGGCCGCTCGCCGCGCACCACGTGGGCCACGTCCTTGACCAGCACCGGCGTGCCGCCCACGACCTCCACGACGGCGTTTTCGATGTCCTCCTGGCCGCGCATGAGGCCGGTCACCGCCGTCAGGTAAAGATGGTAGTTCTCCTGCACCATGCCCGCGGCTTCGATCCTGTTGTTGTTCCGGATCGCCTCGACGACCTTCGTCAAGGGCAGGCCGTAGCCGTTGAGCTTTTCCGGCTCGACCAGCACGTGGTACTCGGGCGCCCGCCCGCCCACGATGCGCGTCTCGGCCACACCGGGAAGTCTGTAGAGGCGGGGCGCCAGATTGTAGTAGGCCAGCTCCCAGAGGTCGGTCGGGCTTCGTGTCGGGGAAGTGATGCTGAAGCCGATCATCGGGAAGACGGAGAAGGTGAGGCGGTTGATGTAGAAGCGGCAGCCCGGCGGCAACAATGGCGTGATCTGCGAGATGCGCCCCTGGATCAGATGGAGGCTGTTCAGGACGTCTACGTCCCAGCGGAAGAAGACGCTGATCTCCGCCGAGCCACGGGCGGTCACGGAACGCACGTTCGTGATGCCCGGGACGATGCGGATGGCTTCCTCGATGGGACGCGTGACGGTGAGAGCCTGGATATTCACCGGAGCGATGCCGTTGTCCACCAGGATCACGACTCGGGGGAAGTCGGTCTGCGGGAAAATCGCCACCGGCAATCGGAACGCGAAGATCGAACCGGCCACGGCGAAGCTGAGGACGACCAGCAGCAGCGCCCGGCCGTGTGCCTCGACGAACTGTCCCAGCCGGGGCGTCACGACTTGTCGCTCGCCGCGAGGCGTACCTCGGTCCCGTCAGCCAGACCGTAGCCGCCTTCGACAACGACGGTCTCGCCAGCCTTGAGGCCGCCGAGGATCTGTGCCCTACCGGCCGAGACGTCGCCGGCTTCGACGTCCCGCCGATGCGCGATGTGCTTCTCGTCCACGACGAGGACGGTTCCCTTGCGGGTGCCGCTCGCGAACTCGACGGCTTCGACGGGGACCACGACGCTGCCGGGCGCCGTACCCGTGACGATGTCCACGTTGCCGAAGACGCCCGTCCGCATCCCGCCGGCGCCGTTCGGGATCTCGATCCAGACCTCGATCGTCCGTCGCGCCGGGTCTACCGCGCGGTTCACCACCGTGACGCGGCCCTCGAAGGATGTCTCGCCGGCGTCGGTCGGATGAAACACACCGACTTGTCCCTTCCGCAGCTTCTCCGTTTCCGCTTCCGGCACCTGTGCGTGGGCGATGACCACCGCGAGGTCCGTCACCGTGAAGACCGGGGTCTCAGGCTTCGCCATGTCGCCCGGGTAGAGGAACTGCTCGGTGATGACGCCCGCGAAAGGACTCGTCATCTCCGTGAAGCGAAGCTGCGCTTCGATCAGCGCGTAGCGGGCCTGGGCCTGGGCCAGCTCGGTCTCGCTCGCAAGAAGCTCGCGTTGCGGGATCGCGCCCTCGGCAAAGAGCTGTGTCCTTCGGTCGCGGACCTGCTGTGCCTGGCGCAGGGCCGCCGCCACGTCATCGCGCTGGGCCAGGACGTCGCGGCTCTCCAGGAGCGCCAGCACCTGCCCGGCGGCTACGACGTCGCCCTTGCGTGCCTTCAGCTCGCGGATCGGGGCGGCGATGCGGGGGGCGAGGCTGGCCTGCTGTCGCGGGTGGACGGTGGCGGGCGCGCGGACCAGCAGGCGAACGTCGGCCAGCTCGGCCTGCACCGCCTTGACCGCGACGACAGGCTTAGGCTCGGCCTCCTCGTGGGACCCACAGGCCGCCGCGAGGATCAAGCCGACGACACCCCACGCCGCGGCCACGCCGCGCCCTCGGTTCCATTGAGTTGCGTTCAAACTCGCCTCCCTCGTGCCGTCGGGCGCCGGATCGTGCGAAGCCCGTTCCTCGGGTCAAGTCTCATGCCCTTCACTCGCCGCCGGCCACGGCCAGGTCGGCCCGAGCCTCATGATACCGAGCCAAGGTCGTGTAATAGTTCGTGCGCGCCTCGGCGAGCTGGCTCTGTGCCGACACCACGTCAAGGGCAGAGCCTTCTCCGCCTTCGTAGCGCACCTGGCTGAGGTGCAGGTTCTCCTCGGAGAGCGTGACCTGCGCTCGCGTGAGGGCGATCTGCGCGTAGCTGGCACTCACGCGGGAGAGCGCGTCCTGGTAATCCCTGGAGAAGCCCCGCTCGGCGATCCGGCGGCTCAGGTCGAGCTGGTCCGCCTGCAATCGGATCTGGCGGGAGGCGCTGCGCGTCTTGAACCAATCGAAGATCGGGACGTTCAGGCTGACGAACGCCGCGTAGCCATGATCGGCCCAGTTGAAGCGGAGCGAGTCGATCCCGTACTGGAACGTGAAGCTGGCCTGCGGCAGAAGCTCGGCATGGGAACGGCGGGCGTCGGCGTCGAGACCGAGCCGCTGGGCCTCGAGGAGGCTCCGTTCGGGCCGTCGCAGGAAGGGGTTGTCGACAGCGGGCCCGTCGGCCTCCGCCGGCGCGACGGGGGCATCGAGGGCATCGGCCAGCGATAGCGGATCCGCAACGTTGATCGTCCAGAAAGAGGCGAGCTCGTGGTTGGCCGTCTCAGTCGCCAACCCTGCGGCGCTCACCGCCTGCTCGAGGAAGGCCGTCTGGGCGGAGGCCTTCACGACGTCGGCGCGGGCCGCTTCGCCCTTGTCGAACAACTGCTGCGTGCGGACCTGGAAACGACGCGCTCCATCGAGGGCGTCGCGCGCCACCTGGGCCAGATGTCGCGCCAAGAGAAGCCGATGGTAGGCCCCGCGGACGCTGCGCCGGAGGTCCCGTTCCGCGATCAGGGCACTCGCGTCGGCGGCGCCGCGATCGGCTCGCGCACGTGCTGTCGCCGCCCGCAAGCGCCCCGAGATGTCGAGCTCCTGGACGGCAGTGATGAGGGCGCCGTACTCACGGACACCGTTGAGCGCGACGTAGCTGGGAACCTCACCCCCGCCGGGGAGCGGGCTGTTGTAGGTGAAGGCGCCCGCCGCGTGAGCCTGCGGCAGGAGGGCCGCCCGGGCCTGGGTGAGCCCGAGGGCGGCGATCTCGCGCTGGTGGCGCGCGACGTTCACCGCCGAGGGGCTCGCGAGAGCGAGGCGGATGCAATCGTCGAGGGTGAGGAGCTCCGTCCCCGCCTGGGCCTTGAGTCCGGGGGAAGCGATCAGGAGCACGACGGCCGGCCAAAAAGCTCTCATACCGGAAAGTTCTCTCATACATGTTCGTGCCAGGCCGGCGGCAAGAGCCGGCGCTCTTCTTTGGCGCACGCCTTGGCGCCGAGGCAGGGAGGGACGGCAATCCTACCACAGTCACCGGATCTCATCAGATGGCACGGATCGAGATCGACAGGTTCGAGATCGCAGGTCGCGCGCCAGGCGGATCCGGCGGGCCTCGTTCCGGTAGAATGCCGCCTTCATGCCCGCAGGAGCCGAGGAGCCGAAACCGCAGCTCGTCCGTGGGCTGGGCGCCTGGGACGGCGCGCTCATCACCATCGGCTCGATCCTTGGCACGGGCATCTTCATCACGACCGGCGACATCGCACGGGTGCTGCCGCACCCAGGGCTCATTTTGCTCGTCTGGGCCGTGGGCGGCTTGCTGACCCTCACCGGCGCGCTCAGCTATGCCGAGCTCGGGGGCATGTTCCCGAAGGCGGGCGGCCAATACCATTTCCTGAAGGAAGCCTACGGCCCGGTCTTCGGCTTCCTGTTCGGCTGGGCGTCGTTCTTCGTGATCATGACCGGTGGCATCGCGGCCCTCGCCGTCGGCTTCGGGGAGTACCTGGGCTCGTTCGTGCCATTCTTCGCGACCCAGCACGTGCTCGTCTCCGTGGCCGGCTGGTCGCTCAGCGGCGGCCAGCTCGCCGGCGCGCTCGCCATCGGGCTGCTCACGGCCGTCAACTACGTCGGCCTACGCGAGGGCGCGGGCGTCCAGAACTTCGTGACGATCGTGAAGGTCGGCTCGATCGTCGGCCTTGGCCTGCTCGGCCTTCTGGCCCCGGCGCCGACCTCGGTGCGGCTCTTAGCTTCGCTGCCTCCCGGCAACGTCCTCGTGGCCTTCGGCGTCGGCATGATCGCGGTGCTCTGGAGCTATGACGGCTGGTACGCGGTCACCAACATGGCCGGCGAGATGCGCAAGCCGGAGCGGGATCTGCCAGTCGGACTGATAGCGGGGACGGCGGCGGTCACGCTTCTCTACGTCCTCATGAACCTCGTCTACGTGCGGGCGCTGCCCGTGGAGGCGATGGCGGGCATGCCGCGCATAGGCGAGTCCGCCGCCCAGGTGCTTTTTGGCCCGATGGGTGGAAGGCTGATCTCGGCGGCCGTCCTGGTCTCGACGTTCGGCTGCATCTCCTCGACGATCCTCTACGCAGCGCGCATCTACCTGCCGATGGCCCAGGACGGCGTGTTCTTCCCGGCCTTGGCGCGCATCCATCCGCGCTACCACACGCCGGCGGCCTGCATTCTCGCCCAGGGCCTGTGGTCCACGGTGCTGACGTTCTCCGGCACGTACGAGCAGCTCTACACGTACGTGGTCTTCGCGGTGGTCCTCTTCCACGCCGCGACCGGAGCAGCCGTTCTGGTCCTGCGGCGGACGCGCCCGGACGTGCCCCGCCCGTACCGCACCTGGTGCTATCCGGTGGTGCCGGTCGTGTTCGTGCTGGCTTCGCTCGCGCTCGTGGCCAATACGCTCGTCGAGAAGCCGAAGGAGTCCCTCATCGGCCTGTTCCTGGTGGCGCTCGGCCTGCCGGCGTACCGGTACTGGAGCCGCCGAGGGACGTAGTTGATCTGGCCTTATACCTGGTCTAGTATTTGGTCATGAAGAAGGTCAATCTCTACGAGGCCAAGGTGCACTTCTCGGCCCTCGTCGATCGGGTGGCTGAGGGCGAGACGGTGCTGATCTGCCGGCGCAACGTCCCCGCGGCCGAGCTGCGGCCGGTGCCGAAGCCCCGGCGCACCCGTCGGCCGATCGGCCTCGTCGCAGGCTTCACCGTGCCGCCGTCGTTCTTCGAACCGTTGCCCGACGACCTCGTCGCCGCCTTCGAAGGGCGCTAGTGCGGTGCGGCTGCTCCTCGACACCTGCACGTTCCTCTGGATCGTCGGCGGGGCGAAGGACCTCTCGCCTCCGGCACGGCAGGCGTTCGCGGACCCGGCGAACGAAGCGTTCCTGAGCGCGGCATCCGCCTGGGAGATAGCGGTCAAGCACCGTCTTGGTCGCCTGCCTCTCCCGACGCCGCCGGAGGCGTTCGTGCCCGCCCAGCGCACCGCCCATGGACTCGAGCCGCTCCCCGTCGACGAGGAGGCTGCGCTCCACGTCGCGAAGCTCCCCGACCTTCACCGAGACCCGTTCGACCGCATGCTCGTGGCGCAGGCCATCGTCGGCGGCCTCGTCCTGCTCACGCCCGACGACCACATCCGCGAGTACCCCGTCCGGACCCTCTGGTAGGGCGCCACTTAGGCGGCGCACCCAGAGGGCCGCGCGCGCTCGACGTGCCGCCCCGTTCAGCGCCCTCGACTGATCCGATCCTTGAGCTACCGCGGCGTGAACACTGCCATCCCGCGCCGGGTGGGCATGGGGAAGTGCCTGACGTTGCCCGTCACCAGCACGCTCGCCGTCGCCGCGGCCACGGCCAGGAAGGGCTCGTTCCCGGACGGGGCCAGCCCACTCGAGTGATGCGCCGCCACGCTCGTCAGGCGCCCGCCATTTGCTCCAGCCGGTCGAGCTGCTGGCGATTGCCGAGCGTGATCAGGACGTCGCCCGCGGCGATCACCGTCTCGGACGGCGGGTTGAAGATCATCTTGCCGTCGGGTTTCTTGATGGCCACGATGATGATCCCCAGGTCCTGGCGGATCTGGCTGTCCTTCAGGGACAGGCCCGCCAGGCGGCTGCCGGCGAGGACCGCGGCCTCCTCGATCTGTAGCTCCATGTGCTCCTTGCGCGTGGCCAGCTCGATGAAGTCCATGACCGCGGGCCGCAGCACGGCCAGGGCCACGCGCTGGCCCCCGATGACGTAGGGCGAGACGACGCGGTCGGCCCCGGCCCGGAGCAGCTTCTTCTCGGCGCCTTCCTCTTCGGCCCGCGCCACGATCAGCAGCTTGTCGTTCAGGAATCGGGCGCTCATCGTGACGTAGAGGTTGTCGGCATCCGACGCTGCGGCCGTCACGAGCCCCCGCGCCCGCTCGACGCCCGCGCTGCGCAGCACCTCGTCCGACGTCGCGTCGCCCACCAGCGGAAAGCCGTGAGCGAGACTGAAGTCACGAAGCAGGCTCGCGTCGCGGTCGATGATCACGAACGGCAGCCCCAGCGAGGAGAACTCCCGGCACACCAGGTTTCCCATGCGGCCGAACCCGCAGACGACGAAGTGATCGCGGATCTCCAAAAGGCTCCGCTCCATGCGCTGCCTCCCCAGGACCGACCGGACTTCGCCGCTGACGACGGCACGGATCAATTCCGTCGCGGCGTAGAACAGGGTGAAGATGCCGCCCAGCGACAGCAGCATCGTGAACGTGCGACCCGCGTGGGACATCGGGTGGACCTCGAGGAAGCCCACCGTGGTGATCGTGATGACCGTCATGTAGAGGGCGTCGAAGACCCCCCAGCCCTCGACGAAGTGATAGCCCGCCGTTCCCGCGGCCGCGAGCAGGACCGGCACGCTCAGCGTCAGGACGAAGCGTCGCAGTCGCACGCTTCTGGGACCTCTCAGGAGAGTCGCCGGAGGATAGCATTCCTCGGGCGATTCAGCCCCGGGACCTTGCATAGATCATTTGGGGGATGGACGGCCTCCTCCCCGGCGCGTATGACAGCCGTCATACGCCACTCCTGCGCCCTCACGTAGCATCCGCTGGTCGCCCCCAGTCGAGCCCAAGGTGCGGCCTCACGATGCGGAGGAGGTCGGGGAAGGGTATCGGCCGCGCCGAGCGGCGAAGGGTGGGACACGATGACTGAGCAGCTCGATTCCTCCAGCGGCCTCCAACCCGCGGTCCCGGGGCGGGAGATGGAATGGGGCCGGCGCTTCCTCGCCTTGACGCTCGCGTGGCTCGCTTTCGAGACCGTGAGCGGGCTTGCCATCTACCTGTTGCCGTTCTCCGTGTCCAACCAATGGACCGTGGTCGTTCACGCCGGCCTCGGTCTCGCGTTCCTCGTGCCGGCGCTCTTCTACCAGTGGCAGCACGTCGGCGTCTACTGGGACCGGCCCCGCGGGCCGGTCAAGTGGATGGGCTACTTGGCGACGGCCGCCACGCTCGTGGCGGTGGTCTCGGGCATCGTCCTGACCGTGCAGGCGGTCTGGGGTACGCGCATCTCCTACGGGTGGGACCGCATCCACCTGATCTCGACGTTCGCGCTGCTGGCGTTTGCCCTGCCCCACGTGCTGGTGATTCATCTTCGCGATCGCGCCGCGGCCTTCAAGCAGGGCTTCGCGATCGTCCGCGAGGTGCAGAATCGGACGCTGGCCCGAACCGCCGCGGGCTTCCTGCTGATGCTCGCACCGGTCGGCATCCTGTGGGGGCTCTACCCCGGTGATCGGCTCAAGGACGAGTTCCCCCCGGACTACTCGTTCAAGTACGGCCACGATCGGCCCTTCGCGCCGAGCCTGGCCACGACGGCGACGGGCGGAGCCTTCGACTCCCGCGTCCTCGCCGGCTCGGCTTCCTGCGGTACCGCGGGCTGCCACGAGCAGATTGCGAAGGAGTGGAGTGTGAGCGCCCACCGTTGGTCCGCGATGGACCCGGCGTTCCAGCGAGTCCAGGGCGAGATGGCCAAGCAGAACGGGTCCGAGTCGACGCGCTACTGCGGTGGCTGTCACGACCCGATCTCGCTTTTCTCCGGCACCAAGAACATCTTCACCGCCAATCTTACGAACCTCGCCGGCTACCAGGAGGGGGTCTCGTGCCTCTCCTGCCACTCCGTCCGCAAGACCGACGTGAAGGGCAACGCGAACTTCGTGGTCGCGCAACCGAAGCGTTACCTCTTCGAGCTGCGGGATGGGAGGACATCGCGCTTCGTAAGGGACTTTCTGATCCGCGCCTACCCGTGGCAACACACGAACGACCTCTCGAAGCGTCTGTTCAAGACCCCTGAGTACTGTGCCGCCTGCCACAAGCAGTTCATCGACAAGGAGGTCAACAACGTCGGCTGGGTGCAGCTCCAGAATCAGTACGACAACTGGAAGAACAGCCGCTGGAACCACCCGGGAGACGCCGCCAAGACGATCGAATGTCGCGAGTGCCACATGCCACTCGTGGCCTCCCACGATCCTGCCGCGGGGGATGCCGTCGATTACAACCGCAGCGCGTCCGACGGCAAGCACCGCAGCCACCGCTTCGTGGGGGCGAACCAGGCCATGCCGGTGATGCTGAAGCTGGAGGGAGGCGAGGAGCAGGCGAAGCTCGTCGAGAAGTGGCTGAGAGGGGAGGTCGAGATCCCCGAGATCGCGGGCAAGTGGTCCCGGGGCCCGGCGGTCGCCATCGAGCTGGTCTCGCCGAAGGAGGTCGGCGCGGGCGAAGCCGTGACGGTGCGCGCCGTGATCACCTCGAACAAGGTGGGCCACGACTTCCCGACCGGGCCCCTCGACATCATCCAGGCCTGGGTCGAGTTGAGCGTGACCGACGCCGATGGCCGCGTCGTGTTCGCCTCGGGGCGTCGCGACGAGCAACATCGCATCGAGCCGGGCACGTTCATGTTCAAGGCCGAGCCCGTCGACCAGTACGGCAACCTGATCGATCGCCACAACCTGTGGGAGATGGTCGGCGTGCGCTACCGGCGTTCCCTCTTCCCGGGGTTCTCGGACACGGCCGAGTACTCGTTCGCGTGCTCCGGCAACGCCGAGCGCCGAGCGCCGAAGCTGCAAGAGAAGACCTTCAGCGTCGGCTCCGGACCGGCCGCCGGCTCGGAGCTCACGGTCACTGCGCGTCTCATGTACCGCAAGATCGATCAGTACCTGCTCAACTTCCTGTTCGGAGAGACGTCCGGCCTGACGACGCCCGTGACCGAGATGGCGCGAACCGAGGCCCGTATCCACGTCCGGCCGGGGCCGGCGAAGCATGTGGCTCTCCAGGCCCCGCCCACGCGAGTGGCGATGCTCCGGCCGTGACCTCGCCCGCCCCCCGGCGTCCCGGCGGGCACCGGCGGCGGGCCGCGCGGTGGCTCGTCGCCGGTCTTGGCCTGTTCGCCGTGATCGCGGCGGGCGTGCTTCTCCTGCGGGCGCGCCCGGACGCTTACGTTCCCGGGCGCGAAGCGGAGACGAGCCAGGAGATCACCCACTCTCTCGACCGGCACCTCCCGTCTGACGCGGGCAACACTCCCGCCCCCGGACAGAGCCCGCAGCGTCCGGAGCCGGCGGCGGCCGCCAAGGCGGTCCCGGCCGGGGGTGCGGCTGCGCAGGGCGAAGGCGCAGCGGCCAACGTGCCGGGAGGGGTGACGTTCACGGATCAGGCCGAGGCGGCCGGTCTCCGCTTCGGCCACTTCAGCGGCAAGCGTTCGTCCCAGCTACCCGAAGACATGGGCTCCGGGCTCGCGTGGGGCGACTACGACGGCGACGGCTTCCCGGACCTGTTCGTGGTCAACGAGTCGGGTGCGCTGACGCTGACTCCCGCCGAGGTCGAAGCCTCGCCCGCCCACGCCCACCTCTTCCACAACAACGGCAACGGGACGTTCACCGACGTGACCGATCAGGCAGGTCTCGCCGTGCGCGGCTGGGGGATGGGAGCGGCGTGGGGGGACTACGACGGCGACGGCAAGCTCGACCTCTTCGTCACCCGCTATGGCACGAACCTGCTGTTCCACAACGATGGCAACGGCCGCTTCATGGACGTTTCGAAGGAGACGGGCGTCGACCGCTACGAAGGCTTCTGGACCGGAGTCACGTGGGCCGACTACGACCGGGACGGGGACCTCGACCTCTACGTCTGCGGATACGTCAAGTACAAGTGGGACCCGGAGATCGCGAAGCAGGCGAGCCTGCACTTCAAGTCGGTCGTCCCCTTCACCTTGAACCCCTCGAGCTACCCGCCCGAGCGGAACCTGCTCCTCCGCAACGATCACGGCGTCTTCCACGACGTGGCCCGAGAGGCTGGCGTCGACAACCTCACGGGCCGCTCGCTTTCGGCGTCGTGGGCCGACTTCAACGGCGACGGCTGGCCGGACCTCTACGTCGCGAACGATGTGTCGGACAACGCGATGTTCCTGAACCTCGGCAACGGCCGCTTCCGCGACATCAGCCACTCGGCCTGGGTGGCCGACTACCGCGGGGCCATGGGCCTCGGCATCGGAGACTGGGACAACAGCGGCCGCTTCGACATCTTCATCACCCACTGGCTCGCGCAGGAGAATGCGCTCTATGTGGACGAGACCCCCCGAATGAAGGTGACGGCCGAGGCGCCGCTCCGGTTCGTCGACCAGGCCGACATGCTGGGCCTCGGCCAGATCGCCCTCGGGGTCATCGGCTGGGGCACGGGGTTCCTGGACTACGACAACGACGGCCGGCTCGACCTCTACTGCATCAACGGCAGCACGTTCCAGGAGGACTCCGACCCAACCCGCCTTGTCCCGATGCGCAGCTTCCTGTTCTGGAACGCGGGGGAGCAGGGCTACTTCGAGGTCGGCCAGAGCGCGGGCCCCCCCTTCGCCACCCTGGGCGTGGGCCGGGGCGCCAGCTTCGCCGACTACGACGGCGACGGGGACCTCGACATCGCCTACGTAGTCCACGGCGGAGGGCTGCGTCTCGCGCGGAACGAGGGCGGCAACCGGCACGGCTGGACTCGGGTCGTCCTGCGGGCGCCTCAGAACACCCACGCCGTGGGCGCAGTCGTTCGGCTCACGACGGGCACGGGGACGCAGATGCGCCTGGTCGGGGGTCAGTCGTCCTACCTGAGCCAGGAGCCCCCGGGCGAGGCGTTCTTCGGCGTGGGCGATGCGAAGCGGATCGACAAGCTCGAGGTCGCCTGGCCCGACGGCAAGACGCAGTCCTTCGAGGGCCTCCCGACCCGCGCGACGATAAGGTTGCAGGAGGGAGGGTCGCCCGGGGTGGGAGCCGCCCCTCGATGAGGCTCACGCAGGTCGCCTGTGTCGTCGCCCTGGGCGGCCTCGCGATCGGCGGTTGTGGCCGCGACACCGATCCGGTGAGGGGGGGCGCACCAGGGGCCGAGCGCGAGCGCGTCCTCAGGTTCTGGGACAGACTGAACGCCGCGACTTCGGCGCGAATAGCGCACGACTGTGCCAAGGCCCGAGACCTCTACCGCGAGGCCCTCGCCCTCGACCCGAAGCACGAAGACTGCCTTTACTACCTGGGCCAATGCCAGCGGCAGCTCGAGCAGCCAGTCGAGGCGCGGCAGGCCTTCCTGAAGCTCGTGGAAGTCAACCCCGCGAGCGCGCGAGGCCACCTCGCCTTGGGGGCGCTCCTGGCTTCGCCCGATCCCCGGGAGCCGATGGATCTCCCTCAGGCGGAGAAGCACCTGAGGCGCGCCCACGACATCAACGGGGAGGAAACGGGCTCCATGGTGCGCCTGGGCGAGGTCCTGATTCTGGAGGGGCAGGCGGGCGAGGCTCGGCGATGGCTCGAATCGGCGTTCACGACCAACCCCAAGAGCGTCGAGGCCGCGTTTCTCCTGGGCTATCTCACCTGGGAGAGCGGCGACAAGAAGGCCGCGCTGCGCATCGCCCAGCGGGCCCGCGAGGCCGCGACGACCCAGGCGCCCGTCAAGGGCGTGCTGAGCGAAGGCGACCGGAAGGACCCGAAGTTCATCGCGGCTCCGCCCCTCGCGAGCCCCATGGGCCGCATGCTCTTCGGGGACATGGCGGCGTTCGTGCGGCAGGCTGCAAAGGCGGGGGAGGCGGCATCCGACGCCGGTTTCGTGGCCGCGTGGGGTTCCGTCCGAGAGGCGCGCCGCGAGTATGAGCGCCGCGCCGCGGGGGGACGAGCCTCATAGGTCAGCTTCGCGAGCGCCGGTGTTTGGCGGAAGGCTTCCGGTACGCCCCCGGTGGACGGGCTCTGTGGCTCCGTTCTCGCGAACTGCACTCGATCCAAGACCAGCGTGGGCGTGCGCATGGACGAGCAGGGCAGGAACAACGGTGCTACGCTAATCGAAGGATGAGCGCGGAGCCCACGCCGACCCTGGTCGACCTCTTTCGCCGAATGGAGGCGCGGCTGGAGGTCGAGCCGGAGACCGTCCAGGGCGAGATCGTGAGCGGCGTGTATGTGATGTCTCCGCGGCCGCGTGGCCGTCACGGCGCAGCCCAGGGGAACCTGTTCGCCGAGTTGCGCGCGCGCTTCGGAGTCTCCGCCGGAGGCAACCCTCAGCCGGAGTGGCTCTTCATCATCGAGCCGGAGATCCGCTCGGAGAGGACGTTCTCCCGCCTGGTTCCCGACGTCGCGGGCTGGCGCCGCTCCTCGAGCGGCTGGCCCGATCTCGACACGACGCCGATCGCGCTCATTCCCGACTGGGTGGCTGAGGTCTTGTCGCCCACCACCGAGGGAAGCGACCGCACCGAGAAGGCAGCGGCCTACGGAGCCATGGGCGTGGGGTGGCTGTGGCTGCTCGATACGGACCGGCGAACGATCGAGACCTTCGCGAACGTCCGCGGCCGAATGACGCCGGGACCGGTTTTCGTCGCGGGCCAGCCGGTTACTGGCGACCCGTTCGGGCCGATCCCGGTGCCGGTCGACTCGATCTTCGTCTGATCCACGTCGTTCCGGGACCGGGCACCGGCGCGTGGACAGCGCGGTTGCGTGTCACTGGTCTTGGCCTGCGACTACAATCTCGGGCATCGCCATGCCTCTTGCCGCGGGCAGCCGTCTCGGCCCTTACGAGGTCGTGTCCCCGCTCGGGGCGGGGGGCATGGGCGAGGTCTACCGCGCCCGCGACACGCGCCTCGGCCGCGACGTCGCGGTCAAGGTCCTGCCCTCGGGTCTTCTCTCGGACGAGGCGTCGCGAAGCCGGTTTCGCAAGGAAGCGAAGGCGCTCTCGCGCCTGAGCCACCCCCACGTGGCGACGCTGCTCGACTTCGGCAGCGCGGACGGCTCCGAGTACCTCGTGATGGAGTTGGTTCCAGGCCCGACGCTCGATGAGGAGCTGCGAAAGGGGCCGCTCCCATCGAAAGACGTGGTGCGACTCGGAGCGCAGCTCGCACGGGGACTGAAGGCGGCCCACGACCAGGGCGTCATCCATCGCGACCTCAAGCCCTCGAACCTCTGCCTGACAGGAGACGGTCTGCTCAAGATCCTGGACTTCGGCCTGGCGCGGATCGCGCGGCCAGCTTCGGTGCCGCCTCGCGAAGACACGGATACGGATACGGCGCTGGGCAAGGTCGTAGGCAGCCCGCCCTACATGCCGCCCGAGCAGGTGCTGGGGAAGGAGGTGGATGCGCGGACGGACATCTATTCCGCTGGTGCGGTGCTGTACGAGCTGGCCACGGGCCGGCGGCCGTTCGGGCAGACGAAGGGAGCGGCGCTGACGGACGCGATCCTGCACCAAGCGCCGGAGAACCCGCGGAGCGTGAACGGGGCCGTGAGCCCCGGTCTCGAGGCGGTGATCGTGAAGGCGCTGGACAAGGATCCGGGGCTTCGCTACCAGACGGCGGGAGAGCTGCTCGTGGACCTCGAGCGGCTCCAGCAGGGGTCGCAGGCGGCAGCGGCTGGCGCCGACGGCGTCCTTTCGGGTGCCAGCCCCAAGGTCTGGGTCGAGCCGGCGAGGCGATGGGCGATCAATGCGGCT
>JBGPYB010000128.1:0-13570 GCA_041493035.1 Vicinamibacteria bacterium | reverse complement strand
TTCAACTCCTGCTCGAGGGCGGCCATTACCTTCTGCCGGCTCTTGCGTTCTTCCATGTCGATGAAGTCCAGGACGATGATGCCGCCCAAGTCCCGGAGCCGGATCTGGCGGACGATCTCCTTCGCCGCCTCGATGTTGGTCTTGAGGATCGTGTCCTCGAGGGTCTTCTTTCCGACGTAGCGGCCCGTGTTCACGTCAATGGCGACCAGGGCCTCGGTCTGGTTGATGACCACGTACCCGCCCGAGGCGAGCCACACGCGTGGGCGCAGAGCCCGCTCCAGCTCGGCCGAGACGCCGTGCTCCTCGAAGATGTTCCGGGGCTTCGTGAAGAGACGCACCCGCGGGGCCATCTCGGGCTGGAGCTGCGTCACGAGGTCGAGGGTGCGGTCGAATTCCTTCTGGCTGTCGAGGGACAGCTGAGCGATGTCTTCGTTCAGGATGTCGCGGAGGAGTCGCTGAACGAGAGACAGCTCCCGATGGAGGAGTGCTGGAGGGGACTGGCGCGGCGCCAGGGCTCGGACCTCATCCCAGGTCTTGGTGAGATAGCGGGCATCCCGCTCAAAATCGTCCCGGCTCCGACCGAAGCCCGCCGTTCGGACGATGAAGCCTCCTCCCCCGCGTTCCTGCCGGACCTCCTTCAAGAGGGTCTTCAGGCGTCGGCGCTCCTCCTCGTCGACGATCTTGCGGGAGACGCCCACGTGCTGCACGGTGGGCATGAATACGAGATATCGACCCGGGAGCGACACGTGGGAGGTGATGCGCGCCCCCTTCGTGCCGAGAGGCTCCTTCAGAACCTGTACGAGGACGCTCTGCCCCTCCCGAAGACGCTCCTCGATGGGTGCGTTCCGATAGCTGCCGTTCGAGCTCGCCGCCTGCTCCTCGGGCGTGAGGAGGTTTTCGTCGAGGCCTTCGACGACGTCAGCGACGTAAAGGAAGGCGTCGCGATCCAGGCCTATGTCGACGAACGACGACTGCATCCCGGGAAGCACCCGGGTGACACGCCCCTCATAGAGATTCCCGACGACGCTTCGGTGGGCCTCCCGCTCGATGAAGAATTCGGAGAGGAGCCCGTCCTCCAGGAGAGCGACTTTGGTCTCCTGAGGCGTGCTGCAGACGATGATGTCCTTGGTCATGGAAGGCCTCTTCCACGAGCCGGGGCGCCGGGTCGGCCATCCCTCGGCCCGCGACCGACAACCCCGGACAGGGATGACGGTCGGGGGGCGGAGCCCCCCTCGCGGAGACGACGGGAAGGGCGACGGCCTTTGGCTCGGTCGGGCGCGTGACGATCGCGCGGTTCGCGGCGCTCAGCACCGCAGAGATCCGGTCGAAGGAAACGAAACACGAATAGCAGAGCGGGTGAAAGGAGACGCCAGAATCAATTGACAAAACGCCGCATCCGGACGTTGATGATGAGGCCGATGCCCAGGAGCGTCGAGAGGATCGAGGCCCCACCGTAGCTCATGAGGGGCAGCGGCAGGCCCTTGACGGGCACCAAGCCGGCGACCATGGCGACATTGTACACAACCTGGAACGCGAGGAGCGCCGCGAGACCGGCGGCCAAGAAGGCGCCGACTCGATCTCGAGCGAGCTGCGCCGTTTCGAGGGCGCGCCAGAGCAACAGGAGATAGAGGCCGAGGACCACGGCCACGCCGAGGAGGCCCAGCTCTTCAGCCAGGACGGAGAAAATGAAATCCGTGTGTCGCGCCGGTAGATAACCCAACTGGCTCTGGCTCCCCTTCCCGTACCCTTTTCCGGTCAGACCTCCCGAGCCCACGGCGATCTGCGACTGGATCTTCTGATAACCGGCCCCTCTCGGGTCGAGGTTCGGGTCGAGGAAGGTGTAGATCCGCGCCTTCTGGTAGTCCTTGAGGGCGTACTGCCAGCCGACACCACCTACCACCGCCAGGACGATGACGAGACTGAGGACGGCCCGGAGACGGAGTCCCGCCAGGAACGCGACGGTCAGGAAGAGCGGAATCAGGCAAAAGGCAGTCCCGAGATCGGGTTCGGCCGCGATCAACAACACCAGCAGGCCGACGACCGCCCCGGGTGCGAGGATGTCGGTGAGTCCCAGGCTCTCCTTGCGAACGTCGGCAAAAATCTTCGCAACGAGGATCGCCGCAACGATCTTCGTGAGCTCCGACGGCTGAACCTGCAGCCCGGCCACGACGAACCAGCGACGCGTGCCGACGATCCGCGGCCCGAAGGCGAGAACGTAAGCCAGAGCCGCGACCGCCGCCAGGTAGAGCAGAGGAGCCCGATCTACGAGGCGTCGATAGTCCACTGTGAGAGCGACGACCAGGCCCACGAGGCCGAGGCCCAATAGCGCGAACTGCTTCAGGTACAAACTCGCGGCGGCGCCGCCGTGGGTCGCGCTGCGGATTGTGGCGACACCGATGAGCGCCAGGACGAGGGTCGCTCCGAGCATCACCCAATCGATGTTCAGGAGGAGTCGTCGATCGATGGCCACGACTATTCCTCCGTGTCGGCGAGACCGGCCACGGCCGGACCGCCGGGGGCCGAGACGCCGAAAAAGCGCGCCAGGATTTCGTGGGCCACTGGCGCAGCCGCCTCGCCCCCGCTCCCACCATGCTCGACGAGGACCGCCAGGGCGATCCGCGGTCGTTCCTGGGGAGCGAAGGCGATGAACCACCCGTGGGGAAGATAGGCTTCTGTCCCCGCGTGGCGGGCCAGGACCGCGTGGGCCACGACCTGCGCGGACCCCGTCTTGCCGCAGACGGAGATTCCGGGGATCTGGGCGCGCCATCCCGTCCCCTGTTCCCCGACCACGGCCCGCATCCCTTCACGGACCGTCGCAAGGGTCGCGGCCTTGAAGGGGAGCGCTGGGCTCTCGACCAGGGGTGCCGGAACGCCTCCGATCGCCTTCACGAGGTGCGGGCGTGGAAGCCGGCCGGTGGCCAAGAAAGCAGCCACACGGGCCATCTGGAGAGGTGTGACCGTGACCTGTCCCTGTCCGATCGCCACCGAGACGGTCTCGCCCGCGTACCACTTGGTCTTCTGCGTGCGCTCCTTCCACTCCGGGCTCGGTATGAGGCCGCTGGCCTCGTGAGGCAGGTCGACCCCCGAGGGCGCGCCCAGCCCAAGCATCTTTGCATAGCGCGCGATCCGGTCGATCTCCAGGCGCACACCGACTTCCCAGAAGAAGACGTTGCACGACTGTTGCAAGGCCTTCTGGACATTCAAGACCCCGTGGCCTGCGGCCTTGTGGCAGTGAAAGACTGTCCCGTAGATCGAGAGGTAGCCCGGGCAGTAGAAGGTCGTTTGAGGCGTGATGACTCCCTCTTCAAGGGCCGCCGCCGCCGTCACTACCTTGAAGAGGCTCCCGGGCGCGTATTGGCCCTGGATCACGCGGTTCATCAAAGGCGTGGCGGGATCGGTCGACAGGCGGTTCCAGAGGGCCGGCTCTACGCCGGTCGAGAAGATGTTCGGGTCGTACCCCGGGGTCGACGTCATGGCCAGGATCTCCCCCGTTTCCGGGTCGAGGGCGACGGCGCTCCCGGCGCGGCGGTGGAACGCCTGGTCCATGGCCTTCTGGAGGTCCATGTCCAGCGTGAGGGTCAGGTTTGGTCCGTCGACCGGAGCCTGGCGCTCCGTCTCCGCGACTTCCACGCCGCGGCTGTTGACCATGAGACGTCGCAGTCCATCCCGTCCCATCAGGTTTCGGTTGTACTGAGATTCGACACCCGCCTGGCCGACCAGATCTCCCGGAGCCAGATCGGCGAAATCGGCGGCCTGTAGCGCGCTCACCTCACCGACGCGACCCAGGGAGTGGGCCGCAGCCGAGGCAAGCGGGTACGAACGCAGAGGAACAACCTCGACGCTCACCTCCGGCAGTTCCAGGCGGCGGGCCTCGAGGGCCGCCACGTCGGCGAGGGACACGTCGGTCTTCACGACGACCGGACGGAACGGTGCGTCGCGCCGCGCCAGCCGCTCGCGGATGCGAGCTTCACCCGAAGCCAGAAGATGGGAGAGGCGCGCCACCGTCGCGTCCACGCTCTCGCCATGTTCGGGCGTCACGACGATGTTGAAGGAAGCGCGGTTTTCCACCAGGATGCGCCCTTTGCGGTCGAGGAGCAGACCCCGCGGGGCCGCGATGGGCACGGCGCGTCGCAGGTTGCTGTCGGCCAGCTCACGGAAGTGACGCCCGCGCAGCACCTGGAGGTACCAGAAGTGGGCCGCCAGGAGTGAAAGCCCCACGACCACAGCGTATTGGAGGGCCACCAGGCGCCCCTGGACGCTCCGCAGATCCTCGTAGATTCTCAGAGCCGCACCTCCCGTCTCCGGAAGCGCATCTCCACGATTTCGAAGAGCACGGCCCCCACGAGGGCGTTCGCTACGGCGCGCCCCAGAAAACCGAGAGCCGACAGAGAACCGGCCGGAATCTCGAAGACGAGGGCCAGGCGCTCAAAGAGGATCGCGTCGGCCGCGGCGGCGGCGAACAGAGTGAGGATCCGCGGGGCGGTCCCGGCGATCAGGAAACGGTTCCCCGCCACGCCCACACCGAAGCCCACCAGGAGCTTGGTGAGAGCCGAGAGCCCCGCAACGGGCCCGCCGAAATGGATGTCCTGCACCCACCCCGCGGCGACGCCGGCCAGCATGCCGTGGGTCTCGCCCCCGACGAGCCCGCAGTAGACGACCACCAGAAGGAAGGGATCCACGATCCAGCCGTGATCCGGTGCCAGCACGCCCAGAGTGGATTGGAGCAAGAGAGCCACGAGGAGCGCGGCCGCGGTCCAGGCGAGCTTCACCTCACGGACTCCGACAGGGCGACGGGCTCGGGGCCGCCTCGCACGACGAGGACCGTCTCGACTTGGTCGAAACGCGCCGACGGGGAGACCACCACTTCCTTGAACAGACCCGCCGAAGGGCCGATCGCGCGCACCCTGCCCACGACGAGGCCCTTCGGATAGATCCGGTCAAGGCCCGACGTCAGAACCTGGTCCCCCACAGCCACGTCGGCGAGGGCGGATACGTACTTCATGATCAAATCGGTCTTTGCCGCGCTCTCAGCCCCAACCTGTCCCGAAACCACACCGGTCGCGCGCGAGCGCTCGATCTGGACCGCGACACCGCTGTCCCGGTCCAGGAGGAGCTGGACCCGAGCCGCGCGAGGTCCGAGGGCAATCACTCGCCCTACGACACCCGTGGGCGACATCACGGCGGCGTTGAGCGCAATCCCCGCGGCCGTCCCCCGGTCCAGCGTCAGCGTGCGGAACCAGGGCGTGCCGTCGCGCGCCACCACCTCGGCCGCCACGGTCTCGAGGGGAAGAGCCTTCTTGAGGTCGAGCATCTCTCGAAGACGCGCCGCCTCGCCCGCCCGCTGCCGTTCTCCATCGAGGTCCGTCTCCATGGTGGCGAGACGCTCCTCGAGCCGAGCGTTCTCCTGACGCACATGACGGAGGTCGACGTAGCCCGTCCAGGCGGCTTGTGCGCCCCGCAGGCCAGTGGCCACGCCGCGCTGCAAGGGAGACAGCAGGTCGAAGATCACCCGCTCGAGGAGCGAGGCGCCGCCTCCACCGTCCACCTGCTGGCTGATGACGATCAGGTGGCTCACGACCAGCGCCGCCAGCAGCAGGCGGCTCTTGCGCGCGTCGATGACCCGTGCCACTTAGTCCAGACTGATCTTCCTCAGAAGGTCGAAATCGGACAGCATCTTGCCTGTCCCGAGAACGACGGAGCTGAGCGGATCCTCGGCTACGGCCACCGGCAGCCCGGTCTCCTCCCGTAGGAGCTTATCGAGATTCTTCAGGAGGCTTCCTCCTCCCGTCAGGACGATCCCTCGATCCACGATGTCGGCCGAGAGCTCCGGCGGCGTTCTCTCTAGAGCCACCCTCACGGCGTTCACGATGATGCTGATCGGCTCGGTGAGGGCCTCGCGGATCTCGGCGTCGGTGACCGTGAGGGTCTTGGGGATTCCCTCGATGAGGTCCCGCCCTTTGATCTCCATGGTGATCGGCTCATCGAGGGGGAAGGCGCTGCCGATCTCCAGCTTGACCTGCTCGGCCGTGCGCTCGCCGATGAGCAGGTTGTACTTCTTCTTGATGAACTGGATGATGGCCTCGTCCATCTCGTTCCCCGCCACCCGTACCGACTTCGAGTAGACGATCCCTGCCAGAGAGATCACCGCGATGTCGGTGGTTCCTCCCCCGATGTCGACGACCATGTTCCCCGAAGGCTCGGTGATCGGGAGGCCGGCCCCGATGGCGGCGGCCATGGCCTGGTCCACGAGATAGACCTCCGAGGCCTTGGCTTTGAGGGCGGAGTCTTTCACGGCTCGCTTCTCGACTTGCGTCACCTCCGACGGGATCCCGATGATGATCCGCGGCCTCACGAAGGTGTTCCGGTTGTGGGCCTTCCGGATGAAATGGGAGAGCATCTTCTCGGTGATCTCGAAGTCGGCGATGACGCCGTCCTTCATGGGGCGGATCGCCACGATGTTGCCGGGAGTGCGGCCCAGCATCTCCTTGGCGTCCCTCCCGACGGCCTCGACCTTGCCGGTGATCTTGTTCACCGCCACGATGGAAGGCTCGGAAACGATGATCCCCTTGTTCTTCGCGTAGACGAGTGTGTTCGCCGTGCCGAGGTCGATGGCGAGGTCGTTCGAGAGGAAGCTCAAGTTGAAGACGGAGCGTAGATTCATTGAGGTCTCTTGTTCTCCTTGTGGGCCGCCTGGGCTTTCTGGTCTCAGACAGCGAGCTCGACGCCGTTCTTGTCACGCTCCTTGACGCGGTACATGGCCTGGTCGGCCTTTTGTATGAGCCCCTCGGGTGTGAGCGCGTGGTCGGGATACGAGGAGATGCCGAAGGACGCCGAGATGTGCGCCTGGAGCCCCTGGGCTTCGAGGAAAGAGTGGATCTCGATGGCCCGACGGATCCTCTCAGCGATGACCATGGCACCGGACGGCGGTGTCTCTGGAAGCACGACGACGAACTCGTCCCCCCCGTAGCGGGCAAGGATGTCGGACTCCCGCACGGCCTGGGCGAGAATGCCGCCGACCTCGGCGAGGGTCCGGGATCCTGCCAGGTGGCCGTACTGATCGTTGATCTTCTTGAAGCCGTCGAGGTCCAGGAAGATCACCGACAGCGGGATCCCGTGGCGCTTGCAGCGCTTGATCTCGCGGCCGATGTACACGTTGAGATATCGCGAGTTGAAGAGGCGCGTCAGGTCATCGGTGATCGTGAGCTGCTCGGTCTTCTGGAAAAGGATCGCGTTCTCAATGGCGATGGCGCAAGGCTCCACCAGGGTCAGGAGGATCTCGAGGTCGGCCTGGGTGAACCGTCCGCCCTGGCGATTGATGATCTCCACGACGCCGATGGTCCGGCCGCGGGAGATGAGGGGTGCACAGAGGATGGACCGGGTCTGAAACCGCGTCTTGCTGTCGAACTTCCCGCTGAAACGAGGGTCCCGAGCCGCGTCGTTGACGATCGTCGGCTTTCCGGTCTCGGCCACCCAACCCGCCACGCCCTCACCGATCTTCACGCGGAAGGACGACACGTCCTTGGCCTTCTCCCCGAGAGCCAGCTCGAAGGTCAGCTCCTGACGCTCCTCGTCCACCATCAGCATGGACCAGGCCTCCGAGGGGATGAGCTGTTGGATCTTCCCCATGATCAGCTCGATGACTTTCCGCGGTTCGAGAATCGAGTTGGCCGTCTTCACGATGTCCGTGAGGATCGCGAGGCGCTTCGCCGTGGCGGGAAGCGCCCGCCGCCCGCCACGCGCCTCGGCGGCCGCGCGGCGCTCTCGCCCCGCGGCCAGGTGGGCCATGATCTCCTTCCTCCCTGGATCGCCGCGCCGGAGGGACGCGAGATGGAAGTCGAAGCCCAGAGACTCGGCCCGCCTAAGTCCTTCGGCGGCCGGACGGGGCAAGAGACATCCAACCGGGGCGCTCGGGGCGGCCTTCCTGAGGACCCGCAGCGTTTCGGCGGCTGTCGACGTCAGCTCGACGAGGGCCCCGTCGAAAGCCCGCAAAGACTCCTCAGACCGAACCCCTCGCGTCGGAAAGAAGGTCAGCGCCAGGCCCGAGGCGGCAGTGCCGGCCAGGTTGCGTTTGACCGAAGGCCCGGCGAAGACCGCCAACCGTACCATCGTCGTCTCAGTAGCCGACGACCACGGGACGTCGCTGCTCGTTGACGCCCCCGTTCAACCCGGTGGCTCGGATCACTACGATCTGCTTCCCTGCTTTTTCCAGGGTGATGAAGTCGTTGAAGGTGCCGTCGGCGTCCACATCGACGCGCTGCCCGTTCACCGTGATGGTCGCCCCGGGCTCGGTCTTTCCCTTGACCTGGAGGATGTTGGTGCGCACGTCCACCGACTCGATCACGAGCGGGGGCGGCGGTCCGTCCCCGCCGCTTCCGGCCGATGGCCGCGAGACCGCGAAGCGGGCGAAGTCCGAGAAATTCCCTTCCTCCCCGTCCTTGTCGACCGCGGCGACACGCCAGTAGTACTTCCCCGGCTCGAGGCCGCGAAGCTCCTGCTGGCTGTCGCGGATTCCCTTGCGGTCCACGAGAGGGCGGTTGAAGTAGGCGCTGTAGTCCAGCATGAGGTGGTACGACACTGCGCCGAGGACAGGCTTCCAGGCCAGGAGCGTCGTAGCCCTCGCCGGGTCCGGATAGGTGATTTCCGCCTGGTGGGGAGGGGCCATGAGCGCCGGGACGGCCGGGAGCGCGACCTTGGCACCCGCTTTCCCTGCGGCGTCCACCTTGAAGGCCTCGCTCGCTCCCAGTTCGACGGTCTGGCCTCCCTTGGTTTGCATCCGCCCGGACCCCTGGAAGAGGCGGACGTCGCTGTCTCCGGACTCGGCGACCCGGAAGGCCCCGGCTGACATCTCGTCGACCGTTCCCTTCACGGTGGGCGTCGATACTTCGGTCGCACTCTCCGGCACGTTCTTGCGGACGGTCTGGAAGTTCACCTCCCCCGACGAGATGTGCCAACCCACCTTGCGCGCCTTCGTCGACGGGTCCTCCGAGGTTTGCAAGATGGTGATCAGGCTGTCGGGTCGCACATGGACGACGGTTCCATCGAAGAACCCGATCTCCGCGGCCGCCCCTGGGCCCGTGCGCACCAGGTCACTCTTCCGCAGGATCATGTTCTTGTCGGCGCTCACCCACTCGAAGGTCCCGACGGTCTTGACCTTCACGCTGCCTTCGATGGAGTTGAAGTGTGCGGTCGTGACGGTGGTGGGCGGGGGCTCGGGAGTGGCCGTCACCGTGGTATTGCCGTGGAGGTACCAATAGAGCCCGCCTCCGGCCAACAGGAGGAGGAAACCGATGGCGATCCAGATGGACCGGTAGGTGATCGTGAACCAGTCCAGCAGATCGTCTTCGGCCTGCGGTTTTCGGCCCTTCTCCGGTGCCATCGAGTGTCCCAATCCCTCAGAGCAGACGCAACTTAGACGATTGGCGATTATAATTCAGCGAAGCTGTCGGCGCAACGAAGGAGGTCTTGCGACCATCCAGACGGGGCGCTAGAATCGCGGTTTGCCTGGGCCCTCGAAAGGGCCCGCGACTGGAGACGACATGGCCCTCGCCTTGATGCGGCGCCACCGCCGGTGGCTCTTCGCCTTTCTTTGGGTGGTGATAGCCGCTTTCATCATTCTCTACTTCCCGGCCTTTCAGGGCTCGACGACCGGGAGTCCCGGGGAGACCCTCGCGAGCGTCGGAGGGCTTCCGATCTCCGTCGGGGATTTTCAGAAGACCTACCTGCAGCAGCGCCAGATGTACGAGCGGATCTATCAGGGCCGCCTCGATGCGGCAGGCATCAAGGCCATGGGCCTCGAGAAACAGGTCCTGGAAGGGCTCATCGCCGAACGCCTGATCGTTCTCGAAGCGAAGCGCCTCGGTCTCACCGTTTCCGACGAGGCGGTGGCGCGGGAGATTTCCACGTCTCCACAGTTTCAGCAGAACGCCCGCTTCATCGGAGGGGCGGAGATCAAGCGCCTCCTCGAGCTCCGAGGGATGAGCGAGGAGGAGTTCGAGGACGGGATCCGCGCCGATCTCCTGAAGCGCCGCCTCGAGGCGCTCGTGACTGACGGCGTGAGCGTCACGCCGGCCGACGCCGAACGCGAGTTCCGCCGCCGCGCCGAGCAGATCAAGGCCGAATACGTTCTCGCCAGCGTCGTTCCGTTCAGGGCGCAGGTCTCGGTCGGAGACGACGAGGTCAAGGCGCGATTCGAATCGCGGAAGGACGCCTACAAGATCCCCGAACAGCGGATCGTCTCCTATCTCCTCGTGGACACCGAAGTCCTGAAGGGTCGAGTCACGGTGACCGACCGTGACGTCGACGCCTACTACCAGGAGCACAAGGACGAGTTCAAGGAACCCGAGCAGGTGTGCGCCAGCCACATCCTGATCAAGGTGAAGGCCAAACCCCAGGACCAGGACGGCCATCCCGAGGCCGAGGCTCGCGCGCTTGCCGAATCCCTCCTCGCCCAGGTGAAGGCCGGAGCCGACCTCGCCGCTCTCGCGAAGAAGTCCTCGGAGGACCAGGGATCCGCCGCTCAAGGAGGCGACCTCGGCTGCTTCTTCCGCGGACAGATGGTGCCCGAGTTCGACAACGCGGTCTTCTCGCTCGCCTCGGGTCAGACGTCGGACCTCGTGAAAAGCCCTTTCGGCTTTCACATCATCCGTGCGGTCTCCCACCGCGAGGAGTCCACCGCGACCCTCACGCAGGTCAAGGACCGGATCCGCGCGAGCATTCTCGATCAGCGAGCCAAGGCGCTCTCGGACGAGAAGGTCGACGCGGTTGCCGAAGCGCTCCGTCGCGGCAAGACCCTCGACACCACCGCGCGAGAGAACGGATTCACCGTGGCCAAGAGCGGGCCCCTCTCCAGAGGCGAGGGAGCGCCTCCCCTGACTTCGCCGGCCCTGGTGGCGCGCGCTTTTGGGCTGAAGCCGAGCGAGATCGAGAAGGAACCCTTCCGCGTTCCGAGAGGCATGGCCTTCATCGCCCTCGCTGAAATCAAAGCGCCGCGGATCCCGGATCTGACCGAAGTAAAGGAGAAGGTGAAGGCCGATATCGTGGAGGAAGGGGCCCTCGCCAAGGCCCGCGAAACGGCCGTGCTCCTGCGCGCTCGCGCCGAGAAGGAGGGCCTCGAAAAGGCGGCGCTCGCCGAGAAACTCGTGCGAAAGGAGACACCGGCATTCGTGGGACGTGGCCAAGCGATCGGCGACCTGGGCTCGGGGGCCGCGCTGGACGAGGCCGCCTTCGCGCTTCCCGAGAAGACTCTCTCGGAGCCCGTGCGAACGTCGGGCGGCTATGCCATCTTGAGAATCATGGAGAAGAAGCCCTTCGACCCGGCCGCCTTCGAGGCGCAGAAGGCGACGCTTCTGGCGTCGCTAAAGAGCGAGAAGAAGGGCCAGCTCTTCCAGGCCTACATGACCGAGGCGCGGCAGCGCTTCACGATCGAACGTCGCCCCGAAGCCATGAAGCGCGTGGTCGGGTAGAATTCCCACTACATGCATGTCGAAGTTCGGAAAGCCGGAGACGTCGTCATCGTCGATCTCACAGGGAAGCTCACCGCGGGCCTCGGAGACCAGATTCTCCACGACACTATCGACGAACTCCTCGTGGAGAACTGGAAGAAGATCCTGCTGAATCTCTCCGGAATCTCCTTCATGGACAGCGCCGGCGTGGGAGAGCTGGTGGCCGGTCTCCGGAAAGCCCACCGCGTCGCCGCGAGCGTCAAGCTCCTGAACGCGGGAGCGCGCGTCCAGTCGACGCTCTACATCGCCAAGCTCCTGCCGATCTTCGAGCTTTACAGCGACGAACGCGAGGCCCTCGCCGGCTTCGGCCCCGGCGGGACCGTTCACTGAATCCTGCGGGAGGACCTATGACTCCTCTTCCCCGACGGCGACCACGTTGATGGGGTCGTTGGATACCACTCTGAGTTCGACTGAACATTCGGGGCAGTTCATGGTCTCGCCGACGTCCAGGTCGTAGCCGTCGAATTCCAGGTCCGATTCGCACTCCGGGCAGTTTGCCATCTCGCTCCTCGTCTCATTTCCTTCGCGTCACGACGTAAGAGGCCAGGTCCAGAAGGGTCTGGGCTCGCGGCCCGAAGCCGGCGAGAGCCTCCTGGCTCGCCTTCACGAGTTCCCGGGCGAGCTGCTTTGCTCCATCGACTCCGGCGAAGGACACGAACGTCGTCTTCTTCGTGTCCTTCCCGACGTCCTTCCCGGCCTCCCCGGCGCCGCTCGAGACGTCGATCAGGTCGTCGACGATCTGGAACGCCAGACCCAGGTTCTTGGCGTAGGCTTCCATCGCCGCCCGCTCCGAGGGCTGCGCCCCGGCGGCCTGGGCCCCGAGGGAGGCCGCGGCGATGAAGAGCGCCCCGGTCTTCCGGCTGTGGATGAACTCGAGGGTCGGAAAGTCGACCTCCTTGGCGGTCATCGCCAGGTCAGCGGCTTGGCCGGCGATCATCCCCGTGAGGCCTATGGCGCGGGCCAGCTCTTTCGCGAGGCCGCTTCGTCCCGCTCCGTCCGGACCGCCCGGCCAACCCTCGGCCAAGACCTCGTACGCGCGGTTGAGCATTGCGAAGGCGGCGAGGAGCGCCGTCGCTTGGCCGTGCGTCACGTGGCAGGCGGGCCGACCGCGACGCAAAGACGCATCGTCCATGCAGGGAAGGTCGTCGAGGATCAGGCTCGCCGTGTGCACCATCTCCACGGCGCAGGCGGCGGGCAGAACGCTCTTGGGGTCGCCCTTCAGAATTTCCGCGACGAGCAGGACCAGGATCGGGCGGAGGCGTTTCGCTGGTGCGTGGAGGCTGTCGGCCACCGCGAGCGCCACGGTCGGGCTTTCGCTCACCGGCGCGAGGCGAACGAGGGCCTCCTCGACGACGAGCCGCCGCTCCTCCAGGACGCGCTCGAGCCCCTCGACGGTCAAAGGCCGTCCAGCGCCCCTAAGACCTGCTCGTCGTGGCCGTCTACCCGGACGCGTGGAAAGACCTTCCGCACCACGCCCGCGCCGTCGATCACGAAGGTGGAGCGGATCATGCCGACGACCCTTTTTCCGTACATCACCTTCTCGCCGAAGGCACCGTACTTCTTGGCCACCGCCTTGTCCGAGTCGGCCAGCAGGGGGAAGTTCAGCTTGTACTTCGTCCGGAATTTGTCGTGGGAGGCCAGCGAGTCGGGGCTCACGCCGAGAACGACAGCGCCCGACTTCTTGATCTTCGACTGGGAGTCGCGAAAGGCACACGCTTCCTTGGTGCAGCCAGGCGTGTCGTCCTTGGGATAGAAATACAAGACGACGTTCTTTCCCCTGAGGGCCCTCAAGGAGATCTCTCCGCCCCCCGAGGACGGCAGCGTGAAGTCCGGCGCCTCTTGTCCTTCCTTGATCATTTGTGCCTCCTCCCGAGCCGACCGGCATCTTACAGCCGCGTTTCCGTGGGCGGCAAGGCCGAGGTGCAGGCGGATGATAGAATTTCGCCCGAAATGGACTACCGCGACGCGGGCGTAGACATCACCGCGGCCGACGAGGCCAAGGCACGCATCAAGCGCCTGGCCAAAGGGACCTTCAACGGGAGCGTTCTCTCCGAGATCGGCTCCTTCGG
>JBGPYB010000130.1:0-13239 GCA_041493035.1 Vicinamibacteria bacterium | reverse complement strand
GCGCGAAAGAGGCTTCTCTTCTTCATGCGACGTTCTCCCGCCAGCCGAGTATGACTGATTGGAAGTTCCTCCACCAGCGCGCCTTCCGTGGCGAGTTGTAAGCCACCTTGCGTGCCGCCGTTCTGAGCCCTGAGCAGTACCATCGATGGTAGTACTATCGTTCTGGGCACGCATGGAGGGGCTTCGCCTTCCTGAGTTGGTCAAACCGCTCGTGCCGACGAAGGGCTGACGATCCTGATCCTATGAGGTGAGGTATGCAGAAGATTGATTCGAAAGACTACGTCGAGCTGCAAAGGAGGATCAACCGGAAGCTGCGGAAGATCGGACCGAACTATGGGATACGGAACCTCAGTCGGACACCCCAGGGGCGGTATCGCTTCGAAATGAGCGTCAGCGTCCATGCGCGTGACGAGGCGAAGCTGCACCAAATCGTTCGCGAGGTGCTCCGGGAGTTGCCCGCGGATCGGCCGGTGCAGGCCAAGTACTATCTTCCTGAATCGATCGTGGACCGCGTCAAGGCTCAGGCCGAGAAGAAAGGTGTGACTCAATCGGCGCTCGTCGCTGAGTGCCTGGCCGAGGGCCTGTAATCCCAGGAGCGAAGACCAAGGCGTGTAGAATTCCCGGAGATGCTCCCCGGCTCGATCACGCCGACCCAGGCTCGCCTGGCGGTCGCCCTCCTCTTCGGCGTGAACTTCCTGAACTACATCGACCGCTACGTCATCGCGGCGGTGGCGCCGCTCATCCAGAAGGAGTTCAGCCTCCACGACACGCAGCTCGGCCTCATCGGCTCGATGTTCATGGTGGCGTACATGGGGGCGTCGCCGGTGGCCGGGGCCCTGGCTGATCGCTTCCCTCGACGCTTCTTCGTCGGGGGCGGCGTCCTCGTGTGGAGCCTGGCGACGGTGGCGTCGGGGCTCTCGGCCGGCTACCACCAGCTCCTGGCGGCGCGCTCCTTCATCGGCGTCGGGGAGGCCGGTTTCGGCGGTGTCGCCCCCACCCTCATCAGCGATCTCTTCCCGAAGGAGAAGCGTGGCCGCATGCTCTCGTTCTTCTACGTGGCCATTCCGGTGGGGAGCGCCCTGGGCTTTCTCTTGGGCGGCTTCGTGGGCCAGCACTACGGCTGGCGCCACGCGTTCTACGTCGCTGGCGCGCCCGGCCTCGTCCTGGGCCTTCTGGCCTTCCGCATGGCGGAACCGCCTCGGGGCGCCAGTGATGGCGTCGTCCGCACCCATCACACCTTCGACCCGTGGGCCGCTCTCGGCCTCCTGCGCGTCCCCTCTTTCGTCTGGACGACCCTCGGGATGGCGTCCATGACCTTTGCCCTGGGCGGGCTGGCTTTCTGGGTGCCGACCTTCTTCCACCGCCTGCGGGGCATTCCCCTCGACGAGGCCAACACCCTGTTTGGCGGCATCACCGTCGCGGCCGGTCTCGTCGGGACGTTCCTCGGGGGTTTCCTGGGTGACTGGCTCCTGAAGCGGACGAAGAAGGCCTACCTCCTCGTCTCGGGGTGGGGGATGCTCGTTGGCGTCCCCGCGGCCTACATCGGCCTCACGTCCCCCAACCGGGAGGTCTACCTCCCCGCGATCTTCCTGGCCGAGGTCTTCGTGTTCCTGAACACCGGCCCCGCCAATGCGGTGCTCGTCAACGTCGCGCTCCCCGAGATCCGCGCGACCGCCATAGGCGCATCGATCTTCGTCTTTCACCTCCTCGGGGACGTCCCATCGCCGATCCTGATCGGTAAGTTCTCGGACTGGACCGGCGACCTGGGCAAGGCGATGCTTCTCACGACCCTGGCGATGGCGGCCTCGGGAATCTGCTACCTCCTGGGCGGTCGCACCCTGGGGGAGGACACCGACCGCGTCGGGCGCGTCTTGGCCGAGAGGGAAGCCGCCGGTGCGTAGCGCGCTCCGCGCTCTTGTGGAGGCGCTCTTCAAGGTCCTATTCGCCTACGACTGCCTCGACGAACACCTCCTTCCGAAGGAGGGACCGGCCATCGTCGCGGCCAACCACCCATCCTATCTGGATCCCCTGCTCCTCTCGCTCCAGGTCGAGCGACCGATCCGGTTCATGGCCTGGGACGCGCTCTTCCGGGTGCCGATCCTCGGCTCGCTGATGCGCGCGTTCGGCGCGTTCCCTGTGGACATCCGCCGGGGAAAGGGCCGGCTCGCCTACGAGCGCGCCAAGGCCCTTGTCGAGGCCGGTGAGGTCGTGGGATTGTTTCCCGAAGGGAAGCGTTCGCGCACGGGTTGGATGGAGTCCTCGCTTCGGGAGGGCGCCGCGCGCCTGGCCCTGGAGACAGGCGCACCGCTCGTTCCGGCCACAATCGCCGGAGCCTACCGGGCCTGGCCGTACTCGCAGTCCCTTCCACGACCGGCGCGCATCCGCGTTCGCTTCCACGAGCCCATCGATCCGGCGCCCTATCGCTCCATGGGCGAGGAGAAGGGGATCGCCGAGCTGCTCGCCGAGCTGCGTCGGCGGGTAGACCGTTCGCTCCTTCCGGGCGTGAAAGCCGACCTTCGCATGAACGTCGTCTATCGCCTCCCGGCGCCCTGGCCCCGCAACTACGAGTTCGTGCCACCCATGGCCCTGGCGCTCTTGGTGTTCTGGAAGACTCGAACGATGCCGCCCGTGCTCCCCGCGTACGGCTACATTGGCTATCTGCTGCTGGATCACTTCATCCTTCCCCAGCGCCGCTTCGTGAAGCGCCTCCGGAACGTCTCTCCGGTCGTCTTCGTCCTGGTTTACGGGCGAGTCGTGTTGAAGACCCTGGGGTTGCCCGACGTGCCGGCCCAGGGCGCGCTCGCGGCGGTGCTGGCGGGCGCGCTCTTCCCGTATCTCTACGAGCGGGGGCGTACGTCTATCGAGTTCATCCGCGGGCTTCTCATCGCCTCGGCGCTCGAGCTGGGCGCCCTTTGTCTGGCCCCGGTTCCCCTTGGGCCTCACGTGACTCTTCCGCTCTTCGCGGCGGCCTATGCGTGGACGAAGCGCACGGTGTTCTCGGCGTATACGGCGCCGCTCCTCGCGGCCTACGTCGTGGTCGTGGCCCTCTTTCTCCATGGCGGCTTTCCTCTCGTCGTCCACGTGGTCGCGGCACTCGTGGCTTCCCTTGTCGTCAACCTCTTCCCCTATCGTCTTCGTCCTGAGGCCGAGGCGGAGGAAGAGAGAGCCGACAGCGGAGGCCTGGGCCTGAACCTCAGAGAGTGAGCTTCCGGCCCGCGCCGTGACCAACCGCGTCGACGTGGCCATCGTTGGGGCCGGGGCCGCAGGTCTCGCCACGGCCATCTTCACCGCGCGCCATCGGCCGGACGCCACGGTCGTCGCGTTCGACGGCGCCCAGACGCTGGGGGCGAAGATCCTGATCAGTGGGGGCGGACGCTGCAACGTCACCAACAGCGTCGTGGATGCCGCGGACTTTCAAGGAGGGTCGCGTCACGTCGTCCGACGCGTCCTGGCGGCATTTTCTGCGGGCGCGTCGGCGGCCTTCTTTCGGGACATCGGCGTCGCGCTCCACGCGGAGCCGGGCGGGAAGCTCTTTCCCGATTCGAACAAAGCGCGCACGGTTCTGGACGCCCTCGTAGCCGAGGCGGAACGCTGCGGAGCCCGGCTCCTCGCCGGCCATCGCGTCCTGAGCATCCAGCGTGAAGCGGATGCCTTCCACATCCACACCTCCGCCGGGGCGTGGATCGCGCGACACGTCGTTCTCGCGACCGGCGGGCTCTCGCTGCCGAAGACCGGGAGCGACGGCGGCGGGTACGCGCTGGCCGAAGCCCTCGGTCACACCCTGGTTCCCCGAACGCCCGCGCTCGTTCCGCTCGTCCTGGACGGCACGTTCCACGTTGGCCTCTCCGGCGTCTCGCACGACGCGATCGTGACGCTCCGCGTCGACGGGAAGAAGGCCGTTCACGTGGCCGGCCCGCTACTGTGGACCCACTTCGGCGTGAGCGGCCCCGCGGCTCTGGACGCCTCCCGGTTCTGGCATGGCGCTCAGAGGGAGAACCTACCCGTGGTCGTCTCCTTGAACCTGATCCCCGGTGAGAGCTTCGAGAGCCTGGATGTGTGGCTTCTCACCACCGCGCGCCGTGCCCCTCGCACGCTGGTGAGCACCGCTCTTGCAAGGCGTCTCCCGGCGCGACTCGCGGAGGCCATCCTCGTTGCCCTCGACATCTCGCCATCGACACCTGCGGGCCGTCTCGAGCGTGAGCAGCGGAGGCGGCTCGTCCGCGCTCTGACGGAGTGGCCGTTACCGGTGCGCGACAGCCGTGGCTACAACTACGCCGAGGTCACCGCCGGAGGCGTGCCGCTCACCGAGGTCGATCCGGCGACCCTCGAGTCGCGGAAGTGCGCGGGTCTCCATCTGGTCGGCGAGATCCTGGACGTGGACGGGCGTATCGGGGGCTTCAATTTCCAGTGGGCCTGGTCGAGCGCATGGGTGGTGGCCGCGGCCCTCGCTTCGTCGGATTCGAACCGCGCTTCCCGCCAGTAGGCCAAGCCGTACAGGTTCAACGCAAACGAGACCAGCGAAGCTGCGATCATTGGAGGCGTGAAGCGGCGACGCGCGAAAGCGAAAGCCACGAAGGCTGTCGGCAGCAGATCGATGAAGTAGCGGAAGCCGAACTGGTGGTTGCCGGAGCCCGGCACGACGACGCCCGGTGGGAGGAGCCGGCTCCCGGCCGACTCATACATCAGGACCCCGAGTCCGGTGCTGACGAGCGCGAACACCGCCGTCCACCTGATCCTGGGGTCGAGCCGAGCCGTCGCGAGGGCGACGACACCAATGACGAGGGGAGCGTTGTTGAACCAGAAGGCCGTGCCGAAGGTGTCGAAGCGCAGGTGGGGCCACTCTGAAGACCAAACGGGCAGGCGAAGGAAGGCGTGGTAGGCGTTCCACGGTACGTAGTGGAGACTGAACATGCCGTGGGGAAGCCGCTGGGGCCAGGGAAGGTAGTGGTGGCCGAACTCCAGCGGGTTACCGAAGCGAGCGGCATTGTAGGCCGCGAGGAGGATGCCGTAAGGGAGCATCGACACGGTCGCCGAGGCGAGGGTCTTCCGGAGACCGCGACCGTTCGTCGTCACATCGATAGCGACGAAGAGCGGCGCCATGAAGAGGTAGAAGGGCCGGCATCCCACCGCGAGGGAGAGGGCGGCATAGCCGAGGCCGGGCCCCAGGAGGCCGCCCCGCGGGTTGGCCGCGACGAAGCCGAGGCCGATCAGCGCGAGGCAATCGCCGAGGCTCTGGCCCTGTGCCCAGACGTTGGCGTGAATGCACGAGACGTAGACGTTGGTCGCAAACAGGAAGGCGAGGGGCGCCCCGATGGCCGAGGCCTCGGAGAAACCACGTCGGCGGAGGAGGCGGTGCTGCGACAGGAGAGCGAGATACCAGAACGCGTAGAGGACCAGAGAGCTGGGTGTTCGCCGGCCCAAGACCAGCGCGAACGGAAGCTCGATGAGGGTCGGCGTCGGCGGAAAGCTATTGAAGAAGCGGCCACGGTAGTGAGCGATCTCCATCTCCTCGGACTGCTCGTCGAGGTCGATCCGTCCGTGGAGCCAGGAGAGGGCCTGCTGCGTGTGCTGGTCCACCGGGCTGTGCCAGAGCGGCGAGCGGCCGCCGTGGAGGTGCATGCCGAGTAGCCAGAGGGAAAAGGACGCCACGAACAGCACGACCGCGGAGCGGAGCCAGGGGACCGACGTCTCAGCCACGGTGCGCCAGGACCTCTCCGACGGCGCGATGGGCCTGGTCGATGGCGGCCTGAGTGTAGGCGCTGGCCGCGGCGTCGGAGTTCGCGATGGCGATTCGGCCGAAGGGCTGGCGACCGACGACGCAGGGGCGCTCATCCTCGGACCAGTCGGGGTCGAAGAGCGTGTTGTAGTAGTACGCGTAGCCGTGGGCCCAGCGGTTCACGGTGATGGCCTCGATGTCCCGGGCCGGATCGAAGCCGCCTCCCCCAAGCATCCGGCCGAGCTCGTCCCGGATGCTCCGCTCCATCGTCTCGAAGGTCGTGGCGAGAAGCTCCATGCGTCCGGCCCGATGCTGGTCCCGAGCCGGCAGCCCAGGCCGGCAAGGAGCGCGCATCAGGAACAAGACCATCGGCTCCTCGGGAGTGCGCGGAAAGCGATAGGAGCCGAGGCTGACCGGGAAGTCCAGGCTCACCCACGAATGGTAGCTGCCCGGCGCGCTCACCTGGTGGACACCGAGCTTCTGGAAGGAGGTCCAGTTGCGGATCAGGACGTGGGTGTACAGGAACGGGACCTTGACGCCGTACGCGAGCGCATCCTTCTGTGCGGGAGGCAGCTCCGGGCAGATGTGAGGGACGACGCCGTTCCAGCAGGCGAGAACGCACGCCCCCGCGCGAACGCTCTTGAGCTTGTCGCCGCGGACATAGGCCACCTCGACCTCGCGCGCCGAGGCAGGGTCCCCGACGTGCTTCACGTGGACGACGGTGCTGTTCAGCCGCAGCCGCACCGGCGACGCGGGATCGTCGAGGCGGGCGTAGTCGAGGCGAGCCCGCACGATGTCCTCCATCGTGTGCCCCGGGGCGGAGCGCGGCATCAGGGCGCGGACCAGCATCCGCGCGATCGAGGCGTTGCCATCGGGGAAGTGGAAGATGTATGGCTCCTCGTGTTCCTCGCGGGAGTCGTCCCGGAGGCCAAGGCCGCCGAAGCCCGGATACCCGAAGCCGTAGTCGTCCCCCGCTTGCGCGCACTCGAGGGCGGATACCGCGTCGATTCCGAGCCCCCAGAGGTCGTGGGTCCGGCTCTGGAAGAAGGGGAGGACCTCGGCGCTCGCCCCGGCCGTCTTCGTGAGGAAGTCGGCGTAGCTCGTCTTCGCGAGGTGTCTCTCCTTCTCGCGCGGCGGCAGCCCCGGCAGGTAGTCCCGCGTGTCGGTGTGGAGGCGTTCGATGTCGCGCCTGGCGGTCTCGGAAAGGGGCGACTCGGCAAGCCACTCGCGATGCGGCCGGGTGCGCACACCCGTTACCAGGTGATCGGCGCCGAAAGTCTCCTTATCGAAGAAGACGCCGGTCCCGAGCTTCATCGAGGAGTAGAGCTTCTGGTCGTAGGCTTGGTAGAAGCGCTTCGTCTCGATCCCCAGATCGCGGAGGAGTCGCTTGGCCACCGGGCTCCACTTCGAGGGGCTGTCGATCGACTGGGTGCCGCCGTACGCGAGGAGCAGCCGGTCGCCGTGGCGAAACTCGTTGCGTCGCGCGTGGCCGCCGAAGTCGTCGTGATTGTCGAGAATCAGAATGCGGGCTCCTGGACCGGCGCCTTGTCGGAAGAGGTACGCCGCCGAGAGTCCGCTCAGGCCGCCTCCCACGACGACGAGATCGTAGGTCTCGCCGGTTTTTTCAGCGGCTCCCGCGGAAGGCCAGAACGCCCCGTCGCGGAGGGAGTGGGCGACCGCGTACGAGCCCTCCTGATTTCCCCGAAGGCCGGTGAGCGCCGGCGGGTAGTAGCCGGCCGCCCGTTCGACATCGAGGTCGGTCGCGTTCCCGGCGAGGGCGCCGCGAGCCGAAAGGATCGTCCCGACGCCCACCGCCGCGCCGTTCAGGAAGTCGCGGCGAGTGATGCGCCGGCTCATGCCAAGGTCGCGGTCGTGACGGCGGCTCACGTCGCTTGCCACGGGCGGCTCGCGGCCCACGTCGTGATCGCCTCGTGGAGGACGTCCAGCTTCCCTCCGAAGAAGTGATCGGCCTCGGGGACGACGATGAGAACGCGTGGCTCGGGCAGCGGCTCGACGACGACCCGAAGCGCCTCGCCGGTCCCGAACGCGTCTCGATCCCCCTGGACGAAGAGGCGTGGGACCCGGATGGCGCCGAGGAAGCCGAGGTCGTCGAAACGGGCGACGGGAAAGCCTAGAAGAAACAGCCCGCGAACGCGGGCGTCGCACGCCGCCACGCGAGCGGCGACAACGGAGCCAAACGAGAAGCCCCCGAGGAGCAGCGGCTCTCGCGGGAATCGCCGGGCCGTTTCGTCGAGAGCCGCCTGGGCGTCGGCCTGCTCGCCGCGACCGTGGTCGTGAACGCCCTCCGAGCGCCCCACGCCGCGAAAGTTGAAGCGGAGCACCGCGAGCCCTTTCTCCTGGAGAGCCTTCGCGGCGCGAAAGACGACCCTGAAGTGCATCATCCCGCCCTGCCGCGGATCCGCGTGGCAGACGACAGCGGCGGCCACCGGCTCTCCTTCCGGGTACATGAGGAGGGCTTCGAGGCGTCCGGCCGGTCCGGCGAGGGAGAGGGACTCGTTTTGCGCCACGCGCGGCCATTATCCGGCCGCGCGCGTCGCCTTGTCACCCGGCCTATGCGCTCTGTGCGAGGGCCGTTTCGCGGGCGAGGGCGGCGGCACGGATCTGCGCGGCGCGGGGCGGCGGCGTCCCCTCGTTGGCTCGCTGCACGATCCGAAGCGCTCCCAGCGATCGCGCCTTGCCGACGGTCGCCTGGAGGAGGAGCTTGTTCACCCGCGGGTCCTGCTTCGGCGCAATGGCCAGCTCGTCGAGGGAGGCGACGAGGCCGCCGAGACCGATCTGATAGCGCATCGACAGCGACGCCATCCCGACGACCTTCCCGTCGGCCTCGGCGACCCGGACCAGGAAGTGGGGGTCGGTCATCGTCTTCCGATAGGTCTGGGCGAAGGCCAAGGGCTCGGGGTAGTACCCGACATCTTCCAGGAGTCCGAGGACGGCCACTCCGTCTTGCAGGCATGCGGGACGCACGTGAACGTTCATGGGTCTCCTTCTCTGGGCAGTGGTCTCACGGCCACGGGCCGTGTCGCGTGAGCCACGCCTTGGCAAAAGCTCAAGTCGAATCGGAAGAGCTGTTTGCCCCCGTCTGCCCTTCTCGCTTCGGTGAGTCGTAGCCCTTGAGTGCAAGCCGCGGGCCAATTCGGCGGGCCCTCGGCTGAGGCGCTACTTGGAGAGGTGGAGCGCCAGGATGCGCGGAACTCGCCCTCCGTCCTCTTCCTCCTTCGGGACCTCGATGAGACCGACGAGCCGGAAGCCGTGGCCGAGAAAGGTCCCGACGTAGTCGGCGAGAGTCCGCGGGTACCAGGTCAGCTCGACGCGACCCCAGAGAGACAGCTTGGTTCGGGGCCGTCCGTCGAAGTAGTCCCCCCGCTCGGCGAGCTTGAAGAGCGGGTGATCGACCACCACGACGAGCGTCCCGCCCGGCTGGAGCACGCGCCAGGACTCGGCGGCGAACGTCGCGATCTCAGGGACGTATTGCAGGACCATCTTGCAGAGGACGGCGTCCACGGCCTCTTGGTCGAAGGGGAGCGGGCGGGTGACGTCGTGCTGGAGGAACTCCAGGTTGGGGGCGGCGGCGTACTTCCGCCGGCAGAGCGCCACGAAGCCCGGGGAAAAATCGAGGCCCACGACCCTTCGCGATCGTCGGGCCAGCTCGGCGGTGAGATAGCCGCTGCCGCAACCGCAATCCACGACCAACCGATCTCCGGTGTCGCCCAGCATCTGGAGCACGATCGGCCGGATCAGCTCGCGGTTCAGGGCGTCGCCTTCCTCGCCCATGTTCTCGGCGTACCAATCGACCGAGCCGCTCCACTCGTCGCAGGTGCTCATGCTCTCCTACAGAGGGAGCCGCAGCCGCGCGCGGCAGCCGGGGGCTGCGGCGTGGTTCTCCAGCGTCAGCGCGCCGCCGTGGGCTTCGGCAATCTGCCGGGCCAGCACGAGGCCGATGCCGGATCCTCCCGGCTTCGTCGTGAAGAAGGGGACGAAGAGGTTCGCGGTGTTCGAAAGGCCGGGACCGTCGTCGTCGATCGACACCTCGAGCTCCCGGCCGGTTCCGTCGAGCACCCTCCACGCCGCGCGAACGCCGCCACCGTTCTCGAGAGCCGCATCGGCGGCATTGCGGACGACGTTGATCAGAAGCTGCTCGAGCTGTCCCGGATCGGCGAGAAGACGGGTCTCCGGGCCCTGGCTGACGGAGACCGCAAGGCGCGTCTCGAGGCCTGCGACACGCCGCACCAGGGCGCCGATCTCGACGGGCTCGAGCTCGGGGGCCGGGAGGCGGGCGAGCCTCGCGTAGGCCTCCATGAAGCGTCCCAGGGCCTCGGCGCGCGTCGCGATGACCGAGAGCCCCTTCCGCATGTCGACGTCCCAGTCAGAGGGACGCGGCTCTCGGGCGATCAAGGATTCGAGGCTCCCGGCGATGGACCGGATCGGCGTCAAGGAGTTGTTCAGCTCATGGCCGAGGACGCGGATGAGGCGCTGCCAAGCCTGGCGCTCCTCCTCGCGGAGGGCCCGGCTCACGTTGGCGAGGACCAGCAATCGGTGGGGGAGGCCTCGCTGTCGGAAGGTCCCGACCCGCGCTTCCCAGCGGCCGGGTCCGCCCGGGAAGCTCATGTCGAGGACCCGTGGGCCCTCCGACGCGAGAGCCGGCACGAGACCCAGCTCCTCCGCCGTGCGCCCCATCAAGTTCTCGGCGGGCCGGCCCAGGACGCGTTCGCCGCCACGGTTGACGAGACGCAGACGACTCCCCTCGTCGAAGGTGAAGACGGCCACGTCGATCTCCTGCATCACCTTCCGCAGGAGCGCCGTCGCTTCGAGGGCCCCGAGGCGTTGCTCGCGCAGGGTCCCCGCGAGAGCGTTGATCTCCAGCATCACGAGGCTTAGAGCGTCGTCCCCCGAGCCCCGCCCGCGGAAGGAGAAGTCCTCCTCCCGCAGAGCCGAGAGGAGGTTGGACAGCGTCTGGAGGGGGCGCACGACGGCGTTCTGCGCAGCGAAGGCGAAGGCGAGCCACGCGCCGACCCCCAGGAGCGCGAAGGTCCACCGCACCTTCGCGGAGTAGTCGAAGGTCCAGAGGAGACTGACGGAGATAAGGACCCCGGGGAGGCCAGCGAGCAGCGCCAGGGCCAGCACACGGCGCTCGTGGTTCAGATGGGACCAACGGCGCCGGTTTCGGGTCATAGCCCGTGGCGTTGAAGACGCCGGTAGAGAGCGCTGCGGGAGAGCCCCAGAGCCTGGGCGGCCCGGCTCACGTTGCCTTCGAAGCGCGCCAAGGCCTTCTTGATGAGCAGCGCCTCCACGTCCTCGAGGCTCATCTCTTCCAGGCGGGTCGGGCCTTCGGCGCCGCCGTTCCGGAGGCCCAGATCCTGGACATGCACCTCGCTGCCTCTCGCCATGAGAACAGCGCGCTCCACGGCGTGGTCCAGCTCCCGCACGTTGCCGGGCCACGAATGCTCGCTGAGCGCCCGGAGGGCGGCGGTCTCGAAGCCGGCGAGTGACTTCCGATAGCGCTGCGCATGTTGCCTGAGGAAATGGTGGGCCAGGGGTGCCAGGTCCTCGCGCCGTTCCCTGAGCGGCGGCACGTGGATCTCGATGGTATTGAGTCGGAAGAGGAGGTCCTGCCTGAAGCGTCCCGTCGCCACCTCGGCCCGGAGGTCGGCGTTCGTGGCCGAGAGGACCCGCACGTCGGCCCTTCGGGTTCGCGAGGAGCCGACGCGCTCAAAATCCCCCGTCTCGAGCACCCGGAGGAGCTTCGGCTGGAGGTTCATCGGAACGTTCGCGATCTCGTCGAGGAAGAGAGTCCCGCCGTCCGCCAGCTCGAAGCGGCCGACGCGGTCGGTCTTGGCGTCGGTGAAGGCTCCCTTCACGTGGCCGAAGAGCTCGCTCTCGAAGATGCCTTCCGAGAGCCCCCCGGCGTTGACCGTGACCAGGGGCCTTCCCGCGCGGCCCGAGGCGCTGTGGAGCGCCTGTGCGACGGTCCCCTTGCCGGAGCCGTTCTCGCCGGTGATGAGAACGTTGGCGTCCGACGGCCCCACGCGCGCGATCATTTCGAGAACGGGTTGCATCGTCGCCGATTCGGCGATGACCTTCGGACCTGGCGCTTGGCGAAGGGCCAGGTTCTCCGCCTCCAGGCGTTGTCCCTTGCGGAGGGCTCGGCCGAGGTCGACCTGGGTCCGTAAAATCGTCAGGAGGCGTGCGTTCTCCCACGGCTTCTGAACGAAATCGCGCGCCCCTCGGCGCATGGCCTCGACGGCCACGTCGACGCTTCCCCAGGCCGTCATGACGATCACGGGAAGCGTCGCGTCGAGGGCCTGCAGACGCGTCAGAAGGTCGAGGCCTTCCTTCCCCGAGGTCGTGTCCCGGGCGTAGTTGAGGTCGACCAGGACGACGTCGAACTCACGCGCCTCCAGGGACGAGAGAACGGCAGCGGGGGATGCGGCGGCCTCCATGGAGAAGCCTTCTCCCTTGAGGAGCAGGCGCAATGCCTCGATGACGTCGGCCTGGTCGTCGGCGATGAGGATACGGGGTGCGGCCGGCATGGTCACGCCACACTATAGCGCCGGGGCGCGGCGGCGTCGGGCCGCGCCCTAGTCAACGATCCAGCCGTCGGCCATCTTCACGATGCGCTTGCCGAAGGAGGCGTTCTGCTCCGAGTGCGTCACCTGAACGATGGTGGTTCCCTCCTCGTTGAGCTTCCCGAAGAGGTCCATGATCTCGCGCCCCTGGCTCGAGTGGAGGTTGCCCGTGGGCTCGTCGGCCAGGATCAGCTTGGGGCTCGCGACCATGGCGCGGGCGACGGCGACGAGCTGTTGCTGGCCTCCCGAAAGCTGGGCGGGGTAGAGGTCCTTCTTGCCGACGATCTGGAAGCGGTCGAGGACGTCCGCCACGATCGCCTGGCGCTCGGACTTCTTGACGTCGCGGTACGAGAGAGGGATCTCGAGGTTCTCGTAGACCGTGAGGTCGTCGAGGAGATGATAGCTCTGGAAGACGAAGCCGACGGTCTTCTTCTGAAGCGCCAGGCGCTCCTTGCGGCCGAGCGTGTGGACCGGTTGATCGAGGAGGTCGTATTCGCCGGCCCAGGCCCCGTCGTGCATCCCCAGAATGTGGAGGAGCGTCGACTTTCCGGCGCCTGAGGGGCCCATGATGGACACGAAGTCTCCCTCGAGGATCGCGAGGTTGATGCGGCGGAGGACCCAGACCTTCCCGCCCGCCAGGTCGTAGCTCTTCTCGACGTTGCGCAGCTCGATCATTCTCGCTCTCAGCCCCTGGTCATCGGCGCTGGCCCGCTATTGGCCGTCGTTCCCGCGCTCGACGTTTTCCTCCACCACCCGCCCGTCGAAGAGGTGGACGGTCCGATCGGCGTGCCGGGAGAAGCGAGTGTCGTGGGTGACCATGCAGATCGTCGAGCCCGCTCGGTGCAGCTCCCGGAGCAAGTCCATGACGGCATCGCCGTTCTTCGAGTCGAGGTTTCCCGTGGGCTCGTCGGCGAGGAGAATGGAGGGCTGTCCCACGAG
>JBGPYB010000216.1:0-6306 GCA_041493035.1 Vicinamibacteria bacterium | reverse complement strand
CCAACTTCACCCTCGATCAGATGCTCGGCATCGTGCCGAAGCTCAAGGCGCTGGGGATTCGACGGGCCACTTTGGACTACCGGTGGTTCAGCAGCTACGGTGACTGGGAACCTCGATCCGATACGTTGCCGGGAGACTCGATCGAGCGAATGGTCAGCGAATACCACAAGCAAGGGATCCGCGTGCAACTCTGGTGGCTGCCCCTTGCCGCCCAGGCTGGCACGAGCCCCTTCCCGTCGGGTAACGGGAGAGTCGCCGTCGCAAAGGAACATCCCGACTGGCTCATCCTCGACGAGAAGGGGCGACCTGCCCGGATGGTCTTCAGCGTGGCCCCCAAGGAGCCTCTCGCGCTCCTATGTCCCGCGGTGCCGGAGGTTCAGGAGCACTACAAGCGGATCGCCCTGAGGTTCATCGGCGATTGGGGATTCGACGGCCACAAGCTCGACTACTCGTACACCGTCCCACCCTGCCACAATCCCCGGCATCATCACGCCTCCCCTGAAGATTCGATCCGCGCCATGGGAGCGGTCTATCAGGCGATCTTCGACGTGACCCGGGCGCTCAAGCCAGAAGCCGTGACGCAGATCTGCCCGTGCGGAACGCCCCCCAACCTCGCATGGCTCCCCTACATGGATCAGGCGGTCACCGCCGACCCCGTGGGATCCGTCCAGGTCCGACGTCGGATCAAGATGTACAAGGCGCTTCTCGGGCCCGAGGCCGCGGTCTACGGCGACCACGTCGAGCTGTCCGAGGTAAAGCAACAGGGGAGCAAGGAAATCGACACCGGAAGAGACTTCGCCTCCACCGTGGGCACGGGCGGTATCGTGGGGACGAAGTTCGTCCTGCCGACGGCCGATCCTGAGTTCAGGTCGCTCTTCCTCACACCCGAAAGAGAATCCCACTGGAAGAAATGGCTGGACCTCTACAACTCGAAGCTGCTCTCTCGAGGGACGTTCCTCAACCTCTACACCTACGGCTACGACGTGCCGGAGGGTTACGCCATTCGGAAGGGGAGCACGATGTACTACGCTTTCTTCCTCCCTCCAGCCGCGCCTTCGTGGAAGGGAGAGATCGAGCTGAGGGACCTGGAGCCCGGCACGTATCGCGTCTCCGACTACGCGAACGGAAGGGATCTCGGGGTGATCGAGGGGCGCCGTCCACGGATTGGCGCCGAGTTCGACCGGGAGCTTCTTCTAGAGGTGGAGCCTCAGTGACGCGCAGGACGACGTGAGGGGCCTCAAGGGCAAGGGCGTTCTCATCAGCGGTGGCAGCAGCGGCATAGGCCGGGCCACGGCGCGGCGCTTTCTCGAAGAAGAGGCGGCCGTCTTCCTGTGCGGCCTCGTGGCCGCCGAGGTCGAGGAGACGGTTCGGGAGTTGGAGGGCCTCGGTTCGATCGGCGGCATGACCTGCGACGTCAGCAACGAGGACGCCGTCCTGAGGCTCGTGGACCAAGCGGAGCGCCGCCTCGGTGCCGTCGACGTTCTCATCAACAACGCCGGGATCGCGTGGCAGGAAGGGTTCCTCGAGATCACGGCCGAGCACTGGGATCGCATCCTCGCCACGAACCTCCGCGGCATGTTCCTCGTCGCTCAGGCGGTGGCTCGCCTCATGGTGGGGGCGGGCCGGAAGGGAGCCATCGTCAACATGTCCTCCACCAACGGCCTTGCCGCCGAGGCGAACTATGCCCACTACAACGCCTCGAAAGGCGGCGTGCTTCTTTTGACCAAGACGATGGCCGTCGAGTTAGGAAAGCACGGCATCCGTGTGAACGCTCTCTGCCCGGGCAAGATCCGGACGCCCTTGTCGGAGGCCATCGAAGACCGCGCCGACGTGGCCCGGTTCGAACAGGAGATGATCCCTCTCGGTCGATCGGGGACGCCCGAGGAAGTCGCGGCGGCCTACGCGTTCCTCGCGTCCGACGATGCGTCCTTCATCCACGGCGAGGCCCTCGTCATCGACGGCGGGCAACTCGCACTCTAGACTAGCGCTCGCTCTTCCACGGCACCCCAAAATGCTAGGGCCGGGATGCTCTGACTTCATGCCTATCACCGGCCTCGCATCACGCCAAGTCGGGGCGGTCTATGCCGCTGCGCGCTCTCCATCTAGCCTAGCTCTACCGAAGCTCCGCCGTTGGTCTACGTAGATCGCGGCCTCGCGATTCGGTCTTCGAGCGCTTGTGCCTGGGCCATCAGTCCTCCTGGGCCCGCGCCGCCATGGCCGCCTCGTAGAGCCGTCTCCGTGGCGACACGCTCCGGGCGGTCCGGGAAGTAGTTCGCCGACAGCTCGCGTCCCACCATGAGGCTCACGATCTTCTCGTGGGTGGCCGTATCGCGATCGAGGTCGCCCACGTGGCGCCCGTCGCGGAGCACCGTGATCCGGTCGGCCAGCGACAACACCTCCTCCATGCGATGGGAGATGTAGACGATGGCGATTCCCTCCGAGCGAAGCTGCCGGCCCACGCGCCGCAGCAGCTCCGAGGCCGAGGCCCGCATGCGTCGTCTCGGAAGCGCGCGCAGGAGTCCCAGGGCGGGGCCTTCGTTGCGCAGGTAGATGTTTTGCCGGCGACGTCGAGGTTCGGAGCCAGCATCAGCTCCTGGTAGATGAGCGCGATCCCCGCCCGTTTGGAGTCACGGACCGACTCGAAGCGGACCTCTCGCCCCTCGATGAGGATCTGTCCCTCGTCGGGAGCAAGAGCCCCCCCGAGCACCTTCATGAGCGTGGACTTGCCGGCCCCGTTTTCGCCGGTGAGCGCGAGCACCTCGCCGCGCCGGAGCTGGAGCGAGGCACCCTGGAGCGCTATGACTCCGGGGATCAGCGCTCGGAGGCTACTTCTTCCACTCAGCGAGCCGCTTCTCGAAGTCGTCGAGGGTGTCCTTGTCGATGACCTCGACGCCGGTGTTCTCGATGCCACCCGCGGGGATCTCGGCGCGCGCCTTGTCGAAGCTGGTGGCGAGGCGATGCATCCACCGGGCCGAGCGATACCCCATCTCGAAAGGGTGCTGGACGACCGTGGCGGCGAGGGTTCCGCTCCGGATTCCCTTCAAGGAGCCGTCCTCCTCGTCGAAGACCGCCGCCAGGACCTTGCCCCGCTTGCCCGTCCCCTCGAGCGCCGCCGCGATCGCGGGCCCGTTGTAAGACCAGAGGCCGCAGACGAGGCTCAAGTCCGGCCTCGCGTTCAGGATGTCCTCGACGTTGGAGCGAGCCTTGGCCCGGTCGGTCTGGTCCTCCCGCTTCTCGACGATCTCGATGCCGTGGCCTGTCACCGCGTCGGTGACGCCCCGCAGGCGCTCCGCCGCGTTGTCCGCCGAGAAGAAGCCCACGAAGACGGCCATCTTCCCCCCGTTCGGGAGGAGCTTCACGATCCGCTCGCCCAGCGTCTTGCCGGCCTCGTAGTTGATCGTACCGACGTAGAGGAGCCTCTTCGTCTCGGACGCATCGGAGTCGAAGGTGATGAGGTGGGTCTTCGCCGCGGCGGCGTTCAGCGCCGCCACCTGGTCCTTCGGTGCGATGGCGCTCACAGCGACCGAGTCGTACCCCTGGCTGACCAGGTTCTCGACGATCTGGTTCTGCTCCTCGGTCTTTCCGTTGGGGGGCATCTTGATGTCCACCTGGACGCCCGCCTCGCGCTCGTACTTGTGGATGCCGTTGGCGGCGATCTTCCAGAACTCGGCCGTGTTGTTGGTCACGAAGGCCAGCTTGACGATCTTGGTCGACTCGTCGCCGGCCCGCTGGCACCCGGCACCGGCGGCCAGGGCCAACAGGGCGAACGCGGGGGCCGCATAGCCGGCTCTCGAAGAACCCTTACCCATCACAGGAGATCCCTTGCCTTTCGAAGTCGAGGGAATTCTATTCGGACCGCCCGTTTCCGTCCAGGGTCTTTGGCCTGGGCGGGCACGAGAGGAGCAGCACGGGCTGGCCCGCGTCGAACAGGGCCTCGCCGACGTGCGCTCGGCGCGCCACGCTCAGGGCTGGACCAGCACCTTCAGTCCCTCTCGGCGCGCGGCGACTGAGAAGGCCTCGGGGCCGCGCTCCAGAGGGAAGCGGTGGGTGACCGGAGAACGGAGGTCCACCTGTCCGCTCTCCGCGAGGCGGATCGCCCTCGGATACGTGTGCTTCATCCGACGGGACAGGACCAGGGTGAGACCCTTCCTTCGGGCGGTCGCGGCTCTGAAGGACGTGCGCTCCTCGGCCGGAATTCCGGCGAGGACGACCCGCGCGCCCGGACGCACCGCCTCGACCGCAGCGTCGACCGCCGCGTTCTCCCCGGCCGCCTCGATCGCGGCGTCGAGCCCGGAGCCGCCCAGGGCGTCGCGGATCGCTCGCGCCTCTCGCCCGTCCTCGGCCGCGAAGACGACCGCCCCCAGGCGGCGCGCGGCCTCCAGGCGGTGGGGGCACTGCTCGAGATCCGTGGCGAAGAGCCGGGCCGCCCCGAGAAGCCGTGCCACCTGGAGCACGAGGAGACCGATCGGGCCGCAGCCGAACACGCCGACGCGGGATCCCGGGCGGAGATGGGCCAGGTCCACGGCGTGGAGCGCGACCCCCAGGGGCTCGAGCATCGCGCCATCGGCATCGCTGAGCGAGGCGGGGAGAGGGACGAGGCAGCGCTCCGGCCAGGCCAGCCATTCCCGGAGGCCGCCGTCATCCTCCCCGTGCCCCGCGAAGCGGATTCCTTCGCAGAGATTCGGGTGACCCTCGAGGCAGAGGTCGCAGGCCTGGCAAGGGATGGCGGGGTCCAGCGCCACGCGCCGCCCGTCGTCGGTGACACCCGCGAGCTCGTGGCCGAGAACGAGGGGCCGGGCGAGGGCGGTGTCGCCGATCCCCCCCTCCGCGAACCAGTGGAGGTCGGAGCCGCAGAGCCCGACGGCCGTGACCCGCACGAGCGTCTCCCCCTCGCGCGGCTGCGGGCGGTCTTCATCGTGCAGCCGCAGGTCGCCCTTGCCGTGGAGGCGCAGGCTGCGCACTAGCGCTGGCCGTAGTAGGCGCCCCGGCCGTGCTTCCGCAGGAAGTGCCGGTCGACCAGGAAGGCCTCGGGGCGGGAAGCGTCGGGCGCGAGCAGGCGGACCCTCGCCTCCATGCGGGCCACGTACTCGAGGATCCGGGCGTGCTCCACCGCCGCGAAGTGGTCCGCCCCCCAGGTGAACGGGCCGTGCTGGGCCACGAGCACCGCCGGAACTTCCTCCGGGGAGATCGCGCCCTGCCGGAAGCACTCCACGATCACCAGGCCGGTGTTGCGCTCGTACTCCCCCTCGACCTCCTCCCGGGTGAGGGGCCGGGTCACCGGCACGTCTCCTCGGAAATGATCGGCGTGGGTCGTGCCCATGCAGCGGATCGGCAGCCGCGCCTGCGCGAAGGCGGACGCCGCCTCGGAATGCGTGTGCACGATCCCGCCGCAGGAGAACGCCCGGTAGAGCTCGAGGTGGGTCGGGGTGTCGGAGGAGGGCCGGAACCGGCTGTCCACGACCTCCCCGGTCTCCAGCGAGATCGGCACCATGTGGTCGGGGGTCTGCTCCTCGTAGGGGACGCCGCTGGGCTTGATCACGAACACCCCCGCCTCGCGGTCGACCCCGGAGACGTTGCCGAACGTCCCGTGGACGAGGCCGCTCCCGGCCAACTCTTTGTTGGCACGGTAGACGCTCTCGCGCAGCTCCGCGGCCACCTGACCCATCGCCACCATCCTCGCTTAGTGCGCCTGTCGCTCCCGGACCGCGAGCAGCCTCTTCATGAGCGTCGCGAGATCGGCCTTGGCACCGGGGACGCCGCCGAAGGTGTCGTGCAGCTCCCGGTACATGAGGTACAGCTCGTCGTACACCGCCCGCGCGGCCGCATTCGGAGTGAAGGCCTTCTCCTTCAGGGACGTCATCCGGGCCTGGGCCGCCTCGAAGCTCGGGTGGACTCCCGCGGCAACCGCCGCCGAGATGGCGGAGCCGAGGGCGGGGGTCTGGGGCGAGCCGGCCACGAGCATCGGGTGGCCGAGCACGTCGGCGTAGATCTGCATGAACAGGTCGTTCTTCTCGGCGATCCCCCCGCAGCACACCACGCGCTCGACGGGGACGCCGTACTCCTGCAGGCGTTCCACGATGGCCCGGGCTCCGAACGCCGTCGCCTCGATCAGCGCGCGGTAGATCTCGGCCCGGGTGGTGTGGAGGGTCTGGCCCAGCACGAGGCCACTGAGGCGCGGGTCGACCAGGATCGTCCGGTTCCCGTTGTTCCAGTCGAGGGCGAGGAGCCCCGACTCACCGGGCCGGAGCCGCTGTGCCTCCGCGGACAGCTCCGCGTGCAGCGTGTCGCCCCCGCGGCAGACGTCCT
>JBGPYB010000158.1:0-10653 GCA_041493035.1 Vicinamibacteria bacterium | reverse complement strand
GCCCGAAAGAGGTGCATCGTCTCGTCGCAGAACCCCGGCGTCGTAAAGAAGACACTCATCGGCTCGAGGTGGGCGGCCCGGAGACCCACTTCCTCCTCCAGTTCGCGCCGCGCGCCTTCGAGCGGAGTCTCGCCGGGGTCGAGTTTTCCGGCCGGCACTTCCCACACCGTTTGATCCACAGGGTAGCGATACTGCCGGATCAGGACGACTCGGCCGTCATCATGTACGGCGAGGGCGGCCACGGAGCCTTGCTGGCGCACGACTTCTCGGACGCCCCGCACGCCCCCGGGCTCTTCGACTTCGTCCACGTCGAGGGCGAGCACGCGACCTTCGTAGATCCGCTTCGACGCGAGCCTTCGGCCCTTTGCCTCGCTCACGCGAAGCATCATACAGGAGGTTCCCGGAGGCGCTCCAGGGCGCCCAGGATGTCCGAAGGGAGAGGGCTCTCGAAGACCAGACGCTCGCCCGTTCCGGGATGCTCGAACGCCAACCGAGCCGCGTGGAGAGCTGGCCTCGCGAGCGAACGCAGGGCGTCCCGCGCGGCGGTCCTCCGCGATCCCGGTGTCCGAGTTCCTCCGTACAGCGCGTCGCCGGCCACGGGGTGCCCGAGCGACGCGAGATGGACTCGGATCTGGTGGGTTCGTCCTGTGTGGATGCGGACCCGGAGTAGCGCCGCCCCGTCGAAGATCTCGACCACCGCGTAGACCGTTCGCGCCGGCCGCCCTCCCTCTGGTCGCACCGCCATCCGCTTGCGCTCGACGGGATGACGTCCGATCGCGGCGTCGATCGTCCCCTCGCGGCGGTCGGGGACGCCCAGGACCAGGGCCAGGTATTCCTTCTCCACCCTCCGGTCCGCGAATTGGCGCGCCAGGCTGCGGTGTGTCTCATCGTCCTTGGCCACGACCATCAGGCCGGATGTTCCCCGATCGAGGCGATGGACGATTCCTGGGCGGAGCACGCCGCCGATCCCGGAGAGGTCGCGGATGTGGTGGAGCAACGCGTTCACCAGGGTCCCAGCCGGCGAGCCGGCGCCGGGATGGACGACCAGGCCCGCGGGCTTGTCGAGAACGAGGAGCCGGGAGTCCTCGTGGACGATTCGGAGGGGGATGTCCTCGGCAGCGGGAGTCGCGGCAGCCGGTGCCGGCCAGTCGACCTCCACGAGCTGACCGGCACGGAGGCGCGCCGACGAGCGTGCTGCTCGGCCGTCGAGACGGATGCACTCCGAGGTCACGAGGCTCTGGATTCGCGCACGGCTCTCCGACGGAAAGCGCCCAGAAAGCCAGCGGTCGAGGCGCTCGCCCTCGGCCCCGGCTTCGACGATCAGGCGGCTGGGGCCGAACGCCTCTTCATCAGATACGGCCAAAGGGCCCCCGCGGCCAGCACCAGCGCCATGGCGATGAACTGTGATGTCGAGAGAAGTCCGCCGAAAACGAAGCCGCGCGCCGAGTCCCCGCGGAAGAACTCGATGCTGAATCGTGCCACCGAATAGAGGACGACGTAGGCCAGGACGACCTGCCCGTCGAAGAGCTTGCGACGCGAAAGCCAGAGCAGGAGCGCGAAGATGACAGCCGTCGCCAAGGACTCGTAGATCTGCGTTGGATGCAGAGGGACATCAATGGGTGTTCCCACCGTGCGTGCGGCGTAGATGTCTCGAAAGGTGACCGCCCACGCCACGTGCGTGGAGCGTCCGTGGCAGCACCCGGCCGCGAAGCAGCCGAGGCGCCCGATGGCCTGTCCGATGGCCACGCCTGGGGCGAGGACATCCGCCGTCTTCCAGCCGTCGAGGCCGTGGTGCACGACGTACCACCACGCGACTGAAAAGCCCGCGAGGAGGCCTCCGTAGAAGACGCCGCCGCTCTGGAGGATCGAAAAGAAGTCCCCCGGGTGGGTCGAGTAATAGTGCCATTCCACGATCACCAGCAGCACCTTGGCACCCACGAGCCCGGCGATCAGCACGTACACCGCGAGGTCGGTGATGCGGTTGGCGTCGAGCCCCGACCGCTTCGCCTGGCGTCCCACGACCCAGAGTCCCGCCACGAAGGCGATGGCCAGCAGGACACCGTAGGTCGGGAGGGTCAAAGGCCCGATATTGCGTCCCATGAAGTCGAAGGGCTCGATTGTGAAGAGGCGCGGATGCATCTAGTCGGTCCTTCCGGCGGGCGTCGGCGTCCCCGCGATGCTCGTCTTTGGAGCGGCTTCCCCCTCGGGCGTCTTCAGCATGTCGAGCAGGAGCAGGGTCACGCCCACGGTGATCGCGGAGTCCGCCGCGTTGAAGTCGGGCCACTGGTGGTGCTTCCAGTAGACGTGGATGAAGTCGACGACATAGCCGAATCTGATTCGATCGATCAGGTTGCCCACGGCGCCGCCGAGAACGAGAGACAAAGCCAGGCGAGGCACTCTCGCCTCCGCGGGCAAGCGAAGAGCGTAGAACGCGATGGAGGCGAGAGCGAGGAGGCTGATCGCCGAGAAGATGGCCGATTGATGGGGCAGGTCCGCGTCCTGAAGGATGCCGAAGGCCGCCCCGCGGTTCCGGATGTGGCTCAGGCTCAGGAGCCCCTCGATCAGGGGACGAAGTTCGTGCAGCTCGAGAGCACGGCGGATCCACCACTTGGTGACCTGGTCGAGGGCCACGACACTCGCGAGGATCCCAAGGAAGGGCAGCCGGCCCTTCACGCGACCACCCCGCGGGCTTCGAGCACCGAGGCGCACCGCTCGCACACGCCCATGTGGATCGCCAGACGACCGACGTTCTTTGAATAGGTCCAGCAGCGCTCGCACTTCCCTCCGGGGGCTCGGCTCACTTCGACGGAGAGAGGGCCCGCGGATTCGCTCAGGGTCGCCTTGCTGACGATGAACAGGTTGGCGACGTTTCCCGGGAAGACCTGGCTTCCCTCCTCGTGGCGTCGAAGCGGTTCGAGGATGGCCTTGGGTCCGCGGACCACGACCTGGGCTTCGAGGCTCGAGGCGATGGACTTGGCGGCGCGAGCCTCTTCCAGGGCCTTGGTCACCACCGTCCGGGCCTCGAGAAGTCCCTGCCAGCGCGCCAGTATGGCGTCGTCGGCGGGCTCCGGTCGCGGGAAGAGCGCTATATGGACGGAGTCCTCTCGTTTGCCGGGAATGAGCGGCCAGACCTCGTCGGCGGTGAAGGGAAGGACCGGCGCCATGAGGCGTGCGAGGTCGTCGGCGATCCTGTGAAGGACGGTCTGCGCGGAGCGCCGCCGGGGCCCGTCGGCGGCGTCGCAGTAGAGACGGTCCTTGAGCACGTCCAGATAGAAGGCCGAAAGGTCCGCGGCGCAGTACTGAAGCACCTGGTGGTAGACGACGTGGAACTCGAGGGCGTCGTACGCTTCCCGGACCCGGGCGACGAGTTGCCGGTGGCGCGCCAGGGCGTAGCGGTCAATCTCGTCCAGGTCGCTCTCGGCCACGGCGTCCGTCGCGGGGTCGAAGTCATACAGGTTCGAGAGGAGATAGCGCCACGTGTTGCGCACCTTGCGATACGCCTCCCCGAGGCGCTTCAGCATCTCGTCGGAGACGCGCATGTCCTCACGATAGTCGACCATCGAAACCCAGAGGCGCAGGATCTCGGCCCCCTGACTGTCGATGATCTTCTGCGGATCCACGACGTTGCCGAGGCTCTTGGACATCTTGCGACCGTCGCCATCCATGGTGAAGCCGTGGGTGACGACCTGGCGGTAGGGCGCCGTCCCCCGTGTTCCGACGCCGATCAGGAGCGACGAGTGGAACCACCCGCGGTGCTGATCGCTTCCCTCGAGGTACACGTCTGCGGGCCACGCGAGATCCGCTCGATGCCCCAGGACCGCGGCGTGGGAGGACCCCGAGTCGAACCAGACGTCGAGAATGTCCTTCTCCTTCTCGAAGACGTCACCGTTGCACTTCGGGCAGTGGAACCCTTGCGGCAGAAGGTCCTTGGCCTCACGCTCGTACCACACGTCGGCGCTCTCGGCCGCGAACAGGTTTGCCACGCAATGGACCAGGGCGGGAGTCAGGATCGCCTCGCCACACGCCTTGCAGTAGAAGGCCGGGATCGGCACGCCCCAAAGACGCTGGCGCGAGATGCACCAGTCGGGGCGCGTGGCGATCATGTTGTGGATGCGCTCCTCCCCCCAGGCTGGATACCACTTAACGCGTCCGATGGCCTCGAGCGCCTTCTCGCGGAAGCCGTTCTTGTCGAGGGCGATGAACCACTGCTCCGTTGCCCGGAAGATGATCGGGTTCTTGCAACGCCAGCAGATCGGATAGGAGTGGCGTTCCTTGCCGTGGGACAGAAGCACGCCGGTCTCGGCCAGGAGGCGAACGATCTCGGGGTTCGCGTCGAAGACCTTCTTCCCGGCGAAGCGCTCGACCTCTGGCATCAGCCGTCCCGCCTCGTCGACGGGGCAATAGATCTCGAGACCGTAGCGGAGGCCGGTCAAGTAGTCATCCCAGCCGTGCCCTGGAGCCGTGTGGACGACGCCGGTGCCGCTCTCCATCGTCACGTAGTCGCCGAGGACGCCGGGGGAATCGCGGTCGATCCAGGGATGGCGGAAACGGACTCCCTCGAATGCGGCGCCCTTGTCCTCGGCCAGGGGTTCTCCGAGCTTCTGTCCCTTCCACCGGGCGAGGGCGGTGTCGCGCAGGGGCTTCGCGATCAGAAAGACGTCGGCGCTTCCCAGGGCGGGATAGAAGGCGTACTCGGCGTCGGGGTGGAAGGCGACGGCCAGGTTCGCCGGCAGCGTCCACGGTGTGGTCGTCCAGATGACCGCGAAGACTTTTCGTCCCTCGAGGGACGGGTGCCGCGCCACCAGCTTGGGCATCTCCTCGGCCGCGAGGGGGAGCTTGACGTCGATCGACGGGCTCTCGTGGGTCTCGTCGTACTCGACCTCGGCCTCGGCGAGCGCGGTTCGGCACGAGATGCACCAGTGGACCGACTTCTTGGCCTTGTAGACGAGCCCCTTCTCCACGAACGTTGCAAGCTGCCGCACGATCGTGGACTGATAGGTAGGGGACATCGTGAGATACGGGGCGTCCCATTCCCCCAGGATCCCCAGGCGCTCGAACTCCGTGCGCTGGATCGCCACGAACCTCTCGGCGTAGGCTCGGCAAGCCTTTCGGAACGCGACAGGCGTCATCTCGCGTTTCTTCGAGCCCAAGTCCTTGTCGACCTGAAGCTCGATGGGCAGGCCGTGGCAGTCCCATCCCGGGACGTACGGCGCGTCGTGACCGGCCATGCTGCGGCTCCGCACCACGAGGTCCTTGAGCACCTTGTTCACGACGTGGCCGATGTGGATGTGGCCGTTGGCATAGGGCGGGCCGTCGTGGAGGACGAAGGGGGGCGCGCCCTTCCGCGCAGCGCGCACCTTCCCGTACAGATCCCCGGTTCGCCATTCCTCCAACCGACGAGGCTCCGCCTGGGGGAGGTTGGCCTTCATCGGGAAGTCGGTCTGCGGAAGGTTGAGCGTGGACTTCCAATCCTGAGCCGAGGTCATGGAACCTGCAAAGTTACCACGCGGCCAAAAACCCCGTCAAATCAGGGAATTCGGAGGCTTCGCCGCCTGGCGGCGAGCTAGCGGTCCGTGGTGGCGAGGGAGGCGTCGCCCCGGAACGGACTGCCGGGAACCGAGGGCCTGGCGGCGACGAGGAGGCGGAACATGAGAGCGCCCAGGGCGCCAGACAGGACGGTGAAGACGGGCCAAACCACCAGTTGAGGGAAGAGAACCAGATCGCCGAACTGCGCGAAGGTCCCCGGAACGAAGTGCAGGGTTCGGCCCCACGGCGTGCGCACGTCGGCCGCGGTCCCGAGATCGTAGTGGGAGCCGAGGTGCAGCGTCGTGGCCGCGAGATACAGCGCGGTGACGAAGGCGCGTACCGCGAATCCATAGATCACCAGCGCCGACACGAGGGCAGGCCATCCCCTTCCTTCGCCGCGGAGGGCGGCGTAGAAGAAAGCGCCGACGACCGGAGCGAGCCAGATCAAACCGAAAAGCTGGGTGATCGACGGCGGCGCCGCGGTCTTTTCCATGGCGAAGCGTGTCGCCGTCACCGCGAGGCTCAGGGCGATGGCGGTGGCCATCCACCGCCGCTCCAGCACCCGAGCCAGGTCGTCGCCGACCGCGAGCCCGGCCGTGCCCAGCAAGAGGCAGATCCCGGTCAGGACGTAGTACGGGAGGCTGGCCAGCGCCGAGGCCTGTTCCGTCACGTACGGCGTGCCCATCAGGAAGACGCCAACCGTCGGCGCCTCGCGCAGCCCCTCGCTGTTCACGGCCACGAGGAGAAAGCCCAGCCCCGCCGCGCTGGTCAGAAGAGCCAGAAGGCGGCGCCAGCGTCCCGGGAGCCATCCCCACGCGAGCGCCGTGCCCGCCACCAGCCAAATGGCGAGAGTGCTCGCGTACCCAACGGCCGTCGCCAGGAGGCTGGACACGCGGGGGAGTATACGCCAGCGGCGTCGATTTCCGGGGTGTGTGCTCTGCTATACTCCGCGCCCCGCGGAATTTGCGCCAGGAGGGATGCGCTTGAGGGATCTCCTCGAGTTACTGGGAGCGATGGCCGGGAAGAAGGGGGAGGTGGAGAGCCCCCAGGACCTCTTCCTCGACATGGCCGAAAGGATCGTGAAGGTCGCCAGCCAGACCTTTGGCTGCAAGACCGACGAGGTCGCGATCCTGATGATGACGACCGACGGGAAGCACCTGCGCTTTGCCGTCCCGCGAAAGTTCGTGAATCTCGGCACGATCCCCGTGACGAAGCGAGACTCGATCGCCGTCAACATCCTGGGGAAGAAGGTGGGAGAGGCCATGAACAGCGTGCCGCTGGTGAAGCACGTGGCCTTCTTCGAGACCGTGAAGCTTCGGGACAAGCCCGTCCCGATTCAGAAGATGATCACGGTGCCGATTCTTCACAGGGGAGACGCAGTGGGTGTCGCGCAGATCAGCCGCAAGGGGGAGACGCCCTCGGCGGCGGGCCCGGACTTCACGGCGGCCGAAGTCGGCAAGGCACAAGCCTTCTTCGAGGCGGTCGCCCCCTACCTCGTGTCGGGCCTTCCCGAGAAGTTCTGAAGCCTAGTCCAGGCCGGCGCGGATGAACCCCGAGTCGTCGCCCACGAAGGGGCGCGTGCCGGGGCTGGTGGGGTTCGCGACGATCCGGTAGCCATTGCTCTCCAGCTCGATCTCGAAGCGGTATCCGCGCCGGAGGAACGCGCGGTCCTGCATCGGTACGTCCATCAGCAGGGCCTGGGAGCGGACCATCTCCGAGAACGTGCCGTACCGGCCGTTCTTCCGCTGATACGTTTCCTCGGCGTTCATCACGTGGCGCATCGCCGCGACGGCGGGCCTCTCGATGGGCGCCAGATTCCTCGGGCTCCGCGGGCGCTCAGAGAATTTCGCGCCTCCACCCACGCCTCCACTCGATGAGCTCCCGCTGCGATACGCATCGGCAAGCCGGCGCCCGGCGTCGCCACCGCCAGCCTGCGGCGTTTCCTCCTCGAGGAAGTGGTCGTCCTGCGCCACGCCGCGTCCGCCCGTCGTTTCGCCGACCGGCGGAGTGACGACCGGTGGCCCTCCCGACGTCGTGCGACCGCTGGAACGCGTGTCCCGCACCGCCGGCTGCGTCTCCGCGACCCGCGCCGGCGCAGTAACGGGAGGTTGAGTCGCCGCCGGCAAGGTCGTCGCCAGCGTGGCTTCGGCCATGGTGGACGGCGGAGGTGCCGTGACCGCTGTCGCGTTCGGAATGCTGTCGGGTGGAGGCGGCGCCACCGCGACGTAGCTGGGAGGCTTGCGCAGGAAGAAGTACCATCCCGCCCCCACGCCGCCTCCCAGGATGACGAGGAAGAGCAACGCGAGCACGACGAAGAGCCCGGCGTTCGACCGCTTCTGGGGTGCGGGCATGGGGCTCAGGACGGGAGACGGCGGAGGCACGTGGGGCGTCGGGCCGGCGGCGCGGGGCGGCACGCTCGGTGGTGGCGGCGGCGTGGCCTTCCTCACCGTCGGAGTCCCCGCTTGCGTCGAGGCGCTTCCCGCCACGGTCGGCGACACCTGGATCGTGGGGAGGTTCGTGGTCAGGTTGGGGCTGCTTCGCGAAGTCGGTGTCTCCGCGACGCGGACCGTCGGTGAGGTCCCCGTGCGGGTCAAGGCCAGCAGGTCGTCGGCAAGCTCGCGGCCCGACTGGTATCGCGTCTCCGGAGCCTTCGACAAGGCCTTGGAGAGGATCCGGATCATCTCCTCCGGGATCGAAGGATCGAGAGCCTGTATCGGCGGTGGCTCCTCCGTGATGATCTTGAAGATGAGAGCGGTGATCGATTCGCCGCGGAATGCCTTCTGTCCCGCCAGCATCTCGTACAGCACGCAGCCGACGGAGAAGAGGTCGCTCCGGCCGTCGATGTCGCCTCCTCGGGCTTGCTCGGGGCTCATGTAGGACGGCGTCCCCAGCAGGCTCCCGGTCATCGTCAGGTGCTCGCCGGAATTGATGACCTTGGCGATGCCGAAGTCGGTGACCTTCACGCGGTCCCCCGCCTCGATCATGATGTTCGCGGGCTTGATGTCCCGGTGCACGATGTTGTTCTTGTGGGCGAAGTCCAGGGCGTCGGCCACCTGGGCCGCCATGGACGCCGCGCGCTCCAACGACAGCCTTCCGCCGGCGATCACCTTGTCGAGGCCCACGCCGTCGAGAAACTCCATGGCCAGGTACGTCAGGCCGTCGGCCGTTGCGATGTCGTAGACCGTGACGATGTTCGGGTGCTTGATCTGGGCCGAGACCTGGGCCTCGCGCGTGAAGCGCTCGAGGAGCTCGTCGAGGCTCGCGCCCGCGGCGGCGAGACCCTCGAGACGGATGGTCTTGATGGCGACCATCCGGCCGAGGACTTTGTCCTTGGCCTTGTAGACGGTGCCGAAGGCGCCCGCACCGAGCTTCTGGACGATTTGATACCGGCCCGCGATTTCGCTCAGCTCCGGGACGGCGGGTTTTTGTGAGCTCAACTGTCGCCTTTCCTACCCGGGAGGCCAGCCAAGGGCACGCCCCCCCAAGAGGTGCAGGTGAATGTGGTACACGCTATAGCCCGCGTCTTCGCCGCAGTTGAAGACGAGGCGGAAACCGCGGTCGCCGAGCCCGGCCTCACGGCCCAGTTCCTTGGCACGGCGGACCATCGATCCCACGAGGGTATCGTCCCCCGGGGCGAGGTCGGCGAGTGACGCTACGTGGCGTTTCGGTATCACGAGGACGTGTGTCGGCGCCTGCGGGTTGACGTCGTGAAAGGCCAGAAGATCGTCGTCCTCGAAGGCCCTTTTCGCAGGAATCTTCCCTGCCACGATGTTACAGAAGAGACAGGCCATTAAGGCCGAAGTTTACACCCGAATGGAGCTGCTTGGGCGGGCGCGACGCCTCAGGCAGGGCTCGTGCTTGACCGGGCATTGGGGAAGCGCGTCCGGACGTATTCCTGTGCGCTCTCGGGCGAAAGCTTGACCGTGCCGGGCCCACTGCGGACGAAGAAGTCTCCACCAGGCGACTGCTCCATGCCCTTCCACTTCAGGAAGACCGGTTCCGGGCTGCGCTGGCAACTCACCAGGCAGACGGCTCTGCCTTGCACGATCTGCGTCTTGGGATCGATGCAAGTACCGGCCCGATCGCCGAGGCCATTGCCGACCACCTGAGCCAGGTGACGCATGAACTTGTCGTCGCTCTCCAGCTGGTCGCGCTCGATGCCGACGATCGAGCCATCGTCGGCGACGCCGATCAGCAGGTCGCCGCCCTCCGTGTTGAGAAAGGCCGCGATCGTCTTCAGGACCGCGTGGGTCACGCCCCTGTCGTCCTGCCGATCCTCCTTCAGGCTCCAGCGTAGCGTCGACTTGAACTCCAGCGTCTTCGACTCGCCCTGCTTGATCAGCTCCTCGGCTTGCCTGTGTGCGCGCAGGTATTGGTCGAACAGGAAGTTCTTGATCGTCTCGCCGAAAGACCGGTCGTCGGTTATCCGCTTGTAGAGATCGAAATTGGAGTCGACGATCTCCTGGATGACGCTCTCAACCTTCTGGTCGAAGGTCAGGCGCACGTTCTCTCGGGTGTTGGCTCGGGCGCTGGCATCCAGGGCCGCGTCGGTATCGAGCTTCTCCATCATTTGATGGAGAGTGAGCCGGTGCTCTGGGCCGAGGGCCAGGCCGAAACGCTCGTTCAGCTCGGCGATGATCTGCGACAGCGGCTCCATCTCCTCCGGCGACGGCCCGTGCTGGCCCTTGGTCCCTGCCGGATCAAGGGCGCCGCCCTTACGCTCGAGGGTGACCTTCCCGTTGCTCGTTTTCTGGATGCGGTACGACTCCATGTCGATGTTCTGCTGCACCTCTCGAGGCAGCTCCACGCGATCGCCCTTGACCAAGCGCCGTAGATGGCGGGCGAAGACGTACAGCTTTTCGAGGTCCGCGTCGGCGAAGGTCAGCACCTGGGCGAGGAAGACGTAGAGGCGCACGTAGTCGGTGAGCTGGCCGCGGAAGTCGTGCTGCTCCGCCTCGGACAGTCCGCGAGCCCGTTCGACGACGGGGGCCAGGGCCGCATAGAGCTGGTCCTGGGTGGTCTTCTTGTCGTAGTAGATCCGGGCGAAACTCTCGACGTCCGCGTCGGTGTAAACAGGAAACCCTTTCAAATGGCTCTGGATTTCGTAGAGCAGGTTCGGATCCGTTG